>DATHPX010000196.1:0-11702 GCA_035483335.1 Caulobacteraceae bacterium | reverse complement strand
ATTACGGTCCCCGAGGACAAGCCTTGTCGGCTCGCCCCGATAGCCCTTGCTCTGGGGCGGACCGCCCAGGTTCACGAATGGATGAAGCACGCAGTCCTCGCCGATCTGCGTATCACCCTCCAGAACCACATGGGACTGAAGCCGGGTGCGGGCGCCGACGGTGACGCCTGCTCCGACGATGCAATAGGGACCGATCTCGACATCCGGCCCGAGGTTCGCCGCGCGATCGACGATCGCGGTGGCGTGGATGGCGGTCATTTCCGGGTGTCGACGAGCATGGCCGCGAATTCCGCTTCCGCGGCGAGCTTGCCGTCGACCACGCCGCGGCCCTTGAACTTCACCACGTCGGCGCGCGTGCGCAGGACCTCGACCTCGAGACGCAGCAAGTCCCCTGGCCGCACCGGCTGGCGGAAGCGGCAGTTGTCGACCGACATGAAGAGGATGATCTTTCCCTCAGGATCGACATCCCATGACTTGGACATCAGGAGCCCGCCCGTCTGAGCGAGGGCTTCCACGATCAGGACGCCCGGCATGACCGGCGCGCCTGGGAAGTGCCCGACAAAGAACGGCTCGTTGATCGTGACGCACTTGATTCCCACGATCGACTTGCCCGGCACGAACGCCTCGGCCCGATCGACCATGAGGAAAGGCGGGCGGTGCGGGATCCGCCGCATGATCTCCTCGACGTCGATGGCCACGCCCTCGGCGGCCGGCGCGAGGGCGCCCGCGTTGATCGTCTCACTCATGAAGGATTGCTATAACTCCCCGGTGCGCCGGCGGGCCAGTCTGGCCAGAAGCGCCGTCTCACGCAGCCACAGTTTCACCGGACGAGCCGGAGAGCCGCCCCAGCTCTCGCCCGCCGGCACATTCTTCATCACGCCGGCCGCCGCGGCGATACGCGCGCCCCTGCCGATCACGATGTGGTCGCTGATTCCGGCCCGCCCGCCAAAGACGCAACCGTCCTCGACCACCGTGCTGCCGGAGATCCCGGTGTAGGCCGCAAGAAGACAGTTCCGCCCGATCACCACGTTGTGGGCGACCTGCACGAGGTTGTCGATCTTGGTGTTCTCGCCGACCACGGTGTCCTGGAAAGCGCCCCGATCGATGCAGGCGTTGGCGCCCACTGTCACCCCGTCCTGCAGGATCACCCGACCGAGTTGCGGCAGGTCCACAATCCCGCCCGGCCCAGGCGCCGCGCCAAACCCAGGCTCGCCGATCACGGCGCCCGCATGGATGCGGACCCTGTCCCCGATCAGGGCGAACCCTATGACGGCTCTTGCTCCGATCCAGCCGTCGCGACCGATGGCGACGCCCGGACCGATCACGGTCCCGGGCCCGATCCATGTGCCGCGCCCGATCTGCGCGCCGTCGCCCACCATCACCCCGGGGCCCAACGTCACACCCGGTTCGAGTTCGGCCGACGGGTGGATCGCCGGTTGGTCGGCGACGTGGCGGCGAGGCCGAATGAGGCGCTCGGCGGCGGCGGCCATGGCCGCCTGCGGCAGAGGCGTCACCGCGACGGCGCATCCGGGCGGCGCAGCGGCGGCCATCGACTGCGGCAGGAACACTGCGGCAGCCGCCGTGCTTGACAGGTCAGCCAGGTGCTCCCGGCCCGAGCAGAAGCTCAAGGCGTCGGGACCGGCCATCGCCAGCGCCGCGACGGTGGCGATGGGCCGCTCGCCCCATGACGGATCGGCAAGCGTCGCACCGATCAGGGCGGCGAGTTCGCCCAGCGGAACCCTCCCGGTCGTCTCGTAAAAGCGACGATCCGGGAATACAGGCCCATCGGCCAAGGCGCCGCTCACGACCTGCGCGCCCCCGGTGACTTAGCGGGCGGCCGGCGCCGGCGCAGTGTCCAGGTGCTCCCGGTCGAACGCGAACTGCTGGATCCGGCCGTTCAGCTGGGTCACCGCCGCCGCCGTCAGGTCCATGTCAGGATTGCCGATCAGGACCGCGTTGCGGTTGATCAGGATCGAGCAGCGGTGTTGTTGGTAGAGCTGCTGGGCGATCGGATCGAGTTCCTGGGCGATGCGGTTGAGCGCCTTTTCCTGGGTCGCCTGCATCTCACGCTGGCGTAGTTCGTACTTCTGCTGGAAGGCGTTGGCGCGAGCCTGCAGCGCCTGGCCCTGGCTCTGGCGAGACGTGGCGTCCAGTGTCGTCGCCTTCGCCTGGTAGGCCTTGGCGTCGTTGGAGATGGACTGGTCCTCCGGCGTCAGTTCGGCGCTCACCTGCTGGCCGAGTTGCTGCAGGCGCGTGCGAACGAACTGACCCACCGTGGATTGCGCAATGGCCTCGTTAACCGAGATCGTGCAGACGCCGGGAATGACCGGCCCTTGCGCGATCGCCGGGGCCGGAGCGGCGGCAGGGGCTGCCGCGCGCGACTGCGCCATAGCGCCGGATGCGGCCAGGGCGAGACCCAGGACAGCCGCAGAGGCCGTCGTGACTCGGTGAGAAGAAAAAAACATCAGAACCTCGTGCTCGTGGAGAAGTAGAACAGCATGGTCTGGTCGTAGCTGTCCTTTTTGATGATCTGGCTTAGGTCGAACCTGAGCGGTCCCATCGGCGAACGCCAGAAGACGCTGATGCCGGCGGAAGCGCGAAGGTTAAGGTCGTCCCGGATCGTGGTGATGGGTTGGTTGGTGAATTGATTGATCAGGTCGGACTTGTCTAGCAGGCCGACCGTTCCAAAGTCGACGAAGAACAGCGTCTTGATGCCGTACTGCTCTGGCAGCCCGTTCGGGAAAGTCTCCTCGAGCGTGCCGATGGCTGACAATTTGCCGCCCAGAGCGTCACCAAACTGGATATCCCGCGGGCCGACACCTGCCAGATTGAAGCCTCGGAACGTATCTCCACCCTCGTAGAAGCGGTCGCCGATGCGGATCGAGTCGCCGTTCCAGCCGTCGATGTACTTCACCGATCCAGTGAAGTCGAAGATGAAGTCCTTGCTGAAGCCGTGGTAGAAACCGCCGTGCAGCTGTGAACTCACATAGTGCACCGTTCCCCCGAAGCCCGCGACGTCCTGGGAGACGTTGACATAGAAGCCGCGGGTCGGGTTTCGCGAATCGTTCCGTCCGTCGTAGCCGAGCGTGTAGCCGATGGCCGACGTCAAATAGGCGCCACCCTCGCTGCAGAGGGCTATCGACACCGTCTGCTGGCCGGGGATGCAGAGCGCCGGGTTAATGTTGATGTTCTCAGTCCGGATCGTGTAGCGCGCCGTCAGCAGCGCGTTGAGGGCCAGGGGGAAGGCCACGTGTCCCACGGCGCCGACCGATTCTGAGATGTAGTCTGCGTACTGGGTGAAGTCATACCGCTGGGCGTAGAGGTCGTACCCTGCGGTCAGGTTGCGACCGAGCCAGTGCGGCTCGGTGAACGACAGATCGATGAGTTGCTGCAGGTATCCGACCGATGCGCGGGCGGAAACCGTCTCGCCACGGCCGCGGAAGTTGGTCTGGCTGATGCCGATATCGGTCACGATCTTGTCGATCGAACTATAGCCGGCGCTGAACGACAGCTGGCCCGTTGGCTGCTCGGTGACCTTGACCAACAGGTTCGTCTTGTCCGGCGCGTCACCCGGCGTGTTGGTGATGTCGACGTCCTTGAAGAATCCAAGATTCTTCACCGACTGCTTGGAGCGGTCCACCAGCGCCCGGTTGTAGGCGTCGCCCTCCGCCACGGACAGCTGGCGACGGATCACGTAATCGAGCGTCTGGGTATTTCCGACGATGTCGATGCGGCCGATGTAGACGCGCGGTCCTTCCTTGACGTCGAACACCACGTCCACGGTGTGCGTGCGCGTATTGGGCGTATAGCGGGGGCGCACGTCGACGAAGGCAAAGCCAGCGGCGCCAGCGGCGAAGGTCAGAGCGTCCGTCGCCTTCTCGATCTTGTCGTCGGAATAGACCTGGCCCTGCCGGATCGGCAGAATCGCCCGCAGGATGTCCGGGTTCAGCTTCTTCAGCTCGGCCCGCACCGTCACCTTGCCGAACCGGTACATCTCGCCTTCGCTGATCGCATAGGTCACGGCGAAGCCGTTGCGCTGAACATCGAGTTCGGCAACGGACGATATGATCCGGAAATCATAATAGCCGCGGTTCCGATAGAACTTGCGCAGCTGCTCCCGATCGTACTCGATCCGGTCGGGGTCGTAGTTATCGTTGGTCGAGAAGAATCGGTACCAGGCGCTGGCTTTCGTGACGACGACGCCTGAAAGATCGGCGTTGGAGAACTTCTTGTTGCCCTCGAAATTGACCTCGACGATCCCGCTCTTCGGACCCTCCTTGATCTCGAAGATCAGATCGACGCGGCGTTGTGGCAACTGAACGATTTTGGGCGTGACGACGGCGGAGATTCGCCCCTCGCGGCGATAGAGCTCCACGATGCGGCCGACATCCTCCTCAACTTTGGCGCGAGTGAAGACGCCACGCGGACGTATCTGAATCTCGTCCTGCAGCTTGTCGGTCTTGATGTTCGAGTTTCCCTCGAACAGCACCTGGTTGATGATCGGGTTCTCGACCACCTGGACGACCAGGTCCGAACCCTGCAGGTCGATCTTCACGTCCGAGAACAGATCGGTGGTGAACAGCGCCTTCAACGCCCCGTCGATCTTCGCCGGATCGACTGTCTCGCCGACGTGGATCGGCAGGTAGGCAAGGATGGTCTCGGGATCGATCCGCTCCTCGCCGCGGATGTCGATTCGCCCGACGACGCCGGCCTGGGCTGGAGGAACCGCGGCGGGAGGCGGCACGGCCGGTTGCGACTGCGAGGGCGGAGCAACCGCGGCGGGGGTTGGCGGCGCCGGCGCCGACTGCGAGGGCGGCGGAGCGGCGACCTGGGCGAAGGCGACGCCCGGCAGGGCTGTTCCCGCCAGGAGGCCTGCAAGGCTCGAAACGGCGAGCACGGCGGCAGCCGGCAGGGAACCTGTCGTGATATCAGGCATTAGGACGCGACCGCCTTAGGAAAATAAACTGCCGATAAAGCGGAACAGGCGAAGCCGCTCGACATCGTTCCAGGTCGCGAACAACATCAAACCCAACAGCAAAGCAAGTCCCGCTCGATACCCGGCTGCCTGCACCTTCGCCGCAGCCGGGCGTTTCGCCACCCATTCATATGCATAGAAGATCAGGTGGCCGCCATCCAGCGTCGGAACGGGCAGGAGGTTGAGGAACCCGATGCTGACGCTCATTACGGCGGCAAGCTGGCTCATGAAGAAGGCTTCGGCGACGAGCCAGCTGACCTTTGCCGCGTGAGCGGCGCTGATAGCCTCCTTGGTGATCGCGCCTGAGGCGTGGACCATGCCGACGATGCTGTGGAGCTGGTCTGCGCGCATGTGCCCCGTGACGATGCGTCCCAGGGCGTAGGCTGTCGTGGCGGCGACGTCCCAGGTCCTCTGTACGGCGAGAGTCGTGGCCCGGACAGGGCCGACATGGACAATGGCTCCCTCCTCGGCCTGCAGGCCGAGTCGGCCGACGGCCTGACTTCCGCCAAAGGCGCTGGGCTCCTGCACGGCCCCTAGCCGGGCAAGCAGATGAATCAGGGATCCCTGGCGTCGAACAGCGAAGTCTATCGGTACGCCCGGACGGTATTGGACGTAGAATTGGACCTGCTCAAAAGTGTTCATCGGCCGGCCGTCCGCCGAGACGATGAGATCACCCGCACGGAAACCGGCCTGTTGGCCTGCCTCGCCCGGCATCACGGCCTGGACGCGAGGCGTGGTCACCGGCTCCCCGAACGAGAGGAAGAAGGCGGCGAAGATAACGATGGCCAGCAGGAAGTTGGCCGCAGGACCGGCGAGAATCACCAGGGTTCGCTGCCAGAGCGGTTTGAAAGCCAGGTATCGAAGCTCAGCGCCAGGCCCCTCACGGGCCACGATCGCAGCGCGGACGTCGTCGAGCGTCGCCTTGTCGGGCATGCTGGCGGCGTTCTCGTCACCGGCGAACTTCACATAGCCGCCAAGCGGTATCCAGCCGATTCGCCACTCCACGCCGGCGCGGTCGCGCCACGACACGATCGCCTTGCCAAACCCCATGGAGAATCGCTCGATCGCCGTCCCGAACGCCTTGGCCGTGAGGAAGTGACCCAGCTCGTGAATTGTCACGATCAGGCTGATCATCACCACGAAGGGGATGATCGAGCTTACGACGGTATAGAGGAAGGCCGACATCGGCAGGCGGGTCTCCCTGGATCGCTGGGGCCGTGGCGGTCGGGCTTGGTCGCCGTCAAGGCATGCGCTCGAATCGCGACAGGACTTGGGCCGCGAGGCGACGTGCGACGTCGTCGACACTGAGCGCCCAGTCCACCGCGGCCTCGTCGTCGCCGGCGGCAAGTTCGCCGCGGTCGTTCAGCTTTTCGAGGGTCTCGGCAACCACTGCGGAGATCTCGAGGAAGCCGATGCGTCCGTCGAGAAAGGCGTGCACCGCGATCTCGTTGGCCGCGTTCATCGCCGCCGGGGCGCCCCCGCCCGTCTCCAGGGCGGATCGCGCGATTCGCAACGCCGGGAAGCGGGCCTCGTCGGGCGCCTCGAAGGTGAGCTGACCCACGCGCGCCAGGTCGAGCCCGGGCGCCGGCCATGCCATCCGGCGGGGCCAGGCGAACGCACAGGCGATCGGCGTGCGCATGTCTGGCGGCCCGAGCTGGGCCAGGGTCGAACCGTCCGCGTATTCCACGAGGCTGTGAACCACCGACTGCGGATGGATGATCACGTCCACCTGGTCCGGCGCCATGCCGAAGAGATAGGCCGCCTCGATCGTCTCGAGGCCCTTGTTCATCATGGTCGCCGAATCGATCGTGATCTTCGCGCCCATGCTCCAGTTCGGATGGTTGAGCGCCTGCTCCCGCGTCGCCGCAGCCATGGCTTCGAGAGTCCAGGCGCGGAACGGTCCGCCCGAGGCGGTGAGGATCAGGCGCCGGACCTTGGCCTGGTCGTCAGGCGCGAAGACCTGGAATATCGCCGAGTGCTCCGAATCCACCGGGATGACCTGGGCGCCCGCCGCCTTGGCGATCCGCAGCAACGCCGGTCCCGCACAAACCAGGCTTTCCTTGTTGGCCAGGGCGACGATCGAACCGGCGCGGGCGGCGGCCAGCGTCGGCTCGAGGCCTGCCGCTCCGACGATCGCCGACATGACCCAGTCGGCGCCCTGCCCCGCCGCCGCCACGATCGCGGCGCGGCCTGCCGCCGCCTCCACGCCGCTCCCATTGAGCCGCTCGCGAAGCTCCGGCAGAGCCGACTCGTCCTCGATCACAGCCGTGTCCGGCCGCCAAGCGAGGGCCTGTTCGGCGAGCAGGTCGACATTGCGTCCCGCCGTAAGGGCCAGGATCTTCGGACGTTCTTCGCTATGAGCCAGGAGTTCGAGGGTGGAGACCCCCACCGAACCCGTCGAACCAAGAACGACGACGGTGCGCTGGGTCATCAGTGGCGGAATCCCACATGGACGATCAGGCGTGCGGCAGCGACGACCATCACGGCGAACATCAGCCCGTCCACACGATCCAGCAGTCCCCCGTGTCCAGGGATCAGCGCCCCCGTGTCCTTGACCCCGTAACGTCGCTTCAACATCGACTCCCACAGATCGCCGCCCATGGTGGCGAGGCCGCAGATCAAGCCGATCACGGCCGCGCCGACAAGGGACAGTCGCATGAATGCCGCGGCCACCCCAACCGACGCCGCCGTCGCACCGACGAGCCCCCCGAAAAAACCGGACCAGGTCTTCTTGGGCGACCACCGCGGCCAGAGCAGCGGCCCCTTGAGCGCGTTGCCGACGATGAAGGCGCAGCTGTCGGCCGCCCAGGTGCAGGCGAACAACATCAATGTCCAGCCCGAGCCCTGGGCGCTGCCGGCGAGCCAGACCAGCACCAGGCAAGCGGGCGCGATATAGAGCACGCCGTACGCCGCGTCGATGGCTCGGTCTCCGCCGCGCCCCACGACCAGCGCCGCGGCCACGGCGCCCATGCCGATCAGGCTCCAGGCCAGGGCGAATTGGCCGACGAACGCCAGCAGCACGACCCCGACGACCGCAACCGACATCACCGTGGTGACTCGCGACCCCGCGTGGGGGCTGGCCATCGCCGACCACTCGATCGAGAGCAGGACGGCGCCGATCGAGATCATGGCCAGAAACGGCGCGCGCCAGAGCGGCTGGGGCCAGTTGTACACCCAGATCGCGCCGAGCGCGGTCGCCGCGAGTACGAGACCCGAAGCCGCCCGAATGGCGAAGTTTCTCCAGTCGAAGGACGGAGTCGTGGTCAGATCAGCACCCAGGCGCCTCCCTCCCTTCCGGAAGGGCGGCGCTGACGAAATGGTCGATGACGTAGGGTCCCCGACGCACGCTGAACGCGTCCTGAACGGGCGCCCTGGCCAACGCGCCCGAGAGTTGAGCGCATCCCTCCCCTTCATGGGGAGGGTGGTCGAGCGGAGCGAGACCGGGTGCGGAAGCGCCGGGAAGAACCGAGGGTCCGGGGATGATCCATACATACCCACCCGTCGCACCCGCGGTGCGACACCCTCCCCATGAAGGGGAGGGACGATCAGACGGCGGCGCGGATGTCATGCGGCTGCAGTCCGCCGAAGCGGCGCTCGCGCGTGAGAAATTCGGCGATCGCCGCGCGAAGTTGCTCCGGCCCGTAGTCGGGCCAGTAGATGTCCTGAAACACCAGCTCGGCGTAGGCGCAGTCCCACAGGAGGAAATTCGAAAGGCGCCGCTCGAAACCCGTACGGATGATCAGGTCGGGCGGAGGCGAACCGGCTGTCGACAGGCGTGATGCGAACGCCGCTTCGTCGAGGTCACGCGCGCTCGCCTCTCCACGCTCCACAGCCGCTGCGAAGGCTCGGGCGGCGTCGACGATGTCCGCGCGGCCGCCATAGTTGAACGCGACCTGCAGGTGGAACCTCGAATTGGCGGCCGTGCGGGCCTCGGCGTCGCGGATCATCTCCAGGATGTCCGGCTCCAGTCCGGTGCGGCGCCCGACGATGCGAACGCGCACCCCCTCCCGCTCCAATCGCCCAAGATCGCTGTGGAAATAGGCGCGCAACAGGCGAAGCAGCTCGCTCACCTCCTCGCGCGGACGCCGCCAATTCTCGGTAGAGAACCCGAACACGGTGAGACGCTTGACCCCCAGCTCGCCCGCACCCTCCACGGTCCTGCGAAGGGCGGCCACGCCCGCGCGGTGCCCCAGGCTGCGCGGCAGGCCTCGCGCCTTCGCCCATCGGCCATTGCCGTCCATGATGATTGCGACGTGCAGGCCTTCGGGCGCCCCCCCGGGGAAGTCGAGCGTCTCCGTGGGCGGCGACATAGCGGATCCTTTTGACGTCCTTGGGTCCAAGTTGCTCGTCGGGGCCCCAGCTCCGCTGCGAAGCGCCGGCTCGGACCCGTTGGGATCGAGGCGGAGCCTGCCGAGGAATCCTGCCGCCGGCCGTTGTCTCCAGCGACCGGATCAGACCTGCATGATCTCTTGTTCCTTCGTTTTCAAGGCCTCGTCCACGCGCCTGATCGCCTCATCCGTGGCCTTTTGGACCTCGCCTTCCAGACGCTTGTGTTCGTCCTGGCTGATCACGGTGTCCTTTTCCGCCTTCTTCAGGTCATCCATGGCGTCGCGACGGACGTTACGCACCGCCACGCGCTGCTGCTCGGCGTAACGACCGGCAAGCTTGGCCAGATCTTTGCGGCGTTCCTCGGTCAACGGCGGGATCGGGATGCGCAGGTTCTGCCCCTCGACGACGGGATTGAGCCCAAGGCCGCCGTTCCGGATCGCCTTCTCCACCGACACCACGAGCCCGCGATCCCAGACGCTGACGGTGATCGAACGCGGCTCGGGCACCGAGATCGCGCCGACCTGGTTGATCGGAACCTTCGAGCCGTAGGCGTCGACCTGGATCGGGTCCAGCAGCGCGGCGTTGGCTCGGCCCGTGCGCAGGGAGGCGAACTCCTCCTTCAGCGCCGTCACGGCCTTTTCCATTCGTTCGCGATAGCGGGAGATCTGCGGTTTCTCTGCGGTCGCCATGTCCGTCTCCTTGTTATCCTCGACGCAGCCGCTTCACGCGGCGCGCGCCGTGCGATCCTCGATCGTGGTGTGGGTCCCCTCTCCGGTCAGGACCTTCAGGAGGTTGCCCCGCTCGCGAATGGAGAAGACCACGATAGGGATGTTGTTGTCGCGCGCCAGGCTGATAGCCGAGGCGTCCATCACCCTCAGGTCCCGCGCCAGAACCTCCTGATAACCGATCGACCCGTAGCGTCGCGCGGTCGGATCCTTCTTGGGATCCGCCGTGTAGACGCCATCGACGCTGGTGCCCTTGAAGAGGGCGTCGCAGCCCATCTCTGCGGCCCGCAGCGCCGCCGGCGTGTCGGTGGTGAAGAAAGGGGCGCCCAATCCCGCGGCGAAGATCACCACCCTGCCCTTCTCCAGGTGGCGCAGGGCGCGACGGCGGATGTACGGCTCGCAGATCGCCTGCATGGGGATGGCCGACTGCACGCGGGTGTCGACGCCGCGCCGCTCGAGCGCGCTCTGCACCGCCAGGGAGTTCATCACCGTGGCCAGCATGCCCATGTAGTCGGCGCTGGCGCGCTCCATGCCGCGGCCAGCCATCTGCACGCCGCGGAAGATGTTGCCCGCGCCGACGACTAGGCAGAGTTCGAAGCCCGCTTCCACGACCGAGGCGATGTCCTCGGCGACGTGGTCGAGCGTGGCCATGTCGATGCCGAACGGCTCCTCGCCCATCAGCACCTCGCCGGACACCTTGAGCAGGATGCGTCGGTAGGGCGGGCGCTCTGGCGTCATATCAAGTTCCGGCGAAAGTCTGCGGTCGGCGCATCCTCTAGTGCGCGTCGGGCCTGAAACGAAGCCCTTTGGGGCAGGTGACGTGTCCGGACGACCGTCCCTCCCCTTCTGGGGAGGGTGTCGCGCCAAAGGCGCGACGGGTGGGGAAGTCTGGATCGTCCCCAGCATCTGGGTCTTTCCTCACCGTTCCCCACCCGGTCACGCTTCCCTCTCCAGAAGGGGAGGGATTGCGAAATGAAATGTTCTTGGTATGTTCGAGAAAGTGAAACGAACACGGGAGATGACGGAGCGCGCGAGGGAGCTGAGGAAGCGGCTCACGCGGCAGGAGGTGCGGCTTTGGCTGTATCTGCGGACCCTACGGGCCGAGGGGTTTCATTTCAGGCGGCAGGCGCCGCTAATGGGGTTCTATTCGGACTTCGTGGGCTTCCGCAGCCGGCTCGTCATCGAAGCCGACGGCTGGCAGCATGACAAGGGCCCCCAGAGCGAGCACGACGCCATGCGGAACGCGATTCTTGCAAAATCAGGATTCCGGACGCTGCGGTTCTCGAACGACGCGATCGATCGCGAATTCGACGGCGTGGTGGAGGCTATCCGGAGCGCGTTGGGGATCAGGGACTACGCCGGTGGGCCGCTCGCTCACCTGACGCCGCCGTAGGACCCCATCCCTCCCCTTCATGGGGAGGGTGGCCGAGCGAAGCGAGGACGGGTGGGGAAGCATGGATCATCCCCGCGTTGGCGTCTCGCATGAGACTTCCCCACCCGTCGCGCCTGCGGCGCGACACCCTCCCCATAAAGGCAGGGCTATCGCATATGGCCGAGGAGGGAGAGGAGGAAGGCGTCGTCCCATCCTGCGCGCTTGATCTTGCCTTTGATGGAGCCCTTGTCGGGGTGCTGTCGAAGGATGTTGAGGGCGAGCTTTCGGAGCAGGGCGAGGT
>DATHPX010000195.1:0-4278 GCA_035483335.1 Caulobacteraceae bacterium | reverse complement strand
GAAGACCCCGACCTTGGGGTTGAGCAGGTTGGTCAACAGGCCACGCCGGAACGGATGACCGGCGGCGCTTGGGGCCGCTTCGATCTGCAGGGCCGAGCGCGGTTTCAGCAGGAGCTGGACGCCCAGGTAGAGCAGATAGGCCGCTCCGGCCCAGCGCAGCAGAGCATAGGCCGCTGTCGACGCCGCCAGCAGCGCCGTGAGCCCAAGGGCGACTGCGCCGCCCCATATCAGGCATCCCGCTCCCACCCCCACCGCCGCCCACGCCCCCGGCTTTCGCCCTTCGGACGCCGCGGCCCTCAGCACCAGGGCGGTGTCGAGCCCCGGGGTCACTGTCACCAGGCCGGCGGCCAGGACGAAGGCGATCAGGGATTGGGCAATGGTCATGCCTGCAGCCTAGGGCCGGTCCGCAGCGATTGCGACGGTTGGCCAAGCTGTTGCCGAACCGAGAACGCTCGCAGGATGAACCCGGAGCGCCGGCGTACTCGCCGGCACGGATCCGCAACAGCGGCGCCAATTGCACGTCCTCTTTGACGTCAGTGGGACCGAGAGGCCGCTTGCCGGCGAGGACGCCGGCGCTCCGGGTAGGCCTTCCGTTGATGAGAACCGCTTGATCCAGCGCCGCAATCGGCTAACCGCTGCCGTCCTTACCGGTAAGGGGATGACCATGAAGCGTCGACTGATCCAGGCCGCAGCGACGGCTATCGTGCTTGCCATGACCGCCGGCGCGCGCGCCGAGACGTACACCCTGCAGGCAACGCCACAGACGGTCGAATGGGGCCATTACGATTCGAGTGCGACGCCCGCCTTGCGGATCAAGTCGGGCGACATCGTCGCGATCCATACCCTGATCACCAGCACGCCGCCTGCTCTGGAGAAGGCCGGGGTTCCGGCCGACCAGGTGCAGGACTCCCTGAAGACCATCGTCGACCAGGTGAAGGACAAGGGTCCGGGCGGCCATATCCTGACCGGTCCGGTCTATGTCGAAGGCGCGGAGCCCGGCGACACCCTGGAAGTCCGTGTACTGAAGATCGATCTGGCGATCCCCTACGCCTACAACGCCTTCAGCTATGGCTCCGGATCGCTGCCGGAGGACTTCCCCTACCGGCGGATGAAGATCATCCCGCTCGACGCCAAGGCGATGGTCGCCCATTTCGCGCCGGGCGTGGACGTCCCTATGCATCCCTTCTTCGGCAGCATGGGCGTGGCGCCGCCGGCCTCGATCGGCCGCTACGACAGCACTCCGCCGGGGATCATCGGCGGCAATATGGACGACAAGTCGCTGGTGGCCGGCACGACGGTGTACTTCCCGGTGTTTGCGCCCGGCGCCTTGTTCGAGGTGGGGGACGGACACGCGGGGCAGGGGAACGGCGAAGTGGACATCACCGCCCTGGAGACCTCTCTGGTGGGGACCTTCCAGTTCATCCTGCACAAGGGCACGCACCAGGACTATCCGCGCGCCGAGACCCCGACCGCCTACATCTCCATGGGCTTTGACGACGACGTGACCGTGGCCGCCCGCAAGGCGATCCGGCACATGATCGACTTCCTCGCGGCGGAGAAGGGCCTCTCCCGCGACGACGCCTACATGCTCACCAGTGTGGCGGGGGACACCGAGATCACCGAGCTGGTCGACCGCAACAAGGGCGTCCACGTGGTCATGCCCAAGGCGATCTTCACCGCCCATTGATCACTTTGTCTTAGAAGGGCGGCGATTGGCGTAGTCCCCCGTCGGTCCGGCTTTCGGCTATATGGCCGATGGGGCGGCCGCCCCGCTTGGCGCTGACGGAGAGCCCATGGCTGACGACGCACGCATCAACCCGTTGATTTTCGATGCGCCGATGGCTCGCCTGCGGGCCCAGGCCCTTGGGGCGTCGAAGATCCGTGAAGTCGCAAATCGCGGCTACGGCGTCCCGGGGCTTCGGCGCTTCTGGGTCGGCGAAAGCGACGAGGTCACCCCGCAGTTCATCCGCGATTCCGCGATGCGGGCCCTGGAAGTGGGCCGCACCTTCTACACGCATAATCGCGGCACGGCCGAGCTGCGCGACGCCCTGGGATCCTATCTGAGCCGCCTCCACGGACAGGCCTTCGATCCCGACCGGCTCTCGATCACCAGCGCCGGCATCCAGGCCCTGATGCTCGTGATGCAGGCCATTCTCGATCCCGGCGACCGGGTCGTCGCCGTGACGCCGGTGTGGCCCAATTGCACCGAGGCGCCACAGATCCTCGGCGCGGAGGTGGTCCGGGTCGGCATCGAGCGGCGGGACGGGCGTTGGACGCTCGATCTGGACAGGCTGATCGACGCGATCACGCCCGACACCCGGCTCGTCCTGCTCAATTCGCCGAACAATCCCAGCGGCTGGACCCTGGCGGCTGATCAGCGCCGGCCACTGCTGGACCATTGCCGGCGCCTCGGCGTCTGGCTGATCA
The DNA here is from genome assembly GCA_035483335.1 of Caulobacteraceae bacterium. GTDB lineage: Bacteria > Pseudomonadota > Alphaproteobacteria > Caulobacterales > Caulobacteraceae > Acaudatibacter. Next base: position 1,851 of record DATHPX010000195.1, on the reverse strand, counting down.
GCGACGACGTCTATGAGCGCCTGACCTTCGAGACGGACAAGGCGCCGTCGTTCCTGCCCCTTGCCGATCCCCACGACCGGCTGGTCAGCACCAACAGCTTCTCCAAAGCCTGGCGGATGACCGGCTGGCGGCTGGGCTGGATGGTGGCGCCGGCCTCGCTCGAGCCGGACCTCGCCAAGCTGATCGAGTACAACACCTCGTGCGCGCCCGACTTCGTGCAGTCCGCCGCGATCACCGCCCTCAACGACGGAGAGCCCTTCATCGCTGAGGTCCGCGCCGGGCTCGTCGCCCGTCGCGCGCGCCTGCTGGACGGCTTACGCGCCTTGCCGGGCGTGGAAGCGACCTCGCCGGACGGCGGCATGTACGTGATGCAGCGCGTCGAGGGGGAAGGGGACAGCCTCGCCCTAGCCAAGCGCCTCATCGATGAAGCAGCGCTGGGCCTCGCCCCCGGGATTGCCTTCGGGCCCGAGGGCGAAGGCTGGCTTCGCTGGTGCTTCGCCGTCAGCGAACCGGCGCTGGACGACGGCGTGGAACGCCTCGGGAGCTGGCTGCGCCGCCGCTAGAGCAAACCCCGTTCTGACGGAAGCGTCTGGTCGGAGTTGGCTCTAGATTCAAAACGCGAGCGCCGTCTGGTCGCCCAACGCGTCCCCCTTTGGGCGGACGGCGTTCCAGGGATCAGGGGGTTTCAGCAGGCGCCAGTTCGACGGTGATCGGCGTCCCCTTGGCGTCGAAGGCGGTCAGGACTTCGGGCGTGAGGTCGTTGCCAAAGTTGCCGCCCAGGGCCGCCTCGCGGGCGAACAGCAAGCCGCACTGGTGCGCGGCGAAGGTGGTCGCGACAAACGGCTGGGCCGCCTGCAGCACCTGCGCATAGGCGCGGTTCCGCGTCGACTCGATCTGGCGCTCACGCTGGCTCACGTCGACCTGCAGGTTCTGGGCGCGCCGCTGGATGGCGGCGGCTTCAGTCTCGAACTGCTGCTGGGTGAGCGTCGCGCGCTTGGCTGAGAGGGCTTTCCCGGAAGCCTCGATGTGAGATTTCTCCGCCTCGATCGACGCCTGGGCGTGGCTTGCCAGGACCTTGAGGCGGGCTATGGCGGCTCCGCCGACCTTGGACTTCATGATCAGGTCGTCCCGGCTGAGCAGGCAGACGCCGGGGACAAGAGGACCGCTTAATCCGCCCACGGTCGCAGCCGGCGCCGCCGTGGGGGTGGGAGAGGTCGTCTGCGCCGCGGCTGGAAGGGCGAGGCTCGCGGCGAGCGCCGTCGCGAGCATCCTGGTTGGCCCCATGGTCTTACTCCTATTCATTCTTAGCCGCGTCCGACGAACGGCATCTTGGTCGCCATGACTGTGATGAACTGAACATTGGCCGACAGGGGCAGGCTGGCCATCATCAGCACCGCGTCGGCGACCGCCTGGACGTCCATCACCGGCTCCGGGACGAGACGACCATCGGCCTGAGGAACGCCGCCGGCCATGCGAGCGGTCATCGGCGTTTCGGCGTTGCCGATGTCGATCTGGCCGCAGGCGATGTCGAACGCCCGCCCGTCCAGAGAGATCGATTTCGTCAGCCCGGTGATGGCGTGCTTCGTCGACGTATAGGCCGCCGAATTGGGCCTCGGCGAATGGGCTGAGATCGAGCCGTTGTTGATGATCCGCCCGCCCCGTGGATCCTGGCGCTTCATCTGGCGCACGGCGTGCTGGGCGCACAGGAAGGCGCCGGTGAGGTTCACGTCGACCACCGCCCGCCACGTCTCCAAGGGCAGATCCTCGAAGGCCACCGGCGGTGCGCCACGCCCGGCATTGTTGAACAGCACGTCCAGCCGCCCGCAGCGCGTCACCGGGCCCTCGAACAGG
>DATHPX010000194.1:0-44414 GCA_035483335.1 Caulobacteraceae bacterium | reverse complement strand
CGGCGCCCCGAGAGGATCGACCAGTCGAACGGCGAGCCGCCGCCCCCCGGGCGGTCTGAACCGGGCGGAAGCTTCGCGTCGAACATCAGATGGTCCGCCACCTCGGCGAACGAGGCGGCGCTTGCGAGATCTTCGGGCCCGGAGACCGAGATCGCCTTGATGACGCCGGCGCCCGAGCGGGCGGCGACCTCGCGCACCCGCGCCGGAGTCTCGCGGCCGTGCAGCTGGATGAGATCGGGCCTCAGTTCGCGGGCGATCTCGTCCACGAGGGCGTCGTCTGGATCGACCGTGACCGCGACGATACGGATCCGCCCGCGAATGGCCTCGGCCAGCCGCGCCGCTTCCGGAAGGGCGATGTTCCTGGGACTGCGCTCGAAGACCATGAAACCGACGAAGCCGGCCCCGCCTTCCGCGGCGGCGCGCACCGCTTCAGGCGTGCGCAGGCCGCAGATCTTCGCTCGCGCCGAGGGGTTCAGCGTCGTTCTGCCGTGTTCGGGGCGGCGAGGAGGTCGCGGATTTCCGTCAGCAGAACCTCGCTCGTTGTCGGCGCCGGCGGCGCCTCGGCCTGCTTTCGCTGCAAGGCGTTCACGCCTTTGACCACGAGGAAGATCACCCAGGCGATGATCAGGAACTGGATTATGGTCGTCACGAACACGCCGTAGTTGATCGACACGCCGGCGAGCTTATGAGCGGGGTCTGCGGCCCGAATGGGGATCTTCAGCTCGCTGAAATCCATCCCGCCGATAATCAATCCGACCGGCGGCATCACCAGATCGTTGACGAGGCTGGTGACGATCTTTCCGAAGGCCGCGCCGATGATTACGCCCACGGCAAGGTCGACCACGTTGCCACGCGCGATGAAGGCGCGGAATTCACTAAGCATGCTCATCGTCGCAGACTCCGTTTTGGCGTCCTGGCGCGCCCTCGACGAGAGCCTAGAGCAAACCCTGCCCAGACGGAATCGTCTGAACAGGGGTGATCTGCTCTAGATTCAAAGACATAGAGCCAGACTCAACGTTTGCGCCTGTTCCGTGCAAACGCACCAGGCTCTAGTCGGCGTTGAGCCGCGCCCTCAACTCCTTGCCGCTCTTGAAGAACGGCACGTGCTTGGCCTGCACGTCGACCGGCTCCCCTGTCTTGGGGTTCCGGCCGGGCCGAGCCGGCCGGCTGCGTACGGAGAAGGCGCCGAAACCGCGCAACTCGACGCGACCGCCATCCTCCAGCGCCTGTGCGACGCTCTCGAGGATCACGGAGACGACCCGCTCCACGTCCTTCTGCGTCAGATGCGGATTCTCGGCCGCCAGCGCGGCAATCAGTTCGGATTTGATCATATGCGCCCGCGCCCGAATACGACAGTCGTTACCGACTTGAAATCTAGGCATAACACAGCCGTAGCGTACAGGGGAGCCGCTCGCCGCCAAGACGCGACGAGCGGCCGCACGTTATCGCACTATTCCTTGTTCGAGGCCTTCTCGCGGAGGGCCGCGCCCAGGATATCGCCCAGCGAAGCTCCGCTGTCGGACGAACCGAACTTCTCGATCGCCTCGCGGTCCTCGGCCATTTCGAGGGCCTTGACCGAGAGGGAGACGCGACGGGCCGCCTTGTCGATATTGGTGACGATGGCGTCGAGGCGGTCGCCGACCGCGAAGCGCTCCGGACGCTGTTCCGAACGATCGCGCGAGAGATCGGTCTTGCGGATGAACGCGGTCATGGGCGCGTCATCCGAGCCGAACTTCACCTCGAGCCCGCCGGAGGTGACCTCGATCACCGTGGCGGTGACCACCTGGTTCTTGCGGAAGGTGTCGCCGCTCAGCGGATCGCCGCCGAGTTGCTTGATGCCCAGGCTGATGCGCTCCTTCTCGACGTCGACGTCGAGAACCCTGGCCTTGACCACCTCACCCTTGGTGTAGCGCTGGATCGCCTCTTCCCCGGCGGTGTTCCAGTCGATGTCGCTGAGGTGCACCATGCCGTCGATGTCGCTGTCGAGGCCGATGAACAGGCCGAACTCGGTGGCGTTCTTCACCTCGCCCTCGACCGTCGAACCGATCGGATGGTCGTCGAGGAACTGCTCCCACGGATTGCGCATGGCCTGCTTGAGACCAAGGCTGACGCGCCGCTTCGAGGAGTCCACGTCGAGCACCACGACCTCCACCTCCTGCGAGGTGGAGACGATCTTGCCGGGATGGACGTTCTTCTTGGTCCAGCTCATCTCCGAGACGTGGACGAGGCCCTCGACCCCCGGCTCCAGCTCCACGAAGGCGCCGTAGTCGGTGATATTGGTGATCCGGCCGGTCAGCTTCGCGCCCACCGGGTACTTCGTCTCCACGCCGTCCCACGGGTCGGACTGCAGCTGCTTCATGCCCAGGCTGATGCGCTGGGTCTCCGGATTGATCTTGACGATCTGCACCTTCACCGTGTCGCCCACGGCGAGCACCTGGCTGGGGTGCGAGACGCGCTTCCAGCTCATGTCGGTGACGTGCAGCAGGCCGTCGATACCGCCGAGGTCGACGAAGGCGCCGTAGTCGGTGATGTTCTTCACCACGCCCTCGCGCACTTCGCCTTCCTGCAGCTGGCTGACCAGCTCGGTGCGCTGCTCGGCGCGGGCCTCTTCCAGGATGGCGCGGCGGGAGACGACTATGTTGCCGCGCGGGCGGTCCATCTTGAGGATGGCGAAGGGCTGCTCCTTGCCCATCAGCGGACCGACGTCGCGCACCGGGCGGATGTCGACCTGCGAGCCCGGCAGGAAGGCCGAGGCGCCGCCGAGGTCGACGGTGAAGCCACCCTTCACGCGGCCGACGATGGCGCCCATCACCGGCTGGCCGCCGGCGAACACGCCCTCGAGGCGGGTCCACGCCTCTTCGCGGCGGGCCTTGTCGCGGCTGATCACCGCCTCGCCCATCGCGTTCTCGATCCGCTCGAGGAACACCTCGACCGTGTCGCCGACCTTCAAGGTTGGCTTGCCCGCCTCGTCGACGCCGAACTCCTTCACCGAAATCCGGCCCTCGGTCTTGAGGCCCACGTCGATGATGGCGAAGTCCTTCTCGATCGCCGCCACGCGGCCCTTGACCACCGTGCCTTCGGCGAAGTCGCGCGAGCCCAGGCTCTCGTCGAGAAGGGCTTCGAAGTCGCTCCGCGAGGGAGTCATGCTCATGTCGTCAGCCATGAAATTCTACAGGTCTCTCGTGCTGGTGCGCGCCGGAAAGCGTCCAGGCGCAGGGTCCTGGCGCGCACGATGGAACAGGAAGATGTTGAGAGGGCCGCGGGTCGTCCGATGGCCTGCGCGATGGGATTGACCGGTCAGGGACCCCCAGGTCCCGGACGGTCGCGCGCCGCCTCGACGATGCGACGGGCCGCATCGAACGCCTCGTCTATACTCAGATCGGTGGTGTCCAGCAAGGCTGCGTCCGGCGCCGGGCGCAGCGGCGCGGCTTCCCGCGAGGCGTCACGTGCGTCGCGGGCGCGAATGTCTTCGAGGATCGCCTCATAGGAAACGCTCTCGCCTCGACCGAGCAGCTGGCGCCAGCGCCGCTGCGCCCGCGCCTCGGCCGAGGCGGTGACGAACAGCTTCACCGGCGCCTCCGGGCAGATCACCGTGCCGATGTCGCGTCCATCCAGGATCGCCCCTTCGGGCCGGGCGGCGAACCGGCGCTGGATGTCCAGCAGGGCCTCACGGACGCCCGGGTGGACAGCCACCCGGCTGGCGAGCTCCCCGGCCTCGCGGGCGCCGAGGGCTTCGGGCGCGATTGCTGCGACGTCCAGGTCGCGCGCCGCCCGGCTCGCCGCCTTGGCGTCGTCTGGGTCCTGACCGGCTGCGGCGACAGCTGCGCCGACGGCGCGATACAGCAGACCGGTGTCGAGCACGGGCAGGTCGAGGGCGACTCCCAGCCTCTGGGCGAGCGTGCCCTTGCCCGAAGCGGCGGGCCCGTCGATCGCGATCAGAAGGCTCAGCTCAGGCTCCCGCCAGATCCGCGCCCAGGCCGCTCATGAGCGCCTGGAAGCCGGGGAAGCTGGTGCCGATCATCTCGCCCTCGTCCACGCTCACAGGCGCCTGCGAGGCCAGGCCCAGGACGAGGAAGCTCATGGCGATGCGATGGTCGCCATGGGTGATCACCGAAGCGCCGCCGGGCGCCGGCGCGTTGGCTCCCTCGGTCCCCCCGACGATCAGCCCCTCGGGCTCCTCCTCTACGCGCACGCCGCAGGCCGCGAGACCCTGGGCCATCAGGGCGATGCGGTCGCTCTCCTTCACCCGCATCTCGCCGATGCCGCGCATCGCAGTCCGGCCGCGCGCGAAGGCGGCGGCCACCGCCAGGATCGGGTATTCGTCGATCATCGAGGGCGCCCGTTCGGGCGGAACATCGACGCCCCGGAGGATCGAGGCGCGGGCGGTGACATCGCCCATGGGCTCGCCGGCGGCGTCGCGCACGTTCTCAATGGAAAGGTCCGCGCCCATCTCCCTGAGCGTGGTCAAAAGGCCAGTGCGCAGCGGGTTGAGCAGCACCCCCTCCACCGTAACCTCCGAACCCGGTGTGACCAGGGCGGCGACGATCGGGAATGCGGCTGATGAGGGATCGCCAGGCACGATCACGCGCGTTCCGCGCAGGGCCTGACCGCCCTCGAGCCGGATCACGCGCCCCTGCGGACTCTCGCCGACGTCCAGTCGGGCGCCGAAGCCCTGCAGCATCCGTTCCGTGTGGTCCCGCGTGGCGATCGGCTCGACGACTTCGGTCGCGCCGGCGGCGTTCATACCCGCCAGGAGGACGGCCGACTTCACCTGGGCCGACGGCTCGGGCAGGACGTAACGCAGGCCTTTGAGCTCGCCGCCTCGAACGGTCAGGGGCAGCCGCTCACCCGTGCGCCCGAGTGACCTCGCGCCCATGGCGCAGAGGGGCCTGAGCACGCGCGCCATCGGCCGGCCCCGAAGGGAGGCGTCGCCGGTGTAGGTCACGGCTATCGGAAATCCCGCCGCGGCGCCCATGATCAGCCGCACGGCGGTGCCGGCGTTGCCGCAGTCGACGACATCGGCAGGTTCGGAGAATCCGCCCGCGCCCACGACCCGCCAGCGACCGGGCCCCAAACGTTCGAGCTGCGCGCCGAACGCGGCCATGGCGGCGGCGGTGCGCAGGACGTCCGCACTTTCGAGCAGGCCCTCGATCTCGGTGACGCCGCGCGCCATCGACCCCAGGATCAGAGACCGGTGTGAGATGGACTTGTCGCCTGGCGCGCGCACCCGCCCGGTGAGGGATGCGCCCGGCCGGGCGGCGAGACCGACCTGCGCTTGCGCTGCATCGGCCATGGACCGCAGCCTGTATTCTGGTGTGAAGAAGACGCAGGCTTTTGACAGGGGCTCGGTGGCGTGGCAAGGGAGCCGCCGCTTTCGCCAGCCCCGTCATTTTTCAACTCTGAAGGACGCCGCATTGGCCAATCCCCAGCTGGGCGCAAAACAGATCTGCCCCAACTGCTCGACGAAGTTCTACGACCTCGGGCGTCGACCCGCGGTGTGCCCCAAGTGCGCCACCGTGTTCGACCCGGAAGAGGCCCTTCGCAACCGCCGCGTCCGCGCGCGGGTCTCCGTCCCCGAAGAGGAGGCGGAAGAGGAGAAGGTCGTGGCCACCGAGGCCGAGGACGGCTTCGAGGCTGAGCCCGACGAGGCGCCCGAGCTCGACGCCGCCGTGGACGAGCCCCCGCTCATAACCGACGAGGATGCGGACGAGGGCGACGCCGCCCCGCCCAGCCCCGGCGACGAGCTGGGCGTCGACTTCGCGGAGGACGAGGATCTCGAGCAGGCCGAGGACGACGAGGTTCCGTTCATCGAGGACGGCGACGACGATTTTCCGGAGGACGAGATCGACGGCCTTGGGCCTGAGGGAGGTCCGGAAGATCAATAGCGGCCAGTGCGTCGAACGGGCCTTGATCGGCCCGGGTCGTCGCACTAGGTTCCGCGCCTTCCCGCGGGGGGCCGCCATCGCCCTCCGTGAGGACCCGAGTTTCTCGGGGCTATAGCTCAGTTGGTAGAGCGCTTGAATGGCATTCAAGAGGTCAGCGGTTCGACTCCGCTTAGCTCCACCATTTCACGAGGGCTCGGACCACCGGTCCGGGCCCTCTACTTTTTCAGACAAGACCTTGCGCGGCCGCGCTTGTGCAGAGGGCGCAGGCGGCGAGTCTCGCGGCTTCATGAAAATGACTGAGCGGTTCTTGCGCTCTTCAGGTGTCTACCGTTCGCTATGAACGGCAAGGCGTAGAGGCGAGCCGCACCGCGGAAGGCCAGTCCTGAGAAGCCGCTCTTCTCGATCTGATCGTCTCGGCTGGCGACTACCGGAAGTTCTCAACCGCCTAATGCGAACCTCACAAAAATGTAATGCAACGAGGTAGGTCGTAGGTAGGGTTTCTCTTCATGGACTCGACAGCCGGGATGGCGCGACATCTTGGCGGACACCGTAGCGAGGCCTTGCACACGACCAGGCTCCGCACCACCTTTCTTGCACGCCGTGAGCCGCCGCCTGATTGGGACGGAGCGCGGCGGGGTCGCTTGAAAGAGGGCTCGACATGAACCGAACGCCGTTCTTCGACAGTCCGCTCCTGCTGGGGTTCGAACACACCCGGACTCTGATGGAGCGCGCCGCGCGAGGGGCGTCCGAGGCCTATCCGCCGTACAACATCGAGGACTGCGGCGAAGGCCGGATCCGCATCACCCTTGCGGTGGCCGGATTCACTGTGGAGCAGCTCTCGGTCAACGTCGGCGAAAATCAGCTGACGGTGGCCGGCAAGCGGGATCCCGATCCAAGCGAGGTCGAGCGCGACTTCCTCCACCGCGGCATAGCGGCCCGGGGTTTCACGCGCGCCTTCGTCCTGGCCGACGGTCTGGAGGTCAGGTCCGCCCGCCTCGAGGACGGTCTTCTGCATATCGACGCCGAGCGTCCTCAGCCCGAGCGCCAGACCCGCCAAGTGCCGATCCAGACGGCGAAATGATCTCGCGTCTGTCAACGGCGTTATCAGTCTCAAGGAGATGGTCATGATCACATCCACTCTTTCCCCCGAAGCCTTCGCCGCCCTGGGCGCGCCCAGCCTCGTCTACGTGCGCCCGATCAAGGCTGCCGAGATCCTGGCGGACACGCCCGTCGATGAGATCCAAGGCTTCGATCTCAAGCCCGAGCAGGTGCTCTACGCTCTCCACCGGGCCGACGGCGCGCGCCTGGCGGTGCTCGGAGACAGGGACTCGGCCGTCGCGGCCGCCCTGGCCCACGAACTGGCGCCGGTCTCAGTTCACTGACCGGGGTCTGGCCGGGGATCGGTCAGGCGAAATACGCTGATTGGCGAAGGCGGGCGCGGTTATCGCGCCCGTCTTTTTTTGTCCCGCGACCCGAGCGCCCGTCCGCCCAAGTGGGAACGGGTTGGGCGAACGGACGGCGCTCAAGTTTTTGAATCTAGAGCAAATTATCTCCGACCAGAGGATTCCGCCTGGTATGGTCGGAGTCCGCTCTAACGGATCAGGCGGCCGAAGACCTCGGCTCCTGCGCAAACAGCGCCCGGATGGCGTCCGCCCCCTGAGCCTGCCGAAGCTGGCGGCGCAGCTCGGGCGATCTGAGGCTGCGGGCGACGCGGGCGAGCGTCCGCAGATGATCGGAGCCGGCGTCCATGGGCGCCAGAATGGCGAAGATCAGGTCCACGGGCTCTTCGTCCACCGCTTCGAACTGCACGGGCGGGCGCAGGCGCAGGAAGACCCCGCTCATCGCCTCGAGGCCCGGAACGTGGGCGTGGGGGATCGCCACGCCGTGGCCGACGCCGGTCGTGGAAAGCGCCTCCCGCTCGAGCAGGGCGTCGAGAACGCGGGACGCCTTGAGGTCGTAGACTCGCGCCGCCATTTCGGAGACGACGGCGAGAGCCTGGCGCTTGGTGGCGGCGGTGACGCTCGGCGCGATGGCGCCGCGCGAGAGAAGATCGCCGATCATCGCTGGCGCGAAGTCAGTACTCAAGGACATGCCTTTCGACACACCCGAACGCCTCCGTCCGGGCGTAGATGGTAAGCTGGGGGTTCACACTACAGGTGAGGCAGGTCGCCTAACCTCACCGCGAGGCGGCGCCGGTGCGCTGGGGGTCGATCCAACCAATGTTTCCGTCCGGCCGCCTGTATACCACGGAGAGGCCGCCGTGAGCGGCGTTCCGAAACACAATTGTTTGAGCTCCGCTGAGGTCGAGCTCCATAACCGCCATCGAGACCGTGATCGTCTTCAGAGGCGCCTCCGTCTCGGCGATGATCACGGCCGCAGGAGGCGCTTCCGCGTCGGCGCTGTCCCAGTCGTCGTCGAGATCCTCGCTCGGAGCGCGAAGGACCAGCAGGGCGGCCGTCTCCGCCGCTTTTGCATTCGCCGCGATGGTATGGCTCTTCAGGCGCCGCTTGTAGCGGCGGATCCGGGTCTCGACCTTGGCCAGGGCCTGGCCGAAGGCGGAGTGCGCGTCTGCGGCGAGCCCATGGCTCTGCAGCTGCTGTCCGGAGGCGAGGATCACTCCGCAATCGACGCGGAAATTGAAGCCGTCGCGGCTGACCACGACTTCGGCGTCTCCGCCCCGCTCGAAGTATTTTCCGATTGCTGCGGTGACCTCTTCCTCGACCTTGTCCCTGAGGGCGTCGCCCACATCGACATGCTTGCCGGAAACCTGAACCCGCATGAGAGGAACAACGCGCCCATGGCGTGATGGTGTCAAGGCCGCGCCTGGCAGGCGGCTCGGTCCGCTAGATTTGCTCTCGCGGAGGGTCAGCCGAACCTGTCGCCCAGATAGACGCGCCGCACCTCGGGATCGGCGAGGATCTCCTCGGGCGATCCCTCGAACAGGACCTCGCCCGCGTGGATGATCGAGGCGCGGTCGATGATATCCAGCGTCTCGCGCACGTTGTGGTCGGTGATCAGGATCCCGATCCCGCGGCCCCGCAGATAGCCGATGACTTCGCGGATGTCGGCGATCGCCAGCGGGTCGATGCCTGCGAAAGGCTCGTCGAGCAGCATGAACGCCGGCTCGCTGGCGAGGGCGCGGGCGATCTCCACGCGCCGCCGCTCGCCTCCGGACAGCGCGACCGCCGCCGACTTGCGCAGGTGGGCGATGTGCAGCTCCTCGAGCAGCTCGTTGGTGATAGTGCGCACGCGATCGCGCCGCGACTCGCGCATCTCCACCACGGCCATCACGTTCTGCTCGACGGTCATGCCACGGAAGATCGACGTCTCCTGCGGGAGGTAGCCCAGTCCCAGCCGGGCGCGCTGGTACATCGGCTGGTTGGTGATGTCCTCGCCGTCCAGCCAGATCGCGCCATAGTCCGCGGCGATCAGACCGGTCACCATATAGAAGCAGGTCGTCTTGCCCGCTCCGTTCGGGCCGAGCAGGCCGGCCACCTCGCCGCGCTCCAGCCGGAGGCTGACCCCCTTCACGACCTGCCGGCCGCGAAACGACTTGCCGATCCTGTCGACCACCAGACCGTTCTGCGCGGCAGGTTTTTCGACTGCGGCCGTCTGGCGCCCCGTCGAGTGGCGCGACCGCACGAGCTCGCTCATGTTGGCGCCGTCCTCAGGGCTTGGGGGGAGCGCCGCCCGCGGGCGCGGCCTTTTCAGGGAAGTAGACGCCGCGGACCCGGCCCTGCTTTCCCATGCCGGTGACGTCGGACACCATCCTCGCCTGATGGCTGGCGACGTCGATGATCAGCTTGTCGCCGCGTGCAACGTTCTGACCCTGCACCACGATGACGTCGCCGGTCATCACGATCTGGTCGTCGGCCTGGGTATAGACGGCGTGATCGCCGCGCGCCTCCCGCTCTGGGGTGACGTAGTAGACGTGGCCGTCCGCAACAATCTTGTCGGCGGCGCCGCAGTCGCCCTGGCCCGCGTCGGGGCCCTGTTGGCTGGCCGGCTTGGCGGCGGAAGGCGCCTTGTGTCGGCTGTAGACCGTGATGGTGTCCGCGCGCAGGCGCGACTGCTCCTGGAGCGCCTCGGCCGCGCCGCGCCACACAGCTTCGCACTTCGACTGCACCACCTCGGCCTGATCGGCCGTGATGTCGATCGGCGCGTTCGATCGCGTTTCGAGTTGGGCATGGGCAAGGCCGGCCCCGAACCCCTGCAGGGCGATCGCCGCGGCCGACGCGGCCAGCATCCTAGAGGGTCTCATGAACAGACAGATCCCGCACCGGCCGGATCGGAAGAAGGGATCCTTGGCCACTGCTGCTTCTTAATGCGCATTGAGGCGCGCGTGAACGCCGCCCTTGAACACCATGCGGTCGCCCTTGTCATAGACATCGAAGCTGCGGGACTGCAGGGCGCCTGTGTTGGACTGGCTCTGCAGCGCCTGCGGCCCGACGACCGACCCGGTGCGGGTGTTCACGACCGCCTCGTCCGACGCGAAGTGGCCAGAGGTTGCGTCCGTCGCCCTCACATGTCCGCGGAGCAGAAGGATCCGCGTGTCCTCATGATAGACGCCCGTATCGGCGATGAGGGTCGACGCACGTCCCTGGGGATTGTCGATCGTCACCGTGGGACCGGACAGCAGCACGGTCTGGAAGGACCGGGTGTCCCGCGCCGCCTCGCGGGCGGTGAGGGTGTAGGGGCGGCCCTGAGCGTCGCGGCCATAGAAGTGCGGATTGAGCATCCGGATCGGCGCGGAGACCCCGCTGTGCGCCGCCTGGTGCTGACGGATGGCGTGCGCGGCCACGAAGCCCGCCAGCATCCCGGCGACCGCGACCATCGTCATGGGCAGAACGATGCGGAGGATCCGCACCAGCCGGCTGTGAGCGCGCGCCTTGCCTCTGGGCGGGGGGCCGGCGAGCGGCGCGGATTGGGCGAGGTCACTCATGGGCGAAGATGTCGACATCCTCCCATCCGGCGACGTCCAGGGCCGCGCGCGTGGGAAGGAATTCGAAGCAGGCCTTGGCCAGCTCCATCCGACCTTCGCGCGCCAGCATGACGTCGAGTCGGGCCTTTATATCGTGCAGTCGCTCGACATCCGAGGCCGCATAAGCGAGCTGCTCAGGCGTGAGCCGCGGCGCGCCCCAGTCCGAACTCTGCTGGGCCTTGGAAATATCGACTCCGAGCAGTTCGCGGGTGACATCCTTCAGACCATGCCTGTCGGTGTAGGTCCGCGCGAGCTTGGATGCGATCTTGGTGCAGTAGACCGGCGCGGTGATCACCCCCAGGTGAAGCTGGAACATGGCGATGTCGAAGCGGCCAAAATGGAGGATCTTCAGCACCGAAGGGTCGGTCAGCAGGCGCTTAAGGTTTGGCGCGTGATAGGTGGTGCGGTCGAGCTGGACCACGTGAGCGTCGCCCACCGGGCCGCGCAGCTGGACCACGCACAGAGGATCGCGGCCGAGCCGCAGGCCCATCGTCTCGGAATCCACCGCCACGGAGGCGACTCCGGCGAAGAGCCCGTCCGGGAGGTCCCCTTGATGCAGGCTCGCAGCCAAGACTGTCTCCGCTGATGTCCGTTGATCCAGGGGCAGCCGCCGATCCTACGCCCGACCGGCCCAAGGAAGGCTTGCCGACCCAGCGAGGCGGCGCGCCCTCGCGCGGCCGCAGAGCCTCATGCATGGTGCCCAGGAAAGGACTCGAACCTTCACGGCCGTTAAGCCACTGGCACCTGAAGCCAGCGCGTCTACCAATTCCGCCACCTGGGCTCGCATGGGATGGCCCTTGCGCGCGAGGGGCGGACGGATAGGGCGCCGGCCCGGCGAGGTCAATCCGTCCTCCCCGACGTATGCTGCGGCGCGTTGCGCGTCGGGCGCCCCTCCTCTATCGCACCCGCGGCGCATCCATTGGGTCATGTCGAAGTGATGGTCGAGGCGAAGAAGGTGATGGGGCGATGAAGGGTCTGGTGACGGTGTTCGGCGGCTCCGGCTTCGTCGGGAGCCAGATCGTCCGCGCGCTGGCGCGGGTGGGCGCGCGCGTGCGCGTGGCGGTTCGCCAGCCCGGGCGCGGCTATCGCCTGCGCATGCTTGGCGACGTCGGCCAGATCGAGGTCGTACAGGCCAATGTCCGCGATGAGGTTTCGGCGGCGCGAGCGCTCGAAGGGGCCGAGGCCTGCATCAACGCCGTGGCGATTCTGTATGAGAGCGGCCGCCAGACCTTCGAGGGCGTGCACGTCGACGGGGCGCGCCGCATCGCGTCGCTCGCCGCCAGCGCTGGCGTCACGCGATTCGTCCACATCTCGGCCATCGGCGCCGACGCGAAGTCCCCGGCCGCATATGGAAGGACCAAGGCGGCGGGCGAGGCGGCGACGCGCGAGGCATTTCCCGGCGCGGCGATCGTGCGCCCCTCGGTGGTCTTCGGTCCGGAAGATCACTTCTTCAACCGGTTCGCGCAGATGGCGACGATCTCGCCCGCCCTGCCCCTGATCGGCGGCGGCCATACGCGCATGCAGCCCGTCTTCGTCGCCGATGTCGGCGCGGCGGTTGCCAAGGCCGTCGGGTCGGACGAGGCGGCTGGCCGGACCTTCGAGCTCGGCGGTCCCGAAGCCTTCACCTTCCGCCGCCTGATGGAGATCATGCTCGAGGTGATCCAGCGCCGTCGGTTGCTGGTCTCAACGCCCTGGCCGGTGGCGGGGGCCCTTGGCGTGGCCGGCGATCTCGTCGCGAAGATCGGCGCGCCGCCGCCGCTGACCACCGATCAGGTGGCCCTGCTGCGAAGCGACAATGTCGTCGCCGCGGGCGCGCCCGGCCTGAGGGAGCTGGGCGTCGAGCCGAACGCCCTGGAAGCGATCATCCCGAGCTATCTCTACCGCTACCGGCGCGGGGGCCAGTACGCGCAACCTCCCGAGGCGCTGTCCGGGGTCTGAAGCCGTCTCGGGTTTCAGGCTTCCGGCGGCGGCCCGACATAGCGGGCCCGCGGGCGGATCAGCGCGCCCGTGGCGAGCTGTTCCATGGCGTGGGCCAGCCAACCGGCCGTCCGCGCGACCGCGAACAGAATGAACGGGGCGTCCGCGGGCAGGGCCAGGCTCCCGGCCATGGCGCTGATGGCGAAATCGACGTTGTCGGGAGCGCCGGCGGCGTCTCGCATGGCGGCCTGCAGGCCGGCATAGGGCTCGGGCGGCGCGAACGCCTTCATCAGGGCGCGCGCCCGCGGATCTCCCTCGGGATAGAGCGGGTGTCCAAAACCGGGCGTCGAGGTCCAGAAGGCGAGCCGCGCCGCCACCGCCTCGCGCGCGCCAAGCCGGTCCGCCTCCGCCGCCAGCCCGGCGACGGCCTCGCTCGCACCGCCATGAAGCGGGCCGGTCAGGGCCGACAACCCTGCCAGGGCGCTCGCCGCGAGGGACGCGCCGGTGGAGGCCGCCACGCGTGCGGCGAAGGTCGAGGGGTTCAGCTCGTGATCGGCCAGAAGCACGAGCGAGCGGCGGATGAGATCCGAGCCGCGCGCGCCGCACGACCAGGCGGCTCCGAGCCGCTCGTGGATCGGACCGCTCTCCACCTTGCCGCAGACGGCGTCCGCCGCGACGTCGAGTAGGGTGGCGGCCTCGACCGCCAGATCGTGGACAGGCCGATCGCGCGCCGGCCTGTCCCTCGCTGCGCGGGCTGACAAGGCCGCGAAGAGCCGCGTCCTCGGCTCCTCGCCCGGCGGCGGCGGCGGACGCAGGCGACTTTGGAGCGGCGGCGCATCGATTCCGCGCAGCAGGCGGGCGACGCCCTCGAAGGTGTGGGTTTCGGCGAGGAGAGTGGCGTCACGCCCGCGATAAAAGAGACGCCCGTCGACGACCGTCGTGATGGCCGATTCCAGCACCGGCTCGCCCCAGGCGATGGCCTCGGCCGCAACGTCGGCCGCCTTGCGGCTGCGGCTGCGGCGGTTCGCGAGGCCGTCGACGTCAGTGGATGAATAGAGGCTGCGCCTGGGATCGCGCGGGTCCGGCTGGGCGCGCAGCCGCCCGCGGCTGACATAGGCGTAGAGCGTCTGGGGCCTGACTCCCAGCCGCTGCAGGGCCTCTTCCGTCGCAATCCAGCTCGTCATCTCATGTTGATCATATTGATCAATCTTGATTGTAGCGCTGCAGGTCGCAATCTCCAACCGGTTCAACTGTGGTTTGGAGCGCAAAGATGTCGAACGCGATCGACGGACTCGAGGGCGTCGTGGCCGCCGAGACAGTTCTCTCGGAAGTGGACGGCGCGGCGGGACGGCTCGTCATCAGAGGCTTTCCCGTCGAAGTCCTGGCGGGGCGGCGCGCCTACGAAGAGGTCCTGCGCCTGCTCTGGGACGGCTTCTTCGAGCCCCTCCCCGACGATCTCGGCCCGGCCCTGGGCCAGGCCCGCGCCAGCGTCTTCCAGGAGGTCGCGGCGCTTGACGGGGGCCTGCGATCGCTCACCCCGATCGAGGCGGCGCGAGCGCTGACGGCGCGGATCGCCGATGGGGACGGACTGGAAGTCGCCTTGCGACTGGTTGCGGCGCCCGCGGTGTTCGTGCCGGCTGTCGTCCGGGCGAAGGCGGGGTTCGCTCCAGTTCCGCCGGACCCGAAAAGCTCACACGCCGCGGACATCCTGAGGATGATTCGGGGCGAGGCGGCGCCGGCGGCCCTGGCGGGGGCGCTGGACGCCTATCTCGTCACCATCATCGATCACGGTCTCAACGCGTCCACCTTCGCCGCCCGCGTGGTGGCCTCGACGCGGGCCGGCCTGGCCTCGGCGGTCCTGGCGGGAATCAGCGCCCTCAAGGGCCCACTGCACGGCGGGGCGCCGGGTCCAGTGATCGAGATGCTCGACGCCATAGGCGATGCGTCCAACGCGACGGCCTGGCTCGAGGCGGCGCTCGACCGCGGCGATCGGCTGATGGGCTTTGGTCACCGCGTCTACAAAGTCCGTGATCCGCGGGCCGACGCGCTCAAGGCGGTCATCCGGGGCCTGGCCCGCGACGGCGCCGCCCTGCCCGGGCGCCTCGCGCTGGCCGAGGCGGTCGAGAACGCGGCGCTGGACGTTCTTCGGGCGCGCAAGCCCGGCCGGTCGCTCGACGTCAATGTCGAGCTCTATACGGCCCTCCTGCTCGAGGCCCTCGACTTCCCGCCGGACGCCTTCACCGGCGTCTTCGCCATGGGTCGCGCCGGGGGGTGGATCGCCCACGCGCGTGAACAGGTCCTGGGAGGACGGCTGATCCGGCCACAGTCGCGCTATGTGGGGCCCCGTCCGCTCGAAGCCGCCTAGACTTACGGTGCGGCCCGGCCCGCTCGCGCCAAGCCTTTGGCCGAGGGGCGGAAGATACTCTAGGGTCGCCCCATGTCGCAGCCCAAACCCGGTCTGGCCGAAACCGCCGCCCTGACGCGCAGCGTCACGGCGTTGTCGATCGGCACGGCCGCCGTGCTGCTGGTAATGAAGGGCGTCGTCTGGGCGTTCAGCGGATCGGTGGCCCTGATGGCCTCGACCGCCGATTCGGGCCTGGACCTCATCGCGTCGGCGGCGACCTTCTTCGCCGTGCGCTACGCCGCCGTCCCGCCGGACGAAGACCACCGATTCGGTCATGGCAAGGCGGAGGCTTTCGCCAGCCTCCTGCAGGCGGGACTGGTGTTCGCCTCGGCCGCATTGATCCTGCAGGAGGCCGTCCGACACCTGATTAATCGGGCGCCGGTCAGCCACGAAACGTGGGCGATGGGTGTCATGGCGGTCTCGATCCTGGCCACCGGCGCCCTCGTCGTCGCCCAGACGCGCATGCTGCGTCGCGCCAGTTCGGTCGCCGTCTCTGGCGATCGCGTCCACTACCTGGCCGACCTCGCCTCGAATCTCGTCGTTATGGCGGGTGTCGCCGGGTCGGCCCTGCTCCACGCGCCGGCGCTGGACGTGGCCGCGGGACTTGCGGTGGCAGGTCTGCTTTTGTGGGGCGCCATCGCGGTGTTCAGAGAAGCTTCCGCGCAGCTGATGGACCGGGAACTCCCCGACGAAGCGAGAGCGCAGATCATCGGGCTGGTGGCGGAAGACCCGCGAATCGCCGAGGTCCACCAGCTGCGCACCCGGGCCTCGGGGCCGATTACCCACATTCAGATGCACGCCGCGCTCGATCCGAACCTGACCCTGGAGGCGGCGCACCAGGTCGTCGTCGCTGCGGAGCTCAGAATCCTCACGGCCTTTCCCACCGCCGACATCCTGATCCATGCAGACCCCCACGGGCGCGCCGAGCCCCACGGCGGCGCTTTCGCGGAGCGAAGCGGCGGCTGAAGGTCCGGGATCAGAAGATTGTTGCGGCGCATTTTGCCGCGGCCGTGGATTTGAGTATAGCCGCGATCAGCGAACATGAACGTCGTCCGCACCCTCCACCATTTCCCGCTCGACCCGGCTTCACGCCAGGTCCGCCTGTCGCTGGGCGAAAAGCGCCTGCCGTTCGAGGAGGTGCTGGTCCGCTATTGGGAGCAGCCCAAGGCGTTCGCCCAGCTCAACCCGTCGGGGCTCACGCCCGTTCTGGTGGAGCGCGCCGGCGAGGGCGAGGTAGTGATCTGCGAGTCGCGCGCGATCCTGGAGCACCTCGAACAGGCTGCGCCTGAACACGACCTCCTGGGAGCCACCATCTCGGATCGGGCCGAGACGCGCCGGCTGATTCAGTGGTTCGACCGCAAGTTCGACAACGAGGTCAACGCCTACCTGCTCCACGAGAAGCTCGAGAAGCGGCTGCTCAAGCTCGGCGCGCCCGACCTCTACAACATGCGCCAGGGACGCGACGCCCTGCGTGACCATCTCGTGTACATGGAGCGCCTTCTTCAGTCGCGCGACTGGCTCGCCGGCCGGCGATTGAGCCTCGCGGATTTCGCGGCGGCCTCCAATATTTCGGTGCTCGACTATTTCGGGGACGTGCCCTGGCGCGACTTTCCGGCAGTCAAGACATGGTACATGCGCATCAAGTCGAGACCCGCCTTCCGACCCCTGCTCGCCGATCGCTGGCCGGGGCTAGCCCCAGCCAGCTACTATGACGACCTCGACTTCTGAGGCCGCCAAGGCCTGGATCCGGCAGCGCGCCGAAAGTCTTGGATTCGAGGCCTGCGGCTTCGCTTCGGCCCAGGCGCCGTGGGACGCTGGCGAGCGTCTTAGAGCCTTTCTGCATGAGGGCCGCCACGGATCGATGGACTGGATGGCCCGCACGGCGAGCCGGCGCGAACATCCCACGCGGATGTGGCCGGACGCGCGAAGCGCCATTGTCCTGGGCCTGAACTATGGCCCCGCGAGCGATCCGCGTGAGGCTCTCGCCGCGTCGGACCGGGGCGCGATCTCCGCCTACGCCTGGAACCGGGACTATCACGAGCTGATCAAGGGGCGACTGAAGACCCTGGGCGGCCAGATCGCCCGGCGCTGGTCCTGTGAAGCCAAGGTGTTCGTCGACACCGCGCCCCTGATGGAAAAGCCCCTTGCAGAGCGCGCCGGCGTCGGATGGCAGGGCAAGCACACCAACCTGGTCTCGCGCCAATACGGGTCGTGGCTGTTCCTCGGCTCGATCCTGACAAGTCTGGAGATCGAGCCGGACGCGCCCGAGGAGGACCATTGCGGCGCCTGCCGGGCCTGCCTCGATGTCTGTCCAACCCAGGCCTTCCCCGCCCCCTACCAGCTCGATGCGCGACGGTGCCTCTCGTACCTCACGATCGAACATGACGGCCCGGTCCCCGAGTCTTTCCGCGCCGCCATGGGCAACCGCATCTATGGATGCGACGACTGCCTCGCGGTCTGCCCGTGGAACAAGTTCGCCTCGGAGGCGCACGAGACCGCCCTGCATGCGCGAGAGAGCCTGCGCTCGCCCTCGCTCGAAGTTCTCTGCGACCTGGACGACGCGGCGTTCCGCAAGCTCTTCGCGGGCAGCGCCGTGAAGCGGATCGGGCGCGACCGCTTCGTCCGCAACGTCCTCTATGCGATCGGCAATTCGGGCGAATCGAAGCTCGCCGCGGCGGCGGCCCGACGCCTGCAAGACGACTCGCCCACGGTTCGCGACGCAGCCGCCTGGGCTCTGCGACAGCTTGCCACATAACCGTAGGCCGAACGGCCGGCGGCAAAAGCTGAGCTGGAACGTTGAAAGGCTGATGGATCCGACGATCGCCGATCGCCACCCCTTCGCCCTCCCGGCCGGGACCCGGGCGATGATCCTGCGGCGGTCGCGTCGGTGGCTAAATGCCGCAGCGATCAATCCGATCGAAGCGCAGCGAAACAGCTAGGAGCGGAGCATGGCTGTTTCCCTTCGGCAAGACGGCGCCCAGGAAGGCTCGAGCGATCTCAGCTCCGTGGCCGGGCTCCTGAGGATGTTCTACGTCTCCGAGGTCTATGGCGTGGCGGCGAACGCCTACATGCAGCGCGAATACCGCAACCTCACGCCGGACAACCGCCGGAAGATGGAAGCCTGTCGCCTCCTGATGATCGAGACGGCCGAGAGGCTGCGGGCGCACCAGGCGCAAACGCTTCGGGTCGAGGTCCGGCCGCCCACGCGCGCCGAAGAGATGGCCCCCCTGATCGCCTCGCTTCCGCACGGAACCTGGCATCAGCGCCTGCTCGCCCTGGAGGACGTTTCGGTGCGCGGCGTGGAGGCCTATCGCAAGCTGCGCGGCATCTACGGCGAGGCCGAACCCCACCTTTGCGCGTTCCTGATCGCCAAGGAGATCGCCGTGCGCGACTTCGCGCGCGACGAGTTGGATGGCGAGACCGAGACTTCGATCGAGCGGATCGTGGCCCTGCTCAGCTCCGAATCGCAGGCCGCCCTCGCCCAGTTCGACGCGAAGACGCCCCCGTCGGGACCTCAGACAGCGCGGGGCGGGTAACCCTTCTCGCGCAGAGCGTCCATGATCTCCTGGGTATGCTGAGCGTCCCGGGTCTCGATCATCACATCGAACTCCGCGCCCTTTGCGGGCACATCCAGCGCCAGGCGGTTGTGGGCCACTTCCAGGATGTTGCCGCCGAGGCTGCCGATCGTTTCCGACACCGTGGCCAGGAGGCCAGGACGGTCATCGCCGACGATGCGCAGGGAGACCAGCCGCTGGGCCCGGACCAGTTCGCGGGTGAGGACCGACGCCAGCAGCCGCGGATCGATATTCCCGCCGGTGACGATGAGACCGCAGACCTTGCCGCGGAACCGCTCCGGATAGGCCAGCAGGGCGGCGAGCGAGGCGGCGCCTGCCCCCTCGGCCACCGTCTTCTCCACATTGCAGTAGAGGGCGACCGCGCGTTCGAAGAAGGGCTCTTCGAGCAGCAGCACCTCTTCGATCAGGGGCCTGGCGACAGCATAGGTGAGGGCGCCCACCGCCTTCACTGCAATCCCCTCGGCGATCGTCTGGCCCCCGCAGGGCGCATTGAGGCCGCGCATCCGGGCGGTGAACGAAGGGTACATGGCCGGCTCGACCCCGATCACCCGGATGTCAGGCTTTATCGCCTTGGCCGCCGTGGCGACGCCGCTGATCAGGCCGCCGCCCCCGATGGGCACAGGCAGGATTTCGAGGTCTGGCGCCGCTTCGAGCATCTCCAGCGCCACCGTCCCCTGGCCGGCCATGACCGCCGGGTCGTCGAACGGATGGACGAAGACGAGGCCGCGCTCGTCCCGCAGCTCGAGCGCCCGCTCGTAGGCGGCGTCGTAACCTTCGCCGTCGATCACCACCTCCGCGCCGAACTCCCGGGTCTGCTGCACCTTCACGTGTGGCGTGCCTCGGGGCATCACGATGGTGACCGGCACGCCGAGCCGCTCGCCGTGATAGGCGAGGCCCTGGGCGTGATTGCCGGCCGAGGCGGCGATCACTCCCCGGCGACGCTCCTCTTCGGTCAGGCTGAGAAGGCGGTTGAGCGCGCCCCGCTCCTTGTAGGAGGCGGTGAACTGCAGGTTCTCGAACTTCACCCACACCTCGGCTCCCGTGATGCGCGAGAGCGTCCGCGACGGGCGGCAAGGGGTGCGTTCGACATGACCGGCGAGTCGCTCGGCCGCAGCTTGGATGTCGTCGAAGGAAAGGGTCATGGCCGCCCTCCCCTAGAACATGACGTGCCGCAACGCACGCAGTGAGGGTGAGGCTCAGGCCACTCCGGCCCTAAGCAGGTCATGCATGTGCACGGCCCCGACGAGTCGGTCGTTCTCGCACACGAAGACGAGCATGATGGGCTTGGGACCATCATTCATCAGCCGCAGCGCCTCTGCGGCCAGGAGGGTCGGCTCGACCCACACCGGGGTGCGCGACATGTGCTCGAAGACCCGCGCGGAGATCTCGGCGCGGCCCATTGCGCGGCGCAGGTCGCCATCGGTGAAGGCGCCGACCAGCCGGCCGTCATCGTCGACGACCGCCGCGCCGCCGCAACGACCCCGGGTCAGCTCGAAGATCGCCTCGGAGAGCGTCGCCACCTCCGGAAGCGTCGGAAGGTCCGAGCCCTTGAGCATCAGGTCGCCGACCGTGACGAGGCGCGCCCCCAGCCGGCCACCGGGGTGGAATTCCCGGAAGCGGGAAGCGGAAAAGCCGCGCCCTTCGAGCAGGGCGATGGCGAGCGCATCGCCGAAAGCCATCTGCATGGTGGTGGAGGTGGTCGGGGCAAGACCGATCGGGCACGCCTCCTCGGCGCGTGGCAGCACCAGGGCGATGTCGGCCGCGCGCGCCAGTGCGCTGCCGCGTTCCGAGGTCATGGCGATCAGCGGAACCGCGAAGCGCTTGGCGTATCCGATCACGTCGCGAAGCTCGGGCGTCTCGCCCGAGAGGGACAGGGCGAGGAGGACGTCGCCATCGGCGACCATGCCGAGGTCGCCGTGGCTGGCTTCGGCCGGATGGAGGAAGAAGGCCGGCGTTCCGGTCGAGGCGAGGGTGGCGGCGATTTTCCGCGCCACGTGACCGCTCTTGCCCATCCCGGTCACGACGACGCGTCCGCGCGCGGCCGTGATCGTTTCGACCGCCTCTCCCAGCGACTTCGAGAGCCCCCTCCGCAAGGCCTCCACAAGGGCGTGCAAACCTTCGATCTCCGCTTCCACCGCTCGCACGGCGGAGGCGGACGGATCGACTTCGCGGACGATCTTGGGGGGCGGGGTCACGATGGCGTTTCGCGGCTTCGGCTGTATTGAGGACGCACGATTGGGGACGCTAGAGGTTGCTTGTCGATGCCCATGGCGACCAAAGCAAGGCGCGAACGCCAGGTCGCCGGCCAGGGCGCCGGGCGTTGACCTCGCCGCCCCGCCGCCGCGCGGTGATCTTCGACCGGGACGGCGTGCTGAACATCGATCACGGCTATGTCGGCCAGGTCGAACGCCTGGAGTGGATACCCGGCGCGCGCCGGGCGATTCGCCGCATCAACGACGCCGGAGTGCTGGCCATCGTCGCCACCAACCAATCGGGGGTGGCGCGGGGCTTTTTCAGCGAGGCCGACGTGGGCGGCGTCCACCGCGCCATGCAGGAGGCCCTCGAGCGAGAAGGCGCCAGGATCGACGCATTCTATGTCTGCCCGTTCCACGACGAAGCCGCCGACCCCGCCTACGCCCACCCCGACCATCCCGACCGGAAGCCCAATCCGGGAATGCTGCTGCGCGCCATCTCCGACTTCGACCTCGATCCCGCAGATACAGTGATGATCGGAGACCAGGGCCGCGACCTCGAGGCGGCGCGGCGCGCAGGGATCGCCGGCGTGCTCTTCACCGGAGGGGATCTCGACGCCTTCGTGGAGTCCACGCCGGCAGTCGCCAGACTGCTGAGGCGTTAGGCCGCATCGCGAACGAAGTGGAAACCGATTCGCCAGTAAGCGAGGGACGTTTGGCGAAAGGCGACGACGGTTGGCGCGAAATGATCGGTTACAGGGATTGTATCGCGTGCCGTCAGACGCGGCCGTATCTCGGGACTGCATGATTCCATTCATCGATCTCGCCGCGCAACAGGCCCGCCTCCGGCCGCGTATCGACGCCGCCATCGCCCGGGTCCTCGCCCACGGCGCCTATGTGATGGGCCCCGAGGTTCGCGAGCTCGAATCCCGCCTCGCCGCGTTCTGCGGAGCCAGGCTCGCGCTGTCGTGCGCGAACGGCACGGACGCCCTGGCGCTGCCTCTGATGGCCTGGGGCGTTGGACCCGGCGATGCGGTGTTCTGCCCCTCGTTCACCTTCGCCGCGACGCCGGAAGTCGCGCCCTGGAGCGGGGCCGAACCGGTGTTCGTGGACATCCGGCCGGATACCTACACGATCGATCCGGACCATCTCGAGGAAACCATCGAGGCGATCGAGGCGGAGGGGAGACTTCGCCCGAAGGCCGTGATTGCGGTCGATCTCTTCGGCCAGCCCGCGGACTACCCGCGGCTCTCCAAGATCTGCCGGCGCCACGGTCTCAAGCTGATCGCCGATTCCGCCCAGGGCTTTGGGTGCACACTCAATGGCGAGCACCCCATCCGGTGGGCCGACGCGGTGACCACCAGCTTCTTCCCGGCCAAGCCACTCGGCTGCTACGGCGACGGCGGCGCGGTGCTCACCGATGACGCGGACCTCTGGGAGCGGATGGACTCGCTGCGGATCCACGGCAAGGCGGTCCCGAGCGATGGTCTCGTCAACGGGCACGACCCCAAGTACCTCAACGCCAGGATCGGGATGAATTCGCGCCTCGACACGATTCAGGCGGCGATCCTCCTCGAGAAACTGGCGGTTTTCGAAGATGAAATCGCCCGGCGCCAGCCGATCGCCACGCGCTACGACGATGGGCTTGTCGACGTCTGCGTCCAGACTCCGATCGTGATCCCTGGCGGCCGCTCGACCTGGGCCCAGTACGTGGTGGAGCACCGAAGCCGCGACGGTCTCGCCGAGCACCTGAAGACCCGCGGCGTCCCCACCGCGGTCTACTATCCGGTGCCGATGCATCGACAGCGGCCCTATGCGGGCTTCGCTCAGGGCCCGGGCGGCCTGCCCGTCTCCGACGCCAAGGCGCAGACGGTGATCGCCCTACCGATGCACGCGTACCTGACGCCCCAGGTCCAGGACGAAATCGTCGAGGGCGTGCGCGAGTTCAACGGCTAACCCCAGAGCGCGTTAACGCGCTCTGGCATTTTGACTTGGCGCGCTTTCTCTCGGCGAACCAGTTCTCACTTCGCCGGAAAGCGCCCAGGACTCACCCGGCCGGGGGCAGCATCCGCTCCAGGCTCGCCAGTTCGTCCGCCTCCCTCGCCGGCTTGTCCCAGCGGATCCGGTTGATGCGCGGAAAGCGCATCGCCACGCCGGACTTGTGCCGGCCCGAGCGCTGCAGCCCCTCGAACGCCACCTCCAGCACCAGGCCGAAGTCCTGGTCGGCCCGGACCTGGCGCACTGGCCCGAACCGCTCGGTCGTGTGCTCACGCACGAAGGCGTCGAGTTGCTTCAGCTCCTCGTCCGTGAAGCCGAAATAGGCCTTGCCCACCGGGGTGAGGCTGCGACGCCCCGTCTCGTCTTCGCGCCAGACGCCGAAGGTGAAGTCGGAATAGAAGCTCGAACGCTTCCCGTGCCCACGCGCGGCGTACATCAGGACTGCGTCAATGAGATGCGGGTCGCGCTTCCACTTGAACCACGGGCCCTTTGGCCGACCGGCCTGGTAAATCGAGTCCCACCGCTTGAGCATCACCCCTTCCGCCCTGGTGGGATCGCCCGGCGGCGGCGCCGCGCGCAGGGCCGCGAGTTCCTCCCAGTCCGCGAATGGCTGCAGGGGGGATAGGTCGATACGGCCGCTGCGACTATCCGCGACGATCCGCTCGAGCCGGTCGCGGCGCTCGCCGAAGGGCAGGTGGCGAACGTCGAGTTCGCCATCGAGGAGGACGTCATAGGCGCGCACGCCAGCCGGATACTGCGCCATCAGCTTCGCATCGGTGGTCTTGCGGTTGAGCCGCTGCTGTAGCTCGCCGAACGGCGCGACCTCGCCGTCGCGCAGGATGAGCAGTTCCCCGTCGATCACGCCCTCGAAGTCGAGCGCCTCGAGCACGTCTGGGAAGGCTCCCGAGATCAGATCTCCGGTCCGGCTGTAGAGCCGGCGCTCGCCACGCTCGTTGACCGCCTGCACGCGGATGCCATCCCACTTCCACTCGGCCGCGTAGTCGGCCGGGTCGAGCCTGGCGAAATCGACGGCCTCGTCGATGGCCTGGGCCAGCATCGCCGGCCTAAAGCGCCCTGGCGCCTCGGTGGTCGGGCGCTCGGCGCGACCCTCCAGCCAGGCGAACAGGTCCTCGTAGGGCGGGGAGATCGCGTGCCAGATCTCCTCCACCTCGGAGACCGCGACGCCACCGAGGTCGGCCGCCGCCTGCTTGGCGAGGCGCGCGGAGAGCCCCACGCGCAGGGCCCCGGTGAGCAACTTCAAGAGGGCCCACCGGCCATCGACGTCGAGCGCGTCGAGCCAGCCCTCGATCAGGCCCTCCACCTCCGAGCGGGCGGCGTGGGAGAGCGCGTCGACCACCTCCGACAGCTCCGGTTCGCGATTGGCGCCCGGCTGCGCCGGCCAGACCAGAGCCACCGTCTCGGCGAGGTCGCCGACATAGTCGTAGGACCAGCCAAACAGCACCGGATCCATCCGCCCCTCGACCGCACGACGGATCGCCGCCGGCTTGGCGGCCGAGAAGCTCAGCGCTCCAGTGAGCGTCGCCAGCGCCCAGCCGCGGTCCGGATCGGGCGTCTGGCGCAGGAAGTCGCGCACGAGCGTGAGCTTGGCGTTGCGCGAGGCGGTGTAGGAGAGCCGGTCCAGCAGGTGCGAGAAGGCGCGCATGGCGATGGATATATGCCCGCCATGGCGACGACTATGAACCGGGCGGGGCCTGTGGGACGGCGAAGATCCGTCCCAGGGCCTGGGGAACCTGACCCCGCCCGGCCATGAGGAATGCTCAGTAGCCCGGCCCCGTCGGGGTCGTCGTCGTCGGCGTGCTCGACGGCGGGGTGTATGTGCCCGGCAGGTCGATGCGGCCGTAGAGGCCATGGGCTTCCGCGCTTGGTCCTGCAGCAAAGAACAGGGTCGTTGTCGGCTGGTTGTCCGCGCCGTTACCGAACCCGATACCCCACAAGCCCGGCAGAACGACGTTGGCGCCGGACGTGTTCGTCAGCTTGCCGATAAAGGCGCCGGTGCTGAGATTGTAGGCGCTGATGGTGCCGTCGCCGAAGTTGCCGACCAGCAGGTCGCCGCTCAAAGCGCCGAAATTGGAGGGCGCGATCGCCAAGCCCCACGGCGCATTGAGGTTTCCGCCAGGCGCGTCGAAGCGCATGATGAACTTTCCAGTCGCGTCGAACTCGTCGACGAAACCAAGGCCGGCGCCGTCCTGCTCGTTGATGATTGGGGCGGCCTGGCCAGGCGCCTGTTCCGCATAGGCGACAAAGACCATGTTGTTGAGGACTTGCACATTGAACGGTGCGTAGCCGGCGGGAAGATTGGGATCGACGAACCCGTTGGCCACCGTCGTGGGCTGGAAGCTCGAGTTGAACACATCGATTTTGCCGGTGGCGAAATCGGCGGCCAACAGCAGACTTTGGCCGCCGGAGGGCGTGAGGATAGTTACGCCCTTGTAGACCGCGGTGGCGCTGTTATCGACAGCGGTGAAAGCCGCAGTGCCTTGCGCCCACCCCGCGATCGTGCCGTCCTCACCGACGAAGATGAAGGCTGCTGGTGTCGTGGAGCCGGCTGGACCGATGCCGAAGCCGCTGGTGGGATTGAACACTATGCCCGTGGGGTTGGCGCCCGGGAGTTTGTTGGGGTTGTTCGCTCCCGCCGGGATCGTCACCACCAGGCTCTGGATCACGCCGTTGCCGTCATAGAGGGTCGACTTGTTGGTCCCGTTGTCGGCCACCCACACGTCCTGCCCGGGTGCAAAGGCGATGCCCCAGGCGTCGACGAGGTTCGGGTCCTGGACGAGGGCCATGCCAGCCTGGTCCGACACGAGGTTCGTGACCGAGTAACCAGATGAGGTCGGGGTCGGGGTCGGCGTGGGGGTGGGGGCCGGAGTCGGAGTCGAAGTCTGCATCGGATCCGTCGCAGCGGTGCTACCGCCGCCCCCTCCGCCGCAACCCGCGAGGGCGATGGCCGATGCGCCCACCGCGAGGCAGGCGAGGCGTGAATATGTCTTCATCATCTATTGATGCTCCACGGGAATCCGGATCGAGCGATTCTCGCCCGCCTATGGGTTCCCGAGCGCGGCTGAACGGTTCAAACCGGCCGCGCTTTTTGGGAGTCGCCTGAGGAGTGGGTCAGTCCTCCTCGTCCTCGTAGCCGACGAGGGCGAGGGCGCGGGCCTCGAACCCCTGTAGGGAGCACCAGCGCGCCAGGGCCTCCTCGCGGCCGTGGGTGATCCACACCTCGCCCGGATGCAGCTCCTCGATCGTGGCCGTGAGCTCGTCCCAGTCGGCGTGATCGGACACGATCAGCGGCAGCTCGACGCCCCTCTGCCGGGCGCGGGCGCGGATGCGCATCCAGCCGGACGCGAAGGCGGTCACCGGATCGGGGAAGCGCCGCTCCCAGGGCGTGGTCAGGGCCGAGGGCGGAGCCAGGACGATCTCGCCCGCGAAGTGGCTCCGGGTCCCTGTGGTGGCGCCCTCGAGCGGACCGAGAGCGACGCCGAACTCTCCATAGAGCGCGTTCAGCCGCTCGAGGGCGCCATGCACGGGGATGGGACGGTCCCAGCCCGCGAGGCGCAGCAGGGCGATGAGGCGCTGCGCCTTGCCCAACGCATAGGCGCCGACCAGATGGCAGCGCTCGGGAAATTGCTCCACCGAGGCCAGCAGGCTGGCGATCTCCTCGGCGGCGGGCGGATGGCGGAAGACCGGCAGGCCAAAGGTCGCCTCGGTCACGAACACGTCGCAGAGGACCGGCTCGAACGGGGCGCAGGTGGGATCGGCGCGGCGCTTGTAGTCGCCGCTGACGACGATCGTCAGGCCCTTCCACCTCACTACAACCTGGGCCGAGCCGAGCACGTGTCCCGCCGGGACGAGGGTGACCTCGACGCCGTCGCGCGACCATGTCTCGCCATAGGCGAGCGGCTGGACCGATCCGGCGAAGTCCTCGCCATAGCGCGCGGCCATGATCGCCAGGGTGGCCGGGGTCGCCGCGACGCGACCGTGGCCGGCGCGCGCATGATCGCCGTGACCATGGGTGATCACCGCGCGATCCACCGGCCGCACGGGGTCGATGTAGAAGTCCCCGGGGGCGCAGTAGAGCCCTGCGGGCTTCGGACACAGCAGCGTTTCGGGCCGGATCACCTTGGCGATATAGGCGGGAGCGCGATTATCCCTATAACGGATCCATGACCTCGACCCCGTCGACCCCGGCCCTGGAGAGCTTGGCCGAGCTTGGGATACGGATGGCCCAGGGCACGCCGCAGGCCCTGGCGCTCGGCTTCCGGACCGTCTCCGCCGTCCCGGGCGAGGCGGTGATGGCGGTGCCATGGCGCGAGGATCTCGTAGGGGATCCGCAGAGCGGCGTCATCGCAGGGGGCGTGATCACCACCCTGCTCGACCACGTGTGCGGCATGGCCGTGTCCTCGCTGGCTCTGCAGGCGCGGGGCGTCTCCAGCCTGGCGACCTTGGACCTGCGCATCGACTACACGCGGGCGGCCGAGCCGCGGCGGGAGATCTTCGCCCGCGCCCACTGCTACAAGCTCACCGCCTTGATTGGCTTCGTGCGCGCCGCGGCCTGGGAGGCGGACGAGGCGGATCCGGTGGCCACCGCTCAGGCGGCGTTCGCCCTCACCTCGGCGCCCTCCCAACTCGGGGCGAAGCGGTGAGCGAGGCTCGGGAAACTCGGCTGGAGCGTCTGCTGGCCGACGTGCCGTACATGCGGTTCCTGGGCATGACCGCCGATCTCGCCGGCGACGAGATGACCGCAACCCTGCCCTTTTCCCACCACCTGGTTGGCAATCCGATCCTGCCGGCCCTGCACGGTGGGGTGATCGGCGCCTTCCTCGAGATGACGGCCCTCTGCCAGCTCATCCTGCTGGAGCCTCTGCGTCGCCAGCCGCGCACCATCGACGTCACGATCGAGTACCTGCGACCCGGCCGCGCGCTGACCACCTACGCCCGCGCCGATGTGCGCAAGATCGGCCGGCGCATCGCCAACGTCCATGTCGAAGCCTGGCAGGAAGCGCGCGCCCAACCCGTCGCCGCGTTGCGGGGACACTTCATGCTCAGCCCCTCGGAGGCGGCGGCTTGACCGGCCTCGTTCCGAAGTCAGCCTGCCCCTTCATTCGGACGTCGCGGCTGGTCCTGCGTCCCCACGCGCCGGAGGACTTCGACCGCTCTCTCGCTCTGTGGTCGGACCCGGAGGTGATGCGCCATATGGGCGGACGCCCCTTCACTCCCGAGGAGGTCTGGCGGCGGATGCTCGCCTATGCCGGCCTCTGGTCGATGCTGGGCTATGGATACTGGCTGATCCAGGACGCCGCGTCGGGAGACTCCATCGGAGAGGCAGGTCTGGCCGACTTTCACCGGCCGTTCGCCACCGATTTTGCGCCCGAGGCCGGATGGATGCTGACGCCGTTCGCCCAAGGCAAGGGCCTGGCGTTCGAGGCGATGACGGCCATCCTCCAATGGGCCGAAGAGACGCTCCCTCACCGCCACACGGTCTGCATCATCAGCCCCGAAAACTCGCCCTCCCTGCGCCTTGCCGCGCGCCTAGGCTATCGACAGACCGGGCGCTCGCCGTACGGCGAGCGGGACGTGGTCCTGCACGAGCGCTGATAGAGCCGATCCTCAGGGCGGGTGGAGAACAACTGCCTGCGGGACCGGACGCTGGCCGTTCTCCTCGGGCGCCTGCCAGAAGGCGAGGGTCAGGAGCGGCTGCAGGTGGGGAAAGGCCGCCACGCCGAGCAGGGCCGCCGCGAGCCAGCCCACGAGGCCGAGCTTGCTCCTGTTGCGGGTCACGCCGCCGAACCGTTCGCCGGCCGTCATGCGACGGGCGCACCACACGCACACCCGCTGCTCGAGCCATTCATTGCGATAGAGGAACGCGCCGGACAGCCATACGTCCGGCCCGGTCTGGACGCTCGCCCGGTCATCCGCGGTCAGGAAGACCCGCGTGACGATCCGCGAGCGCCAGGCCGTCATTTCCTCTGCCGGCGTCTCGTAGTCGCAGCTTTCGCAGGTCTCGGTGCGCCTGCCCATGACTGGAGTGTCGCTCCGGCGGGCCTCCGGGTCGAGAGCCCTCCAGACCTTGACCGGCTCTGCGGCGCAAGCCATTGCCCCGTCAGGGGGATTGGAGAGGACGATGAAGCGCGTGATGTGGGCGGCCGCGGCGGCCCTGATGGCCGTCGGCGGCGTGGCGAGCGCCCAGAAGGCGCAGCCCCAGGCGGATCCGGCGCGGCTCTCGGACCACATCAAGACCCTCTCCTCCGACGCCTTCGAGGGCCGCGCCCCGGCCACCGAGGGAGAGCGCAAGACGATCGCCTACATTTCCGCCCAGTACAAAGCCCTGGGCCTCGCGCCGGCCGGCGACCACGGGACCTATCTCCAGGACGTGCCGCTGCGCCGCTTCGTGACCCCCGGCCCGATCACGGTCGGCCTCACCGAGGACGGGCGCCCGCACCCACTCAAGGAGCTGGACGACGTCGTCGTCCACACCCTGCTTCCGACCAGCCACGTCAATGTGAGGAACGCGCCCCTCGTCTTCATCGGCTACGGGGTCGATGCGCCGGAGCGGCAGTGGGACGACTTCAAGGGCGTGGATCTGAAGGGCAAGGTCGCAGTGGTCCTGGTCAATGATCCCGACTTCGAAATGGACCCGTCGAACCCGCTCTATGGGCGGTTCGAGGGCAAGGCCGAGACCTACTATGGCCGGTGGACCTACAAGTACGCCGAGGCGGCCAAGTACGGCGCGATTGGCGTGCTTATCGTCCATGAGACCGCGCCGGCCTCCTACGGCTGGGCGACGGTGAAGAATTCGAACTCCCAGCCCCAGTTCGACATCGTGCGCAGCGATCCGCGCCAGCTGCATCCGTTGGTCGAGGGCTGGATCCAGCGCGACGTCGCCGTGCAAATGTTCAAGGCCGCGGGCCTGGACTTCGAAGCCGAGAAGAAGAAGGCCCAGAGCGAGGACTTCCACCCTGTGGCGCTCAAGGGCGAGACCTTCTCGGCCGACTACGCGGTGCAGACCTCGACCATCGTCACGCACAACGTGATCGGCAAGCTGACCGGGACGCGCTGGCCCGGCGAGGCCATCCTCTACGGCGCCCATTGGGACCACCTTGGAATCGGCCCCCCCGACGCGCGCGGCGACCGGATCTACAACGGCGCAGTGGACAACGCTTCGGGAGTGGCCAGCGTGCTGGAGCTGGCGCGCCTCTTCGCCCAGGCGCCGCGGACCGAGCGGAGCGTCTACTTCATCGCCTTCACCAGCGAGGAGAAGGGGCTGCTGGGCTCGGAATACTACGCCGCCCACCCGGTGACGCCGCTGGCGACGACAGTGGCCTTGCTCAACTTCGACGTCATGAACCTCAACGGGAAGGCGCGCGACACCGCCCTGCGCGGCAACGCCAAGTCCGGGCTGGACGACCTCGTGGCGCAGTTCGCCGCCGAGCAGGGCCGCAGCGTCACACCGGAAGCGCATCCGGAATCGGGCAGCTTCTTCCGCGCCGACCACTTCTCTCTGGCCAAGGCTGGCGTCCCGGCCATCACGCTGAGCGGGGGCACGGACCTCGTGAACGGCGGCCGAGCGGCGGGCGAGGCGGCCTATCGCGACTATACCGCTCACCGCTACCACCAGCCCGCTGACGAATGGCGTCCCGACTGGGACTACAGCGGCGCTGCGCAGGACATCGCCCTCTATTACGACCTGGGGCGCTACCTGGCCGAGCACCAGATCTGGCCGGACTGGAAAGCCGGCTCGGAGTTCAAGGCGGCGCGCGACGCGACGGCGGCGGCGCGGAAGTAGGAGCAGATCCGCCTGGATCTCGCTGGCTCGAGTTCCAAATCGCCCGACGCGTTGTGTCGTCAATCCAGCGCTGGCGGGTCGCTTGCCGCGACGGCGCCCATCTTCGCTCCGGATCGTAAACTTTCTTGACGTATGTACATATACGCACGAATGTTTCGTTCGTGGGGCTTCCGGCATGCGGATGGCCGCGCCAAGCCGGGATGTAGCCCTCTGCGCACACCTACGGGCGTGCTGCTAGTACAGAGGTGGCTGACATGAGTAGCGTACGCGATCTTTTACGTAAAACCGCAATAGTAGGCTTGCTAGGCGCCACCCTTCCCGTCTTTGTTCTCCCGAGCACAGCCAACGCGGTGCGTATCTTCGGGATAAACATCTACAGCCTGCACTGGTACACCGACGGCGCTGTCGACCAGGACGGCAACTACTACACCTTCAGCACGCTGGGCACGATCATCGACCCACCATCGTCGTCGGACCTGACCAGCCTGACCATCTCGATGAAGTACAATCCATCGCTGTACACCTTCGATCCGTCCCTCAGCGGCCCGCTGGGGGTCTTCTCTGTGGGAGGCGATTCCCCGCCCGTCAGCCCGGGTGTCGGGACCCAGCCGCTTCAGCAGTTGCCGTCCACCGGGTACAGCATAGGAACGACCCTCCCGGGATCCACCCTGACCTACACCGTGGCCGGCGGTGTGGTGACCGTGCACTATAATTTCGCAGCAACCCCCGTCTCGACGACCACTGACGTCAACGCCTTCTATCTCGACTTCGATCTCGTCACCCCGAGGCGGATCGACGGGGCCACGAGCACCGTGACCTATCTGGCCACCGCCCCCGGTCAGTTCACCCAACTCGCGGGAGGCTGCACGACGGTGGCGGGAGCGGCGAATTGCGGCAGCGCCAGCCCGACTGTGGGAACGAACTTCACCTTCTCCATTCCCGAGCCCGCGGCCTGGGCGATGATGCTGCTCGGGCTCGGTTCGGTGGGGGCGGCCGTGCGATTCCACCGACGCGGAACGGTAGCCACGCCAGCCTAAAACGTCCGCGGGTCAGGCGGCCACGCTGACCGGCCGTTGACCCCGCGGCGGCCCCGGACTACCCGCTTCCCATGCTGAAGGGCCTCACCCCACTGGCGCGGGCGGCGCGGCCGTGGCCGTTCGAACAGGCGCGAAACCTGCTGGCCAGGATCCTGCGCGTGCGCCTGGCGGAGGACGAGCGGGACCTCGCCTCCGCCCTGTTCGAACAGGGCAAGTTCGCGGAGGCGGTGGCGAGCCTCCCGGCCCTGGGTCGCCCCGTGCTCTTCCAGACGGGCTATGGCGCCTCGGGCCTGCCGCATATCGGCACATTCAACGAGGTCGCCCGCACGACCATGGTGCGCAACGCCTTCCACACGCTGACCAACGACGCCTTTCCCACGCGCCTTATTTCGTTTGCCGACGACATGGACGCTCTGCGGAAGGTTCCGGAGAACGTACCCAACCGCGAACTCCTGGCCGAGGACCTCGGCAAGCCGCTGACCGTCGTTCGCGACCCGTTCGGCGAGCACGAGAGCTTCGGGGCGCACAACAACGCCCGCATGCGCGCCTTCCTCGACGAGCAGGGCTTCGACTACGAATTTCTCTCCTCGACCGAGTGCTATCGCACGGGCCGCTTCGACAAGACGCTGCGGCTGATGCTGGAACGGTTCGACGCCGTCCAGGCAGTCATGCTCCCCACGCTGGGACCCGAGCGCCGAGCGACCTATTCGCCGTTCCTGCCAATCAGCCCGACAACCGGGCGCGTGCTGCAGGTCCCAACCCTCGAGCGCCATCCTGAGCGCGGGACGATTGTCTTCGAGGACGAGGACGGGCGACTCAGCGAGATTCCTGTCACCGGTGGCGCGGTGAAGCTGCAGTGGAAGCCGGACTGGGCCTGCCGGTGGGCCGCGTTCGGGGTCGACTACGAGATGGCCGGCAAGGACCTGATCGACTCGGTCAAGGTCTCTTCGCGCATCTGCTCCATCCTGGGCGGCGAGCCGCCGGAGGGGTTCAATTTCGAGCTCTTCCTCGACGAGCACAACCAGAAGATCTCGAAGTCCAAGGGCAACGGGCTGACGCTGGAGGAATGGCGCCGGTACGGGACGCCCGAGAGCTTGGTCTACTACCTGTTCCAGAGCCCGCGCTCGGCAAAGAAGCTCTATTTCGACGTCATCCCCAAGGCGACCGACGAGTACCTGCAGCAACTGGACGCCTACAATGCGCGCCCCGCGGACGGCGACAACAAGCCGGCCAATCCGCTCGACAACCCGGTGTGGAGCGTCCACGGCGGATCGCCTCCGTCGAAGGGCTCGCCGGTCTCCTTCTCTCTTCTGCTGAACCTGGTCTCGGCGGCGAACGCGTCGGACAAGACGATCCTCTGGGGCTTCATCTCCCGCCAATTCCCTGGCGCCACACCGCAGTCGGAGCCTCTGCTGGACCGCCTCGCCGAGCACGCGGTGCACTACTACGAGGATTTCGTTGAGCCCTCGAAGCGGTTCCGGCCGCCCGACGCGCGCGAACGCGCCGCGTTCGCCGATCTCCTCGCCCGGCTGAAGGCCCTGCCGGCGGACTGCCGCGACGGCGAGACGATCCAGAACGAGGTCTACGCGGCGGGCAAGGCGGCGGGATTCGAACCCCTGCGAACCTGGTTCGGCGCTCTCTACGAAGTGCTGCTGGGACAGGCGCAAGGCCCGCGGTTCGGCTCCTTCACCGCCATCTTCGGCCTCGCGAACACGATCCAGATGATCGAAACGGCGCTGGAGGGCTCCCCGGCGGAAGCCTTATAGAGGCAAAGCTCGATCGCCGGGCGCGACCTCGCCGGAGGCCTCGACGTGCACATAGACGCCGCACAAGGTGTGGCCGTAGAGCCGAAACAGCTCCGCGGGGATGTCGATGTCGCGCACGCCGCTCTCCAGATCGACCTCGGTCGCCGCACAGCGGACGATGGGCTTGAACACCCGCGCCCGCGCCGTTCCGAGCGCGATCTCCCGGCCCTCCCAACCGAGCTCCGCCCAGGCCGGCCAACCGTCGACATGAAGGTTCGCGCGAAAGCGGAGCGGATCGATGCGCCGTCCAAGGCGATCTTCCAGGTCGCGCACGCTTGCGAGGTTGAGGATCGAGACGTGCCCCAGAGGATGGTCGAGGAATCGCCATCCCTTCCCATCCAGAAGGCGCAACGGCGCTTCCAGCGATTCAGGCAGGAGACGTTCGAGCACGGCTTCGAGCCAGCGCTCGAAAACGCGTCGCCCCGCCTCTGTGCTCAGGTCAGCCTCCAGATCGGCCGCCCCAGGCGCTCGGGCGGTCAATCGCCGGGCGGAGGGGTCAAGCCGGGTTTCCACACGCGCGAGC
This sequence comes from Caulobacteraceae bacterium, assembly GCA_035483335.1. Lineage (GTDB taxonomy): Bacteria > Pseudomonadota > Alphaproteobacteria > Caulobacterales > Caulobacteraceae > Acaudatibacter. The sequence continues at coordinate 10,296 of DATHPX010000194.1, read as the reverse complement.
TCGGCCAGGCGCGCAAGCACTGCAAAGCGCATCTTCGGAATGAAGGCGGGGGCGTCGGGATTGAAGCCGCTGGGCCCGATCTCCACCGCCATGAGCCTGTCGTCCGGAAAGGCGCAACCGGCGTTGAGGCGCGCCCGAGTGGCGCGTTGGGGCGAAAAGCCCTTGATCGGATAGGCCTGGAGGGCGGCGATAGAGCCCGTCACGGTGGCGGCTTTCTTCAGAGTCGTGAGCCCGGGGCGGGCCGCGATCCAGAATGACCGCGAGATCGGACCCGGTAAAGGCGAAGCAGGGGCGAGCCTGGGGCCGCGCCGGTCTCGCCCTGCGCATCGCGCCCTGGCTCGCCCTCGGTCTCATGGCGGCGCTGTGGCCGCGGAGCCCCCGCACGAGTTCTGAAGAGGTTGAACCGCCGAGCGCCGAAGAATTCGATGCAACCGATCCGGGCCGCGGGCGCATGGCCAACGCCCCGTGGGAAATCCCCCCCCTCGGCTGGAAGGACATCGTGTGGCGGACATACCGCAATGTCGGGCGCGACGGCCTGCCGTCCGTCGCGGGCGGGGTCACCTTCTATCTGCTGTTGGCCAGCTTTCCGGCCGTGACCGCTTTCGTGTCGGTCTACGGCCTGTTCCTCGACCCGGCGACCGTCGAGAAGCTGCTCTATCATTGGTCGGCCATCCTGCCGAACGACGCCCTCGAGCTGATCGGCGACCAGATGATAAGGCTGGGCTCGCAGAGGCACGAGGTCCTGAGCGCCGCCTTCGCCATCAGCACCCTGATCTCGGTCTGGAGCGCCAATGCGGGGATGAAGGCCCTGCTGGTGGGCCTGAACGTCGCCTATAACGAATATGAGAAGCGCCCGTATCTGAGACGCACGCTCTTCACCTACACGGTCACCCTCTCCGCGGTGACCGTCCTCTCCACGATCACGCTGCTCACGGTTGCCGCGCCGGTCCTTCTGGGCGCCCTCGGCCTGCAGGAAGTCCACCTCGAGTTCGCGCCCCTGCGGTGGCTGCTGGTCTATCTGATTGGCGCCTTCGCCCTCACCCTCGTCTATCGCTATGGACCAAGCCGCCGCCGGCCGAAATGGCGGTGGGTGGCCTTCGGCGGCGCCGTGGCGGCGCTGGTGTGGATCCCGGGCTCCCTGGGGTTCTCGTTCTATGTCGACAACTTCACGCACCTTGGCGCGACCTATGGCTCGCTCGGCGCAGTGATCGGCTTCATGCTGTGGGTCTGGTTCACGGTGATGGTCGTGCTCGTGGGCGCCGAGCTCAACGCGGCAGTGGAGCACCAGACCGCCTGCGACACCACCCGAGGACCCTGGAAGCCGATGGGGCGACGCGGCGCGAACGTCGCCGACACCGTCGGCCGACCCTTCACCGTCTCACCGCACGAGGCGGCCGACATGGCCGAGGACTACGCCAGGCGCCAGATCGGCATCCTCTCCCGCTGGCTGGGGTTGTGAGCGGGAGGCGGCGCAGAGCGGAAAGCTTCAGCATGACGGTGCTTCGTATCAACGGCGCAGCGCGCAGCGTCTCCGCCGCGTCGGACACGCCGCTTCTCTACGTGCTGCGCGATGAGCTCGGCCTCAACGGCGCCAAGTTCGGTTGTGGCCTTGGACAGTGCGGCGCCTGCACGGTGTTGCTGGACGACCGGCCCACTTTCTCGTGCGTGACGCCCCTGGGCTCGGTGGGCGAGCGGGCCGTAACGACGGTCGAGGGCCTGGGAACGGCGGCGGCGCCGGGCCGGATGCAGCGGGCCTTCGAGGCGGAGCAGGCGGTGCAGTGCGGTTACTGCATCGCGGGCATGATCATGCGGGCCGAGGGGCTGCTAAGGCGATCTCCCAAGCCCTCCGAGTCCGAGATCCGGACAGCCATGGCGCCAAATCTCTGCCGGTGCGGGACCCACATGCGGATTCTGCGCGCGGTGCGCCGCGCGGCGGGGACGCCAGCATGAGCGGCGTGTCGCGCCGACTGGTGCTGAGCGGCGGCGCGCTCACCGTATTCTTCGCGTTCTCGCCGTCGGCGACGGCCCAGGAGGGCGCCGGCTCGACCCAGCTGGCTGGCGACCTCCGGACACAGCCGCGCCTCGACGCCTGGATCCGGATGGCCGCCGACGGAAGGGTGACCGTCTTCACCGGCAAGGCCGAGCTCGGCCAGGGACTGAAGACCGCCATTCTGCAGATCGCGGCGAACGAACTGGACGTCCCCCTTGGTCAGCTCGATCTCGTCACGGCCGACACCAGCCTGACCCCCAACGAGGGCGTTACGGCCGGCAGCCACTCGATGCAGGACAGCGGAACGGCGATCCGCAACGCCGCAGCCAACGTCCGCTGGCTGCTCACCGAGGCCGCCGCCCGGCGCTGGAGCCTCGCGCCCGAACGCCTCTCAACTGGCCAGGCCGCGGTGCGCGCGCCTGACGGGCGCACCCTCGCCTACGCCGAACTCGCTTCGGAACTGGACCTTGCCGTGGACGCCCGTCCGGGCGCCCCGCTGCGTCCGCGGGGCGACGGCCCGATTGGCCAGGATGTTCCGCGCGTGGACATCCCGGCCAAGCTCACCGGGGGCGCGGCCTATGTGCAGGATTTTCGGCCCCCCGGAATGGTCCACGCCCGCGTCGTCCGCGGGCCGAGCGACGGGACCGCTCTCGGCCAGGCGGACATCGCTTCCGCCCGCGCCATGCCGGGCGTCATCGCGGTGGTCCAGAAGGGTCGCTTCCTCGCTGTCGTCGCCGAGGGCGAGTGGCGCGCGATCCAGGCCCAGCAGCAGCTGCAGGCGGCGCCGGCGCGCTCGATCGTGGCTCGCCCCGACGACATCCACGCCTGGCTCCTGGCCGCGCCCGACCAGATGGAGATTATTCTCGATCGCGGGGGCGCGCCTGTTGGCGCGCGGACCGCGGCGGCTGCCTATACGCGGCCGTACCTGATGCACGGCTCCATCGGCCCGTCCTGCGCCGTCGCGCAGGCGAAGGACGGCGAGCTGACCGTTTGGACGCACAGCCAGGGTATCTTCCCTCTGCGCAAGGCGATTGCCGAGCTCGTCGGCCTGCCCCTGGAGAAGGTCCGCTGCCGTCACCTCGAGGGTTCCGGCTGCTACGGGCACAACGGCGCGGACGACGCCGCGGGCGACGCAGCTCTGATCGCCATGGCCCTGCAGGGACGGCCGGTGCGGGTGCAGTGGATGCGAGACCAGGAGCACGGCTGGGAACCGCTCGGCTCGGCCATGGTCGCCCGCCTGTCGGCGAGCCTGACGCCGGAGGGCAGGGTGGCCGACTGGCGCCACGACGTGTGGAGCACACCGCATAACAGCCGTCCGCAAGAGGCCGGCCGACTCATCGCCGGACAGGAGGTCGACCCGCCGTTCCCGGCGCCCCCGCCACGACCGATCCCGATGCCGGAGGGTGGCGGCGACCGCAACGCCATCCCCCTCTACGCCTTCCCAGCCGCGCGCGTGACCTCCCACTTCATCCCCGAAATGCCGCTGCGGGCCTCGGCGTTGCGCTCGCTGGGCGCGCACATGAACGTCTTCTCGATCGAGAGCTTCATGGACGAGCTGGCCATGCTGGCCGGCGCCGACCCGGTGGAGTTCCGCCTGGCGCATCTCGAGGATCCGAGGGCCCGCGAGGTCGTCTCCGCAGCCGCGCGGCGGTTCGGGTGGCGGGCCTGGCGGCGCACGCCCGCGCGCGGCCGGGGCTTCGGCTTCGCACGCTACAAGAACCTCGCCGCCTATTGCGCGGTCGCCCTGGAGCTGAAGGTCGAGCCCGCCACCGGCGCCCTCACCGTCGGCCGCGTCGTCGCCGCGGCAGACTGCGGCGAGGCCATCAGCCCGGACGGGGTCCGCAACCAGATCGAGGGGGCGATCGTGCAATCGCTCAGCTGGACCATGATCGAGCAGGTCGATTGGAACGCCGACCGGCGGACCAGCGTCGACTGGAACGCCTATCCGATCATGCGCTTCCCCGCCCTGCCGCAGGACGTGGAGGTCGAGGTGATCGACCGGCCGTCCGAACCGTTCCTGGGCGTGGGCGAAGCCGGCCAGGGCCCCACCGCGGCCGCCCTCGCCAACGCCCTCGCCGACGCGACCGGCAAGCGTTTGCGGGATCTGCCGCTGACCGCGGAGAAGGTGAAGGCGGCGATCGTCATGACATGAGCCCGTCCCTCCCCTTCTGGGGAGGGTGTCGCGCCGAAGGCGCGACGGGTGGGGAATCCTAGGGAAGGACTGAGAGATCGGAGATGATCCACACTTCCCCACCCGGTCTCGCTACGCTCGACCACCCTCCCCAGAAGGGGAGGGATAAGGCGGGGATCACCCCAGTGTTTCCTCCAGCGCCGCCAGTCTTGCGGCCTGGTCGTCGGCGATCAGGGGGCCGATCACGTCGTCGAGGGCCTCGCCCTCCATGACCTTGGGCAGGTTGTAGAGGGTGAGGTTGATCCGGTGGTCGGTGACCCGGCCCTGGGGGAAATTGTAGGTGCGGATCCTCTCCGAGCGGTCGCCAGAGCCGACCTGGCTCTTGCGCGCCTCCGAGCGTTCGGCGTCGAGGCTCTCGCGCCGCATCTGGTAGAGCCTGGCCTTGAGCACCTTCATCGCCCGGGCGCGGTTCTGGTGCTGGGACTTCTCCGACGAGGTGACCACCACCCCGGTGGGCAGGTGGGTGATGCGCACCGCCGAGTCGGTCTTGTTGACGTGCTGGCCGCCCGCGCCGCTGGAGCGATAGGTGTCGATCCGAAGGTCCGCCTCGTTGATCTCGATCTCCACGTCCTCGGCTTCGGGGAGAACCGCGACGGTGGCGGCTGAGGTATGGATACGCCCCTGGGCCTCGGTGGCCGGCACGCGCTGGACGCGGTGGACGCCGCTCTCGAACTTGAGCCTACCGAACACCCCCTCGCCCTCGATGGAGGCGATGATCTCCTTGAACCCGCCGGCCTCGCCTTCGGAGACGCTGTCGACCTCGACCTTCCAGCCGTGGAGCTGGGCGTAGCGCTGGTACATGCGGAAGAGGTCGCCGGCGAAGAGGGCCGCCTCATCGCCGCCGGTCCCGGCGCGCACCTCGAGGATCGCCGAGGCGTTCTCGTCGGCGTCGCGCGGGGCGAGCAGCAACGCGACCTGGTGCTCCAGATCCGGCAGGCGCGCGTCGAGGGTGAGCAGATCTTCCCGCGCCAGGGCGCCGATGTCGGGATCTGGGTCAACGAGCATGCGCTCGAGCTCCTCGCGCTCGCCGCGGGCGTCCACCAGGGCGCGGGCGGCTTCGGCCACCGGCTTGAGCTCGGCGTACTCCTTGCCCAGGCGCACGATCTCGGCCCCGCCGGTCGCCGCGCCCATGCGCGCCTCGACCTCGCCAAAGCGATCGATCACCTGCTCGAGCCTGGCCTGGGGGAGCCGCATGTCCTCATCGTCCGGGCGCCGGGGCGAATTCGCCAGGGCGGGGTTGAAGGAGGGGGCTTCTAACCGCGGGGAGCGCCAACGTCACGCGCGCTTGGCTGACGTTAGGGTAAAGGCATATCTGGACGTAAACTTCCCCACCGTCATTCGAAGGAGACCTCACGCCATGGCCGAAGCCTACATCGTCGCCGCCACCCGTACAGCGGGCGGCCGCAGGAAGGGCAAGCTCGCCGGCTGGCATCCCGCGGACCTCGCCGGCAAGGTGCTGGACAACCTGGTCGAGCGCGTCGGCGCCGACCCGGCCCTGGTCGAGGACGTGATCATGGGCTGCGTCGGCCAGGCCGGCGAGCAGGGCAACAACGTCGCCCGCGGCGCGGTGCTGTCGTCCAAGTTCCCCGAGAGCGTGCCGGCCACCAGTGTCGATCGCCAGTGCGGTTCGTCCCAGCAGGCCCTGCATTTCGCCGCCCAGGCGGTGCTGAGCGGGTCGCAGGACATCGTCATCGCCGCCGGGGTGGAAAGCATGACCCGCGTGCCGATGGGGACCCCCGTGATCCTGCCTGCCCAGAATGGCCTGGGCTCGCCCATGAGCCCGGCGCAGAAGGAACGCTATCCGAACATCCAGTTCAGCCAGTTCATGGGCGCCGAGATGGTGGCCAGGAAGTACGGTCTCACCAAGGACCAGCTGGACGAATACGCCTTCCACACCACCCAGAACGCGATCGCCGCCACCCAGGGCGGGGCGTTCAAGAACGAGATCCTGCCGATCGAGGTGACCGACGAGGCCGGCGAGAAGAGCCTGCACACGATCGACGAGGGCATCCGCTTCGACGCCAGCCTCGATACGATCAAGGGGGTGAAGCTGTTGCAGGAAGGCGGCTCCATCACCGCGGCGACCTCCAGCCAGATCTGCGACGGCGCCTCGGGCGTGATGATCGTCAGCGCGGCGGGCCTCAAGACGCTGGGCGTCGAGCCGCTGGCGCGCATCCATCACCTCACGGTGACCGGCGGCGATCCGGTGATCATGCTCGAGGCGCCCCTGCCCGGGACCATGAAGGCCCTGCAAAAGGCCGGCATGAAGATCGACGACATCGACCTGTTCGAGGTCAACGAGGCGTTCGCTTCGGTCCCGGTCGCCTGGCTGCAATACACCCACGCCGATCCGGCGAGGCTCAACGTCAACGGCGGCGCGATCGCGCTGGGTCACCCGCTCGGCGCCTCGGGCACCAAGCTGATGGCCACCCTGGTCCACGCCCTGAGGAACCGCGGCAAGCGCTGGGGCCTGCAGACCATGTGCGAAGGCGGCGGCCTGACCAACGTCACCATCGTCGAGCGGCTGTAAGCGCGACCGGGAACTTCACGCTTCGTCAACAAAGTTGACGAAGCGGCGCTGCTACGGCCGTTGTCTATGGCTCGTGTCGGGCGATAGGGTGGCGCGCGGCTGACATCCGGAGGTCGTGACCGCCGGGTTCATCCGCGATCCGTCAACTCACCCCTGACTGATCGGGCCGCAAAGCACCCGGGGGCGGACAGGGGAAAGCGGACCGGCCTTGCGGCCGGTCCGCCCTTTTTTTCCTGACCGGCTTCGCGCTAAGCGAAGATCGTGTCCTTCGACGTCACCGTTCTGACCATGTTCCCCGAGGCCTTTCCGGGACCCCTTGGCGTGTCCTTGATCGGGACGGCCTGGCGCGAGGCGGATCTGTGGTCCCTGCAGACTGTGGACATCCGCGCCTTTTCCGACGATAAGCGCGGGTTCCTCGACGACACCCCCGCGGGTGGCGGCCCGGGGCAGGTGATGCGGGCGGACGTGGTCGCCGCGGCGCTGGACAGCGCCCCGGCCGCCGGACGTCCGCTTTTGTATTTGAGCGCCCGGGGACGGCCCCTGACCCAGGCGCGCGTGAAGGAGTGGTCGAAAGGCGCGGGACTTGTCCTGCTCTGCGGCCGGTTCGAGGGGGTGGACCAGCGGGTGATCGACGCCCGGGGGTTCGAGGAGGTCTCGGTAGGCGACGCGGTCCTCGCTGGCGGCGAGGCGGCGGCGATGGTCCTGATCGAGGCCTGCGTGAGGCTGGTCCCCGGCGTCCTTGGCCGGGCGGCGAGCCTCGGAGAGGAGAGTTTCGAGGACGGCCTTCTCGAATATCCGCAGTACACGCGACCGCGGACGTTCGAAGGGCGCGAAATCCCGCCGGTTCTGCTGTCGGGCCACCACGCTGAGGTGGCCAGGTGGCGGCAGGCCCAGCGGGAAGCAGTCACGCGGGAGCTGCGCCCGGACCTCTGGGCGGCGCGTCTCGCCAATCAACAGGCAAAGGGCGATTGAAGCCCAGTAGAAGGATCTGGACGATGAACGTGATCGAGCAGCTGGAGAAGGAAGAGGCCGAGCGCCTGCTCTCCAGCAAGACCATCCCCCACTTTCAGCCGGGCGACACCGTGCGGGTGAACGTCCGCATCAAGGAAGGCGAGCGCGAGCGCGTCCAGGCCTATGAGGGCGTGTGCATCGCCCGCTCGGGCGGGGGACTGCAGGAAAGCTTCACCGTACGCAAGATCAGCTTCGGCGAGGGTGTCGAGCGGGTGTTCCCCGTCATGTCGCCGATGATCGAGTCGATCGAGGTCCGCCGTCGCGGCGCCGTCCGCCGTGCGAAGCTCTACTATCTGCGCGACCGCCGCGGGAAGTCCGCCCGCATCGCCGAGCGCACCGGCGGCCCCCGCGAAGAAAAGGAAGACTGAGGCCTGACCCCTCGCCTGTCCCTCCCCTTCTGGGGAGGGTGTCGCGCCGCAGGCGCGACGGGTGGGGAACCCTTGCGAAAGGACCGAAATGGTGGGGATGATCCACACTTCCCCACCCGGCTTCGCTTCGCTCAGCCACCCTTCCCATGAAGGGGAGGGACCGGAGTTCGCCCTACGGACTCGCCGGCTTTTCGCTGTGGTGCGTGGCGGCTACGGCTGCAGAGACGCCGGCGGCTGCCCCGGCTGCGGCGAGGATCGGGCCTGACGAGACGCCGACGTGGGCAGACTTGGCCGGCTTGGCCTGGGACAGGCAGCGGCGAAGGCAGCTTTCCACGAAGCGGGCGCGGTCCGTCCCGGCCTGGCTCGCCTTGGTCCAGCTGGCCTGACAATATTCACCTACAGCCGAACGCCATGCGGCGTCAGGTTGGGCGTTCGCCTTCACGGGGCACGTGGGCGCGCCAAGCGCGGCGTTGGTGAGCAATACGCTGCCGAAGGCCGCCGCGATCGCAATTCTGTTCATCCTGTCCCCCCTAGAGCAAACTCCGACCAGACGGAATCGTCTGGTCGGAGATGATTTGCTCTAGAATCAAAAGTTTGAGCGCCGTCTGATCGCCCAACCCACTTGGGCGGACGGCGCTCTCGCGCCGCACTGACCGATAGCGGCGAGGTCAGCGTTCAGCAATACGTGGGAAAATGCGCCCGGACAGGGGCCCGCATAGACGGGGAAGACGCGTATCACTGGATTGAGCTCACTCGCGATCCGCCGGAGTCTGGCGGCCATCGACCGCCATGTTGCGAACCGCGCAGTCGCGGTGATCGGCGCATATGGGGTCACGGCCCTCGCCCTGGTGGGCGCCGTGGTCGTGCTGCGACGCTACGCCACCGCGACGGACCTTCGCGCCCTTCTCGGCTTCTTCTTCATCTCCAGCACCGCCGCCGGACTCGACCCGGCGACGGCAAAGGCCGCGGCCCTCACTCGGGAGGGCGCCGTCGAACGGCCGAGCGGCAGCTACCTCATCGCAGGGGCGCTCAAGGCGCTCGCGGCCGCTCCGGTCCTCGGTCTGGTCTGGAGGTTCGCGGACCCGCACATCGCCTGGGGCGTCCTCGCCTGGCTGCCCCTGATCTGCGCGGCGGGCTTCTGGACCACGGACCTGCGCGTTCTGCTCGACCTGAACGGCCGGCACGGCGCCGCCATCGGCGTCAAGCAGGGTATCCTTGCCGGCGGCTACGTCCTGGCAGGCGTTCTGGTCGCCGCCGGCGCAGGCCTGGCCGCCGCCGTAGCGATCTCGACTCTGGCCCGTGCGAGCGCGGCGCTCGCCGCGGCGTCCCTCGTCGCCCGTGCGCACGGGGCGAGGCGGGGCGCGGTCTGGGGCGAGACGCGGCGGTTGCTCGCCGATGTGAAATGGCTGGAGTTCGCCGCCACCTCGGCGCTCGCCGCGGCGTCGGGGTCAGCCGACCGGGTGATCGGACTTCGCCTCCTGCCACCGGCCGCTTTCAGCGCCTACTACATCACCTACGAAGGCTTGAGCCGTTTTTGGGTCATCCCCTTCCTGTTCTCGCCGATCATCTACGCGCGCAGCGTTGGGACCGATCGGGGCGGGCGCCGGGTCGCGCAGGCCGCATGGCTCCTGTCGGCGGTGGCGGGGGTCGGGATGATCGCCGTCCTGGCCATCGTCTTCGCCGTCTTTCCGCATTTGGACGCTGCGATCGTAGGCGCCGACCTGCGCTCGCCGACCCTCGTGCTGGCGGCCGCCGTGATCATCTCGGCCTTCGCCCAGATCCTGTTGATCCAGCTGCAAGCGGCGGGACGGACCCGCGCCACGCTCGCGCTCGTGGCGGTCATGACCCTCGTCTCGCCCGCCGCCTTCTTCCTGGGTGCGAACCGCGCCGGCGCCGCAGGGCTGATGTGGGCCTGGCTGTTCAAGAGTTCGCTGGAACTGGCCTTGCTCCTCGCCATGGGCGCGCGGAAGCGGCCCGCGACCGGGTAGCGGAGGATCGCTCCTAGAGCCTGATGCGTTCGCACGGAACAGATGCGAGCGTTGAATCAGGCTCTACACTTTTGAATCTAGAGCAAATTATCCCCGTTCAGACGGTTCCGTCTGAACGGGGTTTGCTCTAGCCGGACACTTCCTCCAGCGAGAGCCGAGCCGTGCGCGGGCCGAACAGCCCCACCGCGCCGATCACGATCGCCATGGCGGCGGCGATG
>DATHPX010000193.1:0-10344 GCA_035483335.1 Caulobacteraceae bacterium | reverse complement strand
TGCGAGCCGGCGAGCTGGGATCCGGCGGCCCGCGCGGCGATGCTCGACGCGTGGAAGGTCGATGTGGGGGTGCTCTTCCCCACCATCGGCCTGCTCCCCTTCCCCACCAAGGACGCCGCCCTCGCCTCGGCCTACTGCCGCGCCTACAACCGCTGGCAGAAGGACTTCTCGCGGGACGCGCGCGGCCGCGCGGCGCCGATCGCGGTGGTCAACTGGCGGGACGTGGAGGCCGCGCAGAAGGAGTTGCGCGCCTGCCTCGAGGCCGGGTTCCGCGGCGTGTTCGTGCCGCCGGAGGTGGTCGACGATCGGCGCCCCAACGATCCCCACTTCGATCCGCTCTGGCGGCTGATGGAGGAGGCGGGAGTCCCGGGCTGCCTGCACGTGATCGTGCGCTTCGCGCCGGGCGGCGGGGCGTTCGGCCCCTGGCACGCGAGCCGGCCGGGCCTGCTGTTCGGCTTTGCCCTGGGCGCCACGAGCCAGCTGATCCCGGCGCTGGCGGCCATGGTCACGGACCGGCTCTTCGAGCGGTTCCCGCGCCTGAAGGTGCTTTGCGTCGAGGCCGGATGTGGTTGGGCGGCCTATCTGATGGACCGGCTGGACGAGAAGCACGAGGCGTTCCACGCGGTCACGCCGCTGAAGCTGCGACCAAGCGAGTACATCCGCCGCAACTGCTGGTTCGTCGCCGAACCGGGCGAGCGCACGATCGGGGCCATGCTGGACCTGGTGGGCGAGGACAAGATCCTGTGGGGGAGCGACTATCCGCACATCGATTCCACGTTGGCCGCGCCGGAGCAGATCCGCGCCTCGGTGGCGGGGCTGTCGGTAGAGCGCCAGGCCGCCGTGCTGGGGGAGAATGCCCGGAAGGTTTTTGGGCTGTAGGGGCGTCGACCATCAATAATCGTGATCACCTTCTTTAATTCCGTCATGGCCGGCCGTCAGTGCCGGCCACCCATCGTAGGATAAGGCGAACATTGTGGAATGGCCGCGCCAAGCGCGGCCACGCCCAGCGCTTCTATAGTCGAACCATGGGTGGCCGGGACTTACGCCCGGCCATGACGGAACCTAAGGGGCGCGGAGGAATCTGGTCCTTCAGGGCGGTTCTTTCGATGTTCGTGTAGTTCGTGGCAAATAGTATTGCACGGACATTTGCAAAACGCAACGAAAAGGCCGCGGACGCCGTGAAGCGCCCGCGGCCTTTGTTAGTCGGTGAGGCGTGTCAGCCCGCGATGGGGGCCAGGCGGGACCGCCGCATGACGCCGCCGATCGCACCCAGGCCCAGGAGCATCATCGCCCAGGAGGCGGGCTCCGGAACCGAGTTCATCGTGACGTTGTCGAGGATGTTGCCCTGCTGGTCGGAGGGACCCAGCTCGTCGAACACCAGGGGACCGCCGGTCGTCTTGACCGTGTAGCTGTAGAGGGTCCAGGGGCTGCTCGAGCTGAGGTTCAGCGAGGCGACCAGGGTCGAACCGAGATAGACGTCCGTCGTCTGGGCCGGGGCGCCCCGCGCATTGCCGCCCAGGTCGAACGACAGGGTGTATGTCCCCGCGCCGAACGAGGCGTTGGACTGCAGGATGCCGGCGAACGGCAGGTTGCCCCAACCGGTCGTCCCATCCAGGTCCACGTAGTTCCCGTTGCCTGGATAGAAATCAAAGAAACCCGTGCCGATCAGGTCGGTCGAGGCGATGTTCGGCGACTGGGTCTGCGGCCCCGGAAGGGAGGTGAAGGTCGAGTCGCCCGACCAGTTAAGGGTCTGGGCGTCACTGTTGAAATTGTCCGAGAGAACCGTCTTGGCCTGGACGGCCTGGGCCGCCAGAACCGCCGCCGCGACACCGGCGACGAGCGCAATCGACTTCATGCATGAACCCCTGTGGCGCTAGGCCTGTTGAGCGCGAGATCGCGTGATTGAGCGAATTAGGTCAAGTCTCTCGGCCATTTTTCGCCATAATTTGACGAAGCTTGACAGATTTAGCAAAATTTCGGCCTAATCCGTGCCATTTCCCGTGCGCTTATGTACTCTCTGTTTCCCCTTGAGAATGCGGCGCGACGCCGCGCGGCGCCCGCGCACGCGTCTGATCGATGTCACTTTTTGCGCCCCATTTCAGACGAAATTCCGCGCCGGTTCGTCATGGCCGGCCGTAAGCGCCAGCCACCCATGGTTCGACTATACGAATAGTTCGCGTGGCCGCGCTCGCGCGCGGCCAATCCACGATGTTTGCACTATCCCGCGATGGGTGGCCGGCGCTTACGGCCGGCCATGACGGAACTTAAAGTGGAACCTTGAACGGGCTGTCCGCGCGGAACGCCGGGCGCTCCGGCGCGTCGGCCACGCGGCGGGTCATTGTCGTGACGAAGTCGACGAGGTCGGCGGCGGCTTCGCGGTCGACGGGTTGGGCGAGGTCGTCCTGGGGGGAGTGGTAGCGATCCTTGAGCCAGTCGCGGATCATCTTTTCCTCCGGCGTGTCCGTCGGGGCGCCGAAGCGGAAGGCGACGGCGGGGATGCCGACCTGGACGAAGCTGTAGAGGTCGGTGCGGGTGAAGGCGTTGCGGTTGGGATAGGGGTCGGGGACGACCTCGATGCCCTTGGGCTCGGCGACTGCGCGGGCGTCGTCGGCGAGGGTGCTTTCGGCGAGGCCGTAGAGGACGAGGGTCTTCAGCGGGAAGAGCGGCAGGGGCATGTCGAAGTTGAGGTCCGCCACGATCGAACCCTCCGGCACGGTCGGGTGGTGGGCGAAGTAGCGTGAACCGAGCAGGCCCTGCTCCTCGGCGGTGACGATCACGAAGAGGATGGAGCGGCGCGGCCTGACCGGATTGTCGGTGAGGCGCCGCGCGATCTCGAGCACGGAGGCGACGCCCGAGGCGTCGTCCATCGCCCCGCGATAGATGCTCTGGCCATTGATCGGCTCGCCGACGCCCAGATGATCGAGGTGGGCCGAGACCACGACGTACTCGGCGCGCAGGGCGGGATCGGAGCCCTCCAGCTTTGCGATCAGATTGGGCGAGGAGATGTGGTCGACCTTGGTCGCCACGTGCGCGCGGATCTGGGTGGCGAGGTCGAAGCCCTTCAGGCGCTGGCCGGCGTTCGCCGCGGCGATGATCTCCGCCAGGCTGTGGCCCGAGCCGGCGAAGAGGACCTCGGCGTGGGCGGGATTGAAGCTCGCCGAGAAGATCGGGTCGGGCGAGGCGCGCAGCGACTCGTCGGCCAGCGACATGGCCGGGCGGCCCTGGAACTTCATCTGCCGCGACCAGGCGAAGTCCATGGCGCTGGGCAGCGGGATGGAGATCACCCCCACCGCCCCGGCGTCCGCCAGAGCCTTGTAGAAGATGTCGTTGTGGGCGTGGGCCTTGAGGTTGCCGGAGAGGTCGGAAGGGCCGCCGCCGATGATCACGGCGACCTTGCCCCTGAGGTCCAGGTTGGCGAACTCGTCATAGCCGGCGCCCGGCAGGTGAAGGCCATAGCCGATGAAGACCAGGGGCGCGTCGACTTCGGGGCGCTGGGGCTGGCGGCCGAAGATTATCTCCTCGCCCACCTGAAGGGGCTGGGCGCCGGCGGGTGTGACAAGGGTCGCGCTCGACTGGTCGGGGAGGATCGTCTGGACGTCGAAGGCGACGTACTGGCGAAAGCCGTGCACGCCGGCCGGCTGCAGGCCCATGCGGCGGAACTCGCCCTCGACATAGCGCGCGGCGACCTCGAAGCCCGGCGTGCCGGGGAAGCGCCCGGCGGTCTGGTCCGAAGCGAGGGCCTCGATGTGCCGCCACCACCGGGCGCCTTCGTTGGGCGTCTGGCCGTGGGCCAGGGGGGCGAGGGCGAGGGCGAGGGCCGCGGTGATGGTTGCGAGTCGGTTCATCGTGGGGGCCCTCGAAAGCTAATCCGGTCCATATTAAGACCCGTCATGGCCGGGCGTAAGTCCCGGCCACCCATTGGTGGGTCACCCAAGTAACGTGGAATGGCCGCGCGCGAGCGCGGCCACTCGAAACGTTCGTACAGTCGAACCATGGGTGGCCGGGACTTACGCCCGGCCATGACGGAACTAAAAAAGCAGTTGAGGGAAAACTTCGTTAGAGCTCCGCCCCCTCACTTCGTAGGCGTGTACCGCACCACGGCCTTTTGCCCCACTTGCGCGCTGTAGACTGCGCCATGTGAGTCGGCGGTGACGCCTTCGCCGCCGCTGGTGGCGACTTTGTCGGGCTCAGCGTAGTCGTCGGGGATGAAGGCCTCCACCTTGCCGGTCTTGGCGCTGCCGATGCGGACGCCGCGTTTCCAGCCGGGGTGGTGGCCGTAGCCGACGGGTTCGCGGGATTCCGAGTCGCTGACGTAGAGGACGTCGTTCTTGTCGATGAAGAGGCCGCTGGGCCGGCCGAACTGCGTCCAGGCAGCCAGCAGGTTGCCGTGCCGGTCGAAGATGTCGATGCGGTTGTTCCAGCGGTCGCCGACGAAGATGCGACCCTGGGAGTCGAGCGCGATGGCGTGGGGCACGTCCATCTCGCCGGGGCCGGAGCCGTGGTCGCCCCACTGGCGAAGGAAGTGGCCGTCCGGCGCGAGGACGACGATGCGCGCGGCGCCCTTCCCCGGCTCGTGGCCGTCGGCGACGAAGATGGTCCCGTCGCGCGCGACGACGACCGCGTTGGGCGTCTCGAAGGTGTCGGGCCCCACGGCGGCGACGCCCGGCTTGCCCAGGGTGCGCAGCAGCTTGCCCGAGGTGGTGAAGACCAGGATGTCGGCGCCCTTGCCGTCCTGGGCGCGGTTGTCGGTGACCCAGAGGTTGTCGTTGGCGTCGATGTAGATGTTGTGCGGGAAGTTCAGCATCCCGCGGCCGAACGCCTGGATGAAGTTCCCCTTGGCGTCGAACTCCATGATCGGGTCGAGATTGCTGCCGTTGCAGTCGTTCTTGCCGCAGCGGTCGACGATCCAGAGGTGGCCGCGGCTGTCAGTGGCCACGGCGCTGGACGAGCCCATGGTGCGGCCGGGCGGCAGTTTGAAGAAGTCGCGGTCCGCCTTGTAGGGATCGGGCAGGTCGTTGACCGGCCCTGTCGCGGTCTCGGCCGGAGCAGGCGTCGGCTGCGTGGCGATGAAGATCGGCTCTCGCGGCAGGGCCGCGGAGGCGGGGCGCCAGGCGTCGATGCGGATCGAGGTCAGCATCTCGGACCGCGGCGCCAGCTCCTGCTGACCGGCGGGAAAGCCGTTGAACTTCAGCAGGTAGGCCAGGATGTCGGCATAGGCCTCGCGGCTCAGCGAGCGCGGGGCGTTCTGCGGCATCGTCGTGCGCACGCGCTCGAAGAGGTCGGCGACCGAGAGGCCATTCCAGTTGGAGAGGAACTCAGCGCCCGCCAGGGGCTTGGCCTCGCCCACGCCCCGCAGCTCCGGTCCGTGGCAAGCCTGGCAGTTGGCGGCGTAGGCGCCCTGCCCTCTCTGCGCCTGGGCGTCGGTATAGACGCCGGTCCACACCGAGCGGGTGGCGTCCTGCGCCAGCAGGGTCCCGCCGGCGCCGGCGACGGCGAGGGCCGCAGCGCCGGCCGCGAAGAGCACGGAGCGCGGACGTCCTCGTCCGCTCTTCGTGAAGGGGCGGACGGGGACGTCCGCGGTCCGGGGCCTCACTTGCCGGAGTCCGGCAGGGCGAAGGCGATGTATTCGCCGGAGTAGGCGCCGCCGCTCACCGCCACGACGATGTACTGCTTGCCGTGCAGGCTGTAGGTCATCGGCGAGCCGCTCTGCTGCGCCGGCATCCACACCGCCCCGACCTCCTTGCCGGTCGCCTTGTCATAGGCGCGAAGCATGGCCCCGCGCGGGTGATCGGGCGTGGTCGTGACCATGCCGTCCCCGGCGATGACCAGCGACTTCGTCACCAGGGTGCCGATGTTGTAGCTGGTCTGGCCGGTGCGCGGGATGGTCATACCCTTGAGCGCCGGGTTGTTGCGGATGATGTCGGGGGTCTCGCCCGCCGCGATGCGCCAGACGATGTCGCCCTTGTCGAGGTTGATCGCGGTGATCGTCGAATAGGGAGGCTTGACCAGCGGCATGCCGTCGACGTCCAGCGGGTGATAGCCGCCGTTCCCCGGGTGTTTCGGCGGCGGCGGGGCGTCGGCGCCGGCGTTCTCGCCCGGTCCGCGGATCATCTGCGGCGTCTCGCCCGCGACGCCGACGACGTAGTGGAGATCGCTCATCCCCGCCGGCGGCGGCACCAGGCCGATCGCGTCGATGCAGGAGTTGCAGGAATAGACGTAGACCATGTGGGTCTCGGGATCGTACGAGCCCCCCGGCCAGTTGGTCCCGCCCGAGGCCGACATGTTGATCGTGCCGATCGGCCCTCCCTCCTTGCTGAGGACAGGCGGGGTGAAGATCGGACCGATCTTGTAGTTCTTCACCAGGGCGAGCGCCTTGGCGTGCAGCTCGGGCGTGAAGTCGATCAGGTCGTCGTCGGAAAGGCCGTTGCGGGCGTAGGCCGGCGGCTTGGACGGGATCGGCTGGGTGGGCGAATACCACTCGCCCGGGACATCGCCCTTCGGAGCGGGCCGCTCGGGCATCGGCCACACCGGTTTGCCGGTCTCGCGGTCATAGACATAGAGGAAGCCCTGCTTGGTCGGCATGGCGACCGCCTTGATCGGCTTTCCGTCGACCGTGATGTCGATGAGCATCGGGGCGGAGGAGTTGTCGTAGTCCCAGATCTCGTGGTGGATCTGCTGGAAGTGCCACTTGCGCTGGCCGGTGGTGAGATCCACCGCGACCAGGGTGTTGCCGAAGAGGCCCGGGCCCGGGCGCTGGCCGCCATAGAAGTCGCTGGTGGGCGATTCGATCGGCAGGTAGGCGAGGTTGAGCGCCGGATCGATCGTCATCTGCGTCCAGACGCCGGTGTTGCCGGTGGTCTCGGCCGAGCCGTTCAGCCAAGTGTCGTAGCCGACCTCGCCCTTCTTGGGGATGTTGTGGAAGGTCCACAGGCGCTTGCCCGTACGCACGTCGAAGGCGCGCACATAGCCCTTGTTGTTGTTCATCCGAGCGGGGGTGAAGCCCTCGCGGAAGGCGGCGCCCACCAGGACGGTGTTTCCCGACACGGTCGGGGCGGCGTGCAGACCGGCCTCGCCCGTCACCAGGTCCGGCCAGACGGTCTGGTCCCAGTCCTGCTTGAGATCGACCGCGCCGTGGTCGCCGAAGCTGTCGATGCGCTGGCCGGTCTTGGCGTCGAGCGCGATCAGGAAATAGCCGGGGGTGACATAGAGGATCCGCTCCTCCTTGCCGTCGGACCAGTAGGCGAGGCCCCGGCCGGAGAGCTGGCGGGGCGCGGCCGCGCCGCGCGCGCCCTCGTGCTCGCCATGCACCCAGAGGAGCTCGCCGGTGGCCGCATCCAGGGCGACGACCGCGCGCCTGGTGCCCGCGGTGGCGTAGAGGACGCCGCCCACTTCCAGGGGCGTGCCTTCGAGCTTGTATTCGGGGCGGTTGCCCAGGGCGTCGGTCTTGAACCGCCAGGCGACCTCGAGATTGGAGAAGTTGGAGGCGTTGATCTGGTCGAGCGGCTTATAGCGGCTCGCCGCCAGGTCCCCCCCATAGGTCGGCCAGTCCACGTCCGGCCCGGCGGCCACGGCAGCCGCCGAAGTCAGCAGAAACGCGAGGCCCGCAGCCGCGCCCACATGCCTGAACGAAGTCACGTTACTTGTTCCCTCCCCGAATTCCCGAAAGTTGTTTGATTCATGCATTCTCGCGGCGTTGAACCCGCCGCTCTCTTTTTCCCGTCATCCCGTGACGTAGAAATTTTAGTCCCGTCATGGCCGGGCGTAAGTCCCGGCCACCCATCGTCGTGTCTTGCGAGCCGCGTGGAATGGCCGCGCGTGAGCGCGGCCACTCGAATCGTTCGTACAGTCGAACCATGGGTGGCCGGCACTGACGGCCGGCCATGACGAGTGAATTTGGAGCTTCGCAACTCCAGGATCACGCCATTCCCTTGATCTGTCCCAAGGCGGAGCGGATCGCGAGTTTCTGGGCGTCGGTGACGTCGACGTTGGGGGGGCGCTGGTAGGTCTGGGGGCCGCCCATCTGCTGGGCGAGGGCGTACTTCATCGGCCCGTAGCCCCAGATGCCGCCGGCGCGCACGACCTGGATGGCGTCGTGCAGCTTTTGCGCCGCGGCGTGGTAGTCGCCGCCCGCGCGATAGGCCTTGAACACGTCCGCGCACTGGGCGGTGAAGACATTGCCCTCCGCCAGGATCGCGCCCATGCCGTGTTCGAGGGCGTAGGCCAGGTTGTTGCCGGTGCCCGAGCGCATGTTGAGCTCGGGGAAGTCGGCGACGAACGCGGCGTAGCCCTTCGGATCGCCCGTGGAGTCCTTGATCCCCGCAAGGTTGGGATACTTCATCATCGCGCGCAGCAGCTCGTGCGAGATCGGAACCTGGCTGGTGCCGGGAATGTGGTAGAGGTTGATCGGGATCGACACCTGCTCGAACAGCATCGAGTAGTAGCGGATCAGTCCCTCGGTCGGCGGGTTGTCGTAATAGAAGGGCGGGATCACCAGCAGGCCATCGGCGCCGTGGTCCTGCGCGTGACGCGCCAGCTCCAGCGTCTCGGGGAAGTTGGACGTCCCCGGATTGACGATGATGTTGAGGCCCATCTTGTCGGCGAGGACCGTCTCGGCGATCAGCTTGCGCTCGGCCGTCGAGAAGGACGGGAACTCGCCCGTCGTCCCCAGCACCACGATGCCGTCCGTGCCCTGGTGCTTGAGATAGGCCACGATATCGCGCATCGCGCCCGGATCGAATTTCAGGTTCTTGTCGCAGGGCGTGACCGCTGCGGTCCAGAACAGGGTCTTCTTGGCGCTGCCAAGGTCGCGCGCCCGCGCGCCTCCAGCTCCAGCCATGGCAATGCCCGCCGCAGCCCCAGCCAGGGCGAGCGCCTCACGTCGGCTCGTCTCCATCGCGTCCTCCCATGCCGGCCGCTTTGTTGCCCCCCATCCGGCGGCAGGCGGTTCTCGGTCGTACTGGGATTACGGCCCAGAAAGGGCGGCTTGGCAATCGGAATGCGACACAATCCTCACTCCAGAGCGCGCTCGCAGGGCGCCGGGAGCCCGGCAGGGTGCGAATTCGTATCGCGCACCCCAAGTGGCCGGCGGCTGGGACGGCCCCAGGGCGAGAACCTGGACCTGGAGAACGGCGAATCGGGCGTCCACCCCTCCCCTTCCCAGAGGCTCCAGTCCGGGTTGAGCTCGAGGTCGGCGCAAAGCCGCTCCACGAGCTCGCGCAGGGGCGCCGCCTCCAGGTTCTGGTAGGCCTCGTCTTCGTTCAGGCGCTCCTCGACGGCCTCGATGACGTCCCACAGGGCCTCTTCGTCCTCGACCTCCCGCTCGGCGGCCTCGGTCACCAGGTTCAGGACCGTGTCGCGCCGGCGCTGGCGACGCAACGAAGCGTCGGCCGCCGCACGATGGTTCGCCAGGGCGCGCCGGGCTTCGCATTCCGCAACCACGCCGGCGCGCAGGGCGCGAAGCTGCTCCTCGGTGCGGGCGTGGAGCGCGAGGGTCAGGCGCAGGGCGCGCGAAATGCGGGCGATGGCGTCCGACGGATCGAGCGCGGAAGGTGATGCGGGCGCAGCGCGGTTCGCCGGGACTTCGTCAGCCTCGCTCGCGCTCGGCTCCGCGAGCTCGGCCGCGGCCTTCGCCTGGCGATGGACGATCCGCGCCAGATCCATGCAGAGCTCGGCCATCTCCTCCAGCAACCGCATCCGCCACTCAGCGCCGAGGACCTCGGGGTCGGGGGCATCGGCGAGGGCGGGGGTGTCGTCGGGCATGGGGGGGGAGTATGGAATATTGCAATATGCAAGTCAAGGCGGAGGTCCGCGCAGAGGACCTTGTCGGGAGACGCGGTAGGCCCCGAACGCGACGCTTGGCGGGGAAGACAGGATAAAACTGTAGTACTGGCCAGGGAAGATCTCGCCGAACACTTCCGCACTTCTAAAGACGTTTGGGAACCATCCGCCTCGGCACGAGGTCGGGCGAAGTCTGACCTTGGCGCGACGTCGCTCCGGTGGTTAATAGGTCATCAACGAACGTAGCAACGCCGCCTCCTGGAACGATACCCCTCCCGCATTTTCCGCCCCGCCTTTATGCATGTTGGCTCAGATGAAGAAGCGCAAAACCAATCCGCTGCCTCCCAGGACTGAGGCTATCATTTTTGATGAACTCGCAGCTCTTTGCGTAACTCCAGGTTTTGCAGAAGTAATTGCCACTCTCTGTTTGAGAGATGACACGCTGTCATTTGGAGACGAGGGCCTGACCGGAAAGGCTATCATTGAACGATCAGGACCAGAGCGCCTGTGCCGCACAGAAATCTCGACCTTGATCGGCCTTCTCGTTCGCCAGCCTCTGGACCTACG
>DATHPX010000192.1:0-13259 GCA_035483335.1 Caulobacteraceae bacterium | reverse complement strand
GTTCGCAGCCCTGCTCGCGTTCGAGATCTGGGCCCCGGGGCCGAGCGCCGCGCCCACGAGCGTCATCCTGGCGCCGGGCGGAGGCGTGCGCGGCGTCGCCCGCGACCTTGGCCGTGCGCGCGCCATTCGTTCGCCCGCTGTCTTTGTCGTGGCGGCCGAGCTCTCCGGCGCGGGCCACTCGCTCAAGGCCGGCGAATACGCCTTCGCTCCGCATGCAAGTCTGGCGGCGGTGCTGGACTCGATCCGCCACGGCCTGATCGTTCGGCACTACGTGACCATACCTGAGGGACTCTCCTCAGCGCAGGTCGCCGACATCCTCGCCGCCGATCCGGCGCTGAGCGGCCCCACGCCCATCCCGCCGGAAGGCTCGGTCCTGCCGGAGACCTATCAGGTGCGTCGCGGCGAGACGCGCGCGGCGCTCGTGGCGCGCATGGAGCACGACCAGGGCGTCCTGCTTGCGCGGCTGTGGGCCGCGCGCGCCCCCGGGCTGCCGTACCGCGATCCCGAGCAGGCGGTGATCCTGGCCTCGGTGGTGGAGAAGGAGACGGCCGTGCCAGTCGAGCGGCCGAAGGTCGCGGCGGTCTTCCTCAACCGGTTGCGACAGGGCATGCGGCTGGGGAGCGACCCCACGGTGATCTACGGGCTGACGCGCGGGCGTCCTCTGGGCCATGGCCTCACCGTCTCGGAGCTCGCCTCGGACACGCCGTGGAACACCTATCGCGTGGCGGGCCTGCCGCCGACGCCGATCGGCAATCCCGGGCGCGCCTCGCTCGAGGCGGCCCTGGCGCCGGCCAAGACCGACGATCTCTATTTCGTGGCCGACGGGTCTGGCGGGCACGCCTTTTCGGCGACCCTGGAAGAGCATCAGCGTAACGTGGCGCATTGGCGCGAGATCGAAAAGCGCTCCGGCGCGGCGCGGGGGACGGGATGAGCGTTTCGAGCATGACGGGGTTCGCCCGCCTGGAGGGGGCGCACGGCGACTGGACCTGGGCTGTCGAGGCGCGCTCGGTGAACGGGCGCGGCCTGGAGGTGCGCTTCCGTGGCCCGCCGGGCTTCGACAGCCTCGAGCGCGCCGCGCGCGAGGCGGCTCAAGGGCGCCTGCAACGCGGCCAGGTGGGCGTCAGCCTGCAGGCCCGCCGGCCCGAGGGCGCCCTGGCCCTGCGCATCGACGAGGCGGCGATCGCCCGCTACCTTTCGCTCGGCGCGGACCTTGTCGCCAGTGGTCGAGCCGCTCCGCCGAGTCTGGACGGCCTGCTGGCTCTGCCTGGCGTGGCGCGGATTGCCGAGGCGGACTCTGACGCAGAAGCGCGAGAGGCGCTGGAGGCGGCGATGGCCGCCACCCTCGCCGGGGCGATGGAGGCCCTCGATAAGGCGCGTCGGCAGGAGGGGCGCGCCCTTGCGGCGGTGATGCAGCGCCAGCTCGACCAGATCGAAACCTTGACGGCTGCCGCCCGCGAGGAGGCTCAATCCCAGCCGCAGCTGATCAAGGCGCGCTTCGAGCGGCGGCTGATCGAGCTGGCGGGGGAGGCGGCGACCGAGGAGCGGATCGTGCAGGAGGCGGCGGCCCAGGCGGTGCGCGCCGACGTGCAGGAGGAGCTGGACCGCCTCTCCGGCCACGTCGAGGCCGCTCGAGGCCTGTTGGCCCAGAGCGGGGCGGTGGGCCGCAAGCTGGACTTCCTGACCCAGGAATTCATGCGCGAGGCCAACACCATGACGTCCAAGTCCGCCAGCGCGGCCCTCACCGCGATCGGGCTGGACCTCAAGGCTGTGATCGACCAGTTCCGGGAGCAGGCGCAGAATGTCGAGTAGGGGGCGAGCGCACCGCGGACTACTGCTGGTGATCTCCAGCCCCTCGGGGGCGGGAAAGACCACCCTGTCGCGCCGCCTGATCGCCGACTTTCGCGAGCTAGAGCTGTCCATCTCGGCAACCACGCGCCGCCCACGCCCAGGCGAGATGGACGGGCGGGAATACCATTTTGTCGACCGTGCGCGCTTCGAAGCCATGGTCGCTGGCAGCGAGTTCCTCGAATGGGCCGAGGTGCACGAGAACTGCTACGGAAGCCCCCGCGCGCCAATCCTGCAGCGCCTGGCCGCCGGCGGGGACGTGCTCTTCGACATCGACTGGCAGGGCGCCGAGCAAATCCGCCGCGCCGCGCGCGAGGACACCGTGCAGGTGTTCATCCTTCCCCCGACCCTGGACGCACTGGCCGGCCGCCTGCGCTCGCGCGCCTCCGACGCCCCCGACGTGATCGAGCGGCGCCTGGCCCGCGCCCGCGACGAGATCCGCCACTGGGTCGAGTACGACTACGTCATCGTCAACGACGACTTCGACGACGCCTACGCGCGCCTGGCCGCGATCTACCGCGTCGAGTGCGAGCGCCGGGAGCGGAATCTTTGGCTGGACGATTTCGTGGGGGGATTGCTGGGGCAGGGGTAGGGGGCAAGGCGCGGCGATCTCCTCTCTCTGGGACCGCCGGCGTCCCGCCGGCTCTTTTCTTGTTTTCTTCAGGAGTTCGCCTGGCCGGCGCGGCTGGCGCGGGGGCGGAAGAGAAGAGGCGGCGGGACGCCGGCTGTCCAAAAGAGGCGACCTCTTCTGCCCTCACCTCGGTTCCGTTTCGGCTATGCGCCAGGTGCTGTCGGGATCGAAGGTCTCGATGTGGGGGGCCAGGAACGGCGTGAGGGGCCCCAGGTTCTTCTCAAAGACAATCCCGGCCTGATTGATCATGAAGGTCATCACCCCTGAATCCCGCCACTTTGCCGGCCAGGCCAACAGGGCGAAGCCGCCGGTCATCCGGCCGCCGGAGAGAAAGGCTCTCGCGCCGCCCGGAGCGCTCTTCCCCTGGGCGGTCAGGACGCGGAAGTAGTATCCCCGCAGCGGCGCGGCCCCCGCGCGGCTCGCTGCGCCATAACCCTGGGATTCCGATAGGGCGACGCGTGGCCCAAGAGGGCTGTCCGGCTGGCCTGGGCCGGCCTTCCAGTAGAGGCCATCGTGCGTCCCGGGCGTGCTGTCCACCTTGCGGGCGAACGTTCCGTGTCCGTAGCGCGCCGCGAACTCGCGCTGGGCGAGCACGAACGCGCGACAGGTCTCCATCGCGGATATCTCATTGCGGCCGATCCGCCGATCGAGAATCTGCATCTCTCCGGCCTGCAGGTCGAACGTCCACGCGCCCCCCATGTGGACGAACGCGATGGGGTAGCGGAAGACGATCGGTATGGGGTAGGGCCAGGCTTCGGCGCCCAGGATGAGGATCTCCCGTTCAGGCCCGTCCGCCTGGAGGCGATGACTGCGGGCAAATGCCTGCGCCATCTCTTGCCGCGAGGCCTTGTCCTCGACGGGGTCGCCGGAGATCAGCAGGGGATAGGACTTAGAGCCAAGCACATGCAGCAGAGCCTCGGTGCGGCCGTCTTTCCACGCCCTCCCTAGCGCCTCGGCAGCCGCCTCTGGCGTGGCGTACCGCTCGGGGTTCTTTGGGGCGGCGGCGAGCGGCCCAGCCTGGAAGAGGGCCGCCACGCTCAGGACTGCGACGGCGATCACCCGGGCTGCGCCGCCTCGGCGTGCATTCAATGTTCGGCTCATCGCGGCCGTCCTCCCCCTCTGGCTCCGCCAAACCCGCCGCCACGAAACGACGGGGACCCGAAACTGGATGTGCGGGACGTGTAGCCCCGCTGCGCCCAGGCGCGGGCTTCCGCCCCAGACCCGAACGACTCGAAGGTCGGCGCCCGCCGGGACTCGGCCTGAGCCCTCTCAGCCTCGGCCCTTTCGTTGTCAGCCCTCTCAACGTCGGCTCTCCCAGGATCGGCGAAACCCTGCGCGGCGCGTTGCGACGGGGCGTCGACCTGCCGATCATCGAACCGCTCCGGGGGCGCCGCTGTCTGGTAGGGAACCCCGCGCCGATGCGTCGGATCGTAGGCCCAGGCGCCCCGGCCGGTAGTCCCCGGTCCGCTCGTTCCTAGTCCGCTCGTTTCTCGGCCGGTCGTTCCCGGGTTGCTCGATCCCCGGCCGCTCGATCCCCGGCCGCTCGCTCCCGGTGCGCCCGGACCCGGCCCGCTCGCGCCTCGCCCGCCGCTCCAGCGGCCGTTGTCGACGTTGAGGCGATGTCCGCGCCAGTCGAAGGCGTCCCATCCCCAGAACAGGGGTGAGTACGGAAAGCCCGCCCAGCACCAGCCCAGGTCGCCGACCTGGCAGTCGTCGTACCAGCCGCTGAAGGTGAACGGCGGATAGTCTGACCAGCCCCAGGGTCCGAACACGACGTCGGGATCGTAGGTCGGCGCATAGACCATCGAATCCTGCGCCGGCGCGATGTCGATCTCGCCGTCGTCGTCGCTCACCGCCATCTCAGGGCCCGAGGCCAGCCGGTGGGCGGCGTACGCCTTGGCGCGTAGGCGCTGAACGGCGTCCATCACGGCGGCGGGGTTGCTGATGAACGCCTCACCCAGCGCCTCCGTCCATTCGATCTGCCCGTCCATCATCGCCAGGACCTCCGGCCAGGCCGTGAGCGACTTCACGCTTGGGTCCCATGTCTCATTCTGCAGCGCCGCCGCCAGGGCGTCCGACTGGAGGCCGGCGTTCGTCGGGTCCCGACGCCACCGTTCCGCGTCCACGACTTCGAGCGGATAAGCCGACGCCATCAGGATCTGTCCCAGCAGGGAGTCTGGATAGAGGGCTATGGGCGCTACAAGCTGTTCCAGGCGTCCATCGGGCGGGGTCTCCGGCGATGAGGCCGGCGGGGGACTCATGGGCTCTGGCTGGCCGCCATCCGCCGCAGACCCGATGGCGATCGCCGCGCCGAAGAGCGCTGCCCACACCGTCTTCATGGTCCCCCCTTTTTTGTTGAGCGCCAAGGCGTCCCGAACTCGATCGTAGCTCGTCGTCCTCGTCTCGCATTGGACAATTGGGGCGTCATGCACGCCATGCCAATGGCGCCGCTCCGGGGGAGGGGTAGGGAAGGCCCCCCTTTCGGGTCTAACCGTCCTCATTCTGGGGTGTTAGGAGATTCGATCAGGCTTCTTCGTAAGCGAAGATGGTCGTTCGTATGTGAAGACAATCCAGGGCTGTCACGACACCCTTGGCCGGTTGACGTACTCATCTCGCGCCCTCAGCGTGTCGTCGTACTCGAGAGGTGGCCGCTTCGTCATGTCGGACATCTTCCTTTCTTACGCCCACGCGACTGTGAACGAGGCGCGCCAAGTCGCCGAAACCCTGGCGAAGCTGGGATATGGCGTGTGGTGGGACGATCAATTGCCCCCTCACCGGGCATACGCCGATGTCATCGCCGAGCGCCTCAGGGACGCCAAGGCCGTCGTGGTCATCTGGTCTGCCGCCGCTGTGGAGTCCGTTTGGGTGCGGTCGGAGGCGAGCAAGGCGCGGGCTGAAAGCAAACTGGTCCAACTCAGAGTCGACGGGACGCCCTTGCCGATGCCCTTCGATCAAGTCCGCTGTGTGGACATGGCGGGCTGGTCCGGAGATTCGGAAGCCCCAAATTGGAAAACGGTTGTCGGCAGCATCGCTGAGCTCATCGGTCGCCGCAAAGCCGCCGCGCCTGAAGAGCCGGCGCCTGCTCCTCAAACGTCGCGCCCCTCGATCTGCGTCTTCCCATTCGACAACATGAGCGCGGACCCGGAGCAGGAATACTTCAGCGATGGGATCAGCGAAGACATCATTACTGATCTGGGCAAGGTTTCGGCGTTATCGATCGTCGCGCGCAAGACGTCCTTCACTTTCAAGGGCAAGGCCGCTGATATCCGCCGCGCGGGACGAGACCTGAACGTCGGCTATGTCCTCGAGGGAAGCGTTCGGAAAGCGGCAAATCGTGTGCGCATCAGCGCCCAGCTGATAGACGTCGCCAGCGGCGGGCACATCTGGGCTGAACGTTGGGATCGGGACCTGACCGACATCTTCGCGCTTCAGGACGAGATTTCGAAGGCTGTGGTTTCGGCCCTCAAGTTGAAGCTGCTGCCGGAGGAGAAGACGGCGATCGAACGTCGTGGAACCGACAGCCCGGAAGCCTACAACCTCTGCCTGATGGCCCGACGTCACAGGGCCAGCGGCAATGAAGGCGACCCAAGGCGGGAGGAGGCGATTGTTCACCTCGCCCGTCGAGCGACCCAGATCGACCCCAGCTACGCAGCCGCCTGGGCGCTGATGGCGATCTCACAGAGCGCTCTGCACTTCAGGCACCGAAGGAAGGGCGATGACGGGCTTGCCGCCGCGGAACGGGCTCTCGAGCTCGATCCGGACTTGGCCGAGGCGCACGCGGTGAAGGCGCGCCACCTATTCCACCGCGGCGATCCCGACGAGGCCAGTGCGGAGCTGCAGACTGCGCTTCGGCTCGATCCGGAGTCTTGGGAGGCCAACAAGCAATCAGGGGCGTTGTGCCTCCGCCAGCGAAGGTTTGAAGACGCCATACGCTACTACAGGAAGTCGACCGACCTCATGGAGTCCGACTTCGCCTCTCCGATGCTGCTGTTCGACTGTTACGAAGCGGTTGGCGATCATGAAGGTGGGAAGCGCGCGGCGCGGATCGCGCATGAACGGGCGGCAAAGGCCGTGGAGCAGGACCAGAGCAACGGTTCGGCAATGGCTACCGGCTGCCTCGCCCTGGCCGTCCTGGGGGACGTCGAGGCGGCGCGGGAATGGGCTCGTCGCGCCCTCCTGGTCGACCCCCACAACATGCTCATGCGCTACAACATTGCGTGCGCCCTGAGCGCCTATCTAAACGACATCGACGCCGCGGTGGACATGCTCGAGCCCATGGTGGTGTCGGCGAATAGCTTCGAGCTTAGCCACATGAAGGCCGACCCGGAGCTCGACCCGCTGCGCGAGGTCCCGCGCTTTCGGGCAATGATCGCTATGTCGGAGGCGCGCCTGGTTGCCGCGCGCGAGCAGGCCAAGACCGATGGGAAGGCAAGGTAGCCGCGCTGCTGGCAGATTCGCCAATGCTGTCGCTTCTAGCCGCGAGATATGTTCTAATTCGCACTATTGGAGGGATTGGCCATGTCATTGCCGAATAAGTCCCAACCTTTCTCGGTGGCAGGAATTCAAAACCTATACGAGCAGGTTCGGCAGGATCCCGGCGCTGCCAAAGCCATCGCCGATGAAATCGCAGCAAACCCTAGGGCCGTTCTTGAACAACTTTTCACACTGTCAAGTTCACAGAGCGCGGCTCTAGCAAAGGCGAGTGACGTTCATCTGCGACAAAAGGCTCAGCCAATTATTAATGCGCTTAGGTCGTCTACGCCTGGAAAGCTACCTATCCGTACAGATGCAAATTTACAACCAGATGTGGCGACATTTTCATGTTCATTTATGAGCGGAATATAGATCTCAGATCAGAGCCTATCTTCCCGTCCAGAGTTGGCTCGAGCCTTGCGTTCGATCAGATCGCTGATCGGCGCCAGCCGGTGGACTGAGCCTGGACACAGCCGGCGAATGTCCGCCTCGATCGATGGCGCGAAATCGATGCTGTCGATGAGGATGGTCGAGGGGGCCATCGGCAAGTCATCAAACTTCCCTTGATCGGACATCGCGCGCAAGCATTTGATTTGTCGAGCGGAGGGAACCCATCGTCGGCAGCCGCTGGTCAGGGCTGAACCGTCGCCGCATCTGCGTCCGCCGTGATTTCCTGGAGGACCTCGAAGCCTTCAAACTCGGGATGAGTCAGGGTCAGGGAGCGTCCTGACCCTGCGCCCGCGTGTGCGGCGCGGAAGGGTTCGGAACGAGTCCAGGCCTCGAAGTCGTAATGCGAGCGCCAGATCGTGTGCGAGGCGTAGAGCACGTGGTCGTCGCGATCGGGCCCCCTCAGCAGGTGGAAGGCGACAAATCCGGGCACGGTCTTCAGATAGACCTCCCGATCCAGCCATCGGCTCTTGAACGCCTCCTGCTCTTCGGGGCGCACCTTGAAGCGGTTCATGGCGATGTACATGCCGGGCTCCTTTGCCTCGCAGGGATACCACGTCGACGCCACCCCGGGGGCGCGCGAGGTGCAGACGGAACGAAGATCGGGCGGAATCCCGCGCTTTCGGTCGGCGCGGCTCGCTTCAGCTCGCCGCCAGGGCCCTTGGCGGCTCGTCGGCCGCCGCCACAGCCGGCCGGGGCGCGAAGAACTGATTGGGCGGGCGGGCGAGGCCGAGGTTCTCCCGCAGGGTGGAACCTTCGTATTCGCGTCGGAAGAGCCCGCGTGACTGCAATTCCGGCACGACCTTCTCGACGAAATCATCCAGGCCCCCGGGCAGGTAGGGGAACATGACGTTGAAGCCGTCCGAGCCCTCCTCGTAGAGCCAACGCTCCATTTCGTCGGCGATCGTGCGGGCCGTGCCGACGAAGGCGAGCCCGCCGTAGCCGCCGGCGCGCTGGGCGAGCTGGCGAATGGTGAGGCCCTCGCGGCGGGCGAGGCTGACGATGCGCTCGCGGGCGCTCTGGCTGCCGTTGGTGGGCGGGATGTCAGGCAGGGGGCCGTCGGGGTCGAAGCCGGAGACGTCATAGCCGAGCATGCCGTTCAGCGAGGCGATGCCGCTGTCGTAATGGACAAGGCTGTCGAGCTGCGCCCGCTTGGCGCTGGCCTCCTCGACGGTTTCGCCCACCACGACGAAGGCTCCCGGCAGGATCTTCATCGTGTCAGGGTCGCGGCCGATCGCGCGCATGCGGCCCTTCACGTCGGCGTAGAAGGCCTTGGCGGCCTCGAGGCTGCCGCCGGCGGCGAAGACCACCTCGGCGGTTTCGGCGGCAAGCTGGCGTCCCGCCTCCGACGCGCCGGCCTGAATGATCACGGGCCAGCCCTGCACGGGCCGGGCGATGTTCAGCGGGCCGCGAACCTTCAGATGCTTGCCCTCGTGCCCCAGCACGTGCATCCGCGCGGGATCGAAATAGATCCCCGCCTCGACATCCCGAACGAAGGCGTCGTCGGCGAACGAATCCCACAGCCCGGTGACCACGTCATAGAATTCGCGGGCGCGCCGATAGCGCTCGTCGTGGTCGACATCTTCCTCCAGGCCGAAGTTGAGGGCTGCATCGGGGTTGGCGGTCGTGACGATGTTCCAGCCGGCGCGGCCGCCGCTGATGTGGTCCAAAGAGGCGAACCGGCGGGCGATATGATAGGGTTCGTCATAGGTCGTGGACGCCGTCGCCATCAGGCCGATGTGGTCGGTGACCGCCGCGAGAGCCGAGAGCAGGGTGAACGGTTCGAACGAGGTGACGGTGTGGCTGCGTTTGAGCGCCGCCGGCGGCATGTTCAGCACGGCAAGGTGGTCGGCCATGAAGAAGGCGTCGAACTTGGCCTTTTCCAACTTGCGGATGAAGCTCTTGATGGCCGGGAAGTTGAAGTTGGCGTCCGGAAGGGCGCCGGGATAGCGCCACGCGCCGGTATGGATGCTCACGGGGCGCATGAACGCCCCCAGCTTGAGTTGCCTGGATCTGCTCACGTTGCGCCTTTCAGCCTGCGCGCCCCAAGGCACATCTAGATAGGCTCCAGTCTGGCCGTCCGCCCCGCCCTGAACGCTCCAATTTTCCTGTGGCGGCCGGCCAGCGAATCTATCGACGGGGAGGGAATGCCGGGCCCTCCTTGACCCGGCGTCCAGGGCGCCGCCTTAGGGCTGCCCTCGGCGCCTGGACTGCGCCGGCGGGATTGGAGCATGCGCGCAGGCGGTCGTTACGGCCTTGAGATCCGCTCGGCGCTTCCCGCCGATGCGACCTTTCTTGCCGAATTGTTCACCGGCGCCGGCGCCGCGATTTCTGCGTCCGAGCTGGCCAACCGCCTGGCCGTCCTGCGCGCCAGCCCCGGCGCGGTGCTGATGGCGTCGGACTGGGGACCGGCGATCGGCATGGTCGCGGTGCAATGGGCGCCCAGCCTGCTCGCGGCCCAGCCAATCGCCCGCGTGTCGGCGCTTCTGGTCGCCCCAGACGCGCGCCGACGCGGCGTTGCCCGCGCACTTCTCAAAGCCGCCTCCCAGGCCGCCCGCTCCGCCGGCTGCGGCGAACTCGAGTTCTCCATTCCGGAGAATGCAACCGACCTTCTGGCCTTTGTCGTCGCCACCGGCTTC
The DNA here is from genome assembly GCA_035483335.1 of Caulobacteraceae bacterium. Classification (GTDB taxonomy): domain Bacteria; phylum Pseudomonadota; class Alphaproteobacteria; order Caulobacterales; family Caulobacteraceae; genus Acaudatibacter. Next base: position 3,224 of record DATHPX010000192.1, on the reverse strand, counting down.
ACGCCCCTGGGCGCCGTACTCACGCGGCGTCTGCGGAAAGGTCGAGCATGATCCCGTCGCCGTCAAACATGCGCGACCTGAGCGCTACGGGCTAGGTGACTTCTCAGGAGGTTCCGGGGTCTTCCCTTCGCGGGGCCGCAACGGCCCGGGATGACAGGGAAAAAACCTCGGGTAGGGGCGACAGGTCGATGGCCAAACTCGGCCCTGGGCGTACAATCACGCGCAGACAGGCGGAGTCCTGTAGGCTCCGTGTCCTTGCCGGAGATCGACAATGGCCAGGAAGATCATGGTCATCATTCCCATCCTCGCCCTGATGGCGACGACGTCTCTCGCCCAGACGACGCCCGCCGCTCAAAACAAGACGTCTCCCCTCGTAAGGGCTGACCCTGAGGTGAAGCAGCTGCTGCTGTTGATGGACAAAAACCAGAATGGCAAGATTTCGCGAGACGAGTTCATGTCGTTCATGTCGGCCGAATTCGATCGGCTGGATGTCGACCACAACGGCGAACTGGATCTCAAGGAACTGAAGGGCCTTCGGGTAGCGCCAAAGCATACGGGCGGGGCGGGGTCGAAGTAGCGAGAGACATCGACGGGAGGTGGGCGCGGACGTGACTTCAGTCGCGCGGGGGTGACGATTCCTGAACGGGCGATTCACCGAAGCGGAGGACGATCACATGATGATGGATTGGGACGCCTATCGCCGACAGCTGACGTCTGGCGTGACGGAGCTCGGCCAGCTCAACCCGGGCGCTATCCGGGGATATGGCGAACTCAGCGCAGCCGGAGAGAAGAAAGACCTGCTGGGGCCGAAGGTGCGAGAGCTAATCGCCCTCGCAGTCGCCGTCACCACCCGCTGTGACGGGTGCATCACCTTCCACACCGAGGCCGCGCTTCGCCATGGCGCCACGCGGGAAGAGATCGCCGAGGCGCTTGGCGTGGCCATCGCGCTCAACGCCGGGGCGGCGCTGGTCTACTCCACGCGGGTGATGGACGCGGCCAAGGCCTACTCGGGAGCCCCCGCGGCCGCCGCCTGAGGCTCTGGGTAGCCGGGACTTGGGCGGTCCATCGCCTGACCAGTTTCTTAGGCAGCGATGGGGAGGAGACTGATGGCCGGTCTTCCAAGCTGGATCATCGCAATCATCCTCGCCGTCGCCTTCGAATTGGCGATGGTGGCGGGCTGGCGGCTCTATCGTCGCCTCTGGCGAGGCCGGGGCGAAGAGGGCGCCTCCGCCGGCCTTGGCTATGTGGTCTCCGGCTCGCTCGGCCTTCTCAGCCTGCTGATCGGCTTCACCCTGGCCATGTCGCTCGACCGTTACGAGATGCGACGCGCTCTCGTCGTCGTCGAAGCCAATGCCATCTCGACAGTGTGGCTGCGCGACCAAGTGTTGGATCAGCCGTCCCGCGGGCGGGTGCAAGCGCTTCTGCGCGAGTACGTCAAGGAACGGGAGGCGCTGCCCGCGGTGGGGGCGGGGTCCGCCGCCCTCGACGCGGAGGACCGGCGCACGGAGGCCCTTCAGGCGAGCATCTGGCGGGAAACCCTGGCGGGATTGCGATCGTCCGACGTTTTGCCGTTCGACACCGTCGTGATCCAGGCCACCAACCACATGTTCGACGAGCCCGCGGAGCGGCGGGCGGCGCTGGACGCCGACGTGCCCTCGCCGGTCCTGTGGGTCCTGGTCGTCGTCGGCTTAATCACGGCGGCGCTCACCGGTTATGGCCTGGCGTCGGGACGCCACCGCCACCGGTTTGCTTCGGCGGGCCTGTTCGTCGCCGCGGCGCTCGCGATCACGCTCATCTTCGAGCTCGATGAGCCGTGGACCGGCCTGATCCAGGTGTCCCAGGCGCCGCTCGATCGCGTCGCCGCATCGATTCTGAGCGCGCCATCGGGAGGTAACTAGGACGAGCTCAACTGCGAAATCTCGCGTGAGGCTCGTCGTCTAACGCCTTGACGCGACGCGAGAAAGACGCCGAGGCGTTCGCTTATTCAACGCGGGTCAGGTACGCCGCGAGGACACACGCCGACGCCGCCCCGCTGCAGCCTGACGCCTCGTCCATGACAGAAAGGCTTGGAGCGACGCGCAGGAAGAGGTTAAGCTTGCTACGTCGGCCACCGATGTACGGCCGGCGATTGGACGGAACAGGCTATGCTGAGGCTGTTCGGAGCTCTGACGCTGTTGATCGGCATGTACTACGTGTTCTTCGCCCCGGACGGCGGGAGCTTCAACCCTCCGTGAGCAGGCGCGCGCGCTCCTGGCCGCGCTACTTGTGGCAGACCTTGTTCTGGGCGATGCAGCTGTTGCCGCAAGGCTTGCCGGTCTTACAGTGAGGCGCGCCGCCCGAGGTCGAGGCGGAAGGAGCCGCAGCGGACGCCATCGGCGTGGAGGCGGCGGGGGTCTTCTTGCTGGCCGGCGCGGCGGGCGCGGCCGGCGCGGCGGCCGCCGTTGAGCATTTCACGAAGTGGCCGGTCGTTGGGTCCTTGCACGATTTGGCGTCTGAAGCGCCGGCGGCGAGGGCAAAAGCTAAGGCGACGATCAACATACGCATGGCGTCACTCCCCTGCGCAGACAGCCTGCGCCTTAAGGTCGGGAGCCGCAAGCGGAGCCATTCCGTACTAAAGCACCGCCATGCCGGGGCGTCACCCGGCAGTGAGGGGTCTTAGGCGGGACGTTCCAGCCAGGCCTGGGCGAGGCGGAGGAAGCCCGAGTTGTCGATGGTCTCGGCGCGGGCGTCTGGGCGAAGGCCTGCTGACCGGCAAAGGGCCTCCCCACCGAGGGCGCGCAGGGAGGAGCGGAGCATCTTGCGACGCTGGCCGAAGGCCGCGGCGGTGACAGTCTCGAGCGCGGCGAGGACGCGGCCGTTCGGTTGCTCGGGAAGGGGAGCGGCGCGGATGACGGCGGAGTCGACCTTCGGCGGCGGAGTGAAGGCGCGCGCCGGCGCCTCGAGCACGAGATCCACCGCGCAATGGGCCTGGGCGAGGACGGAAAGGCGGCCGTAGGCGTCCGAGCCCGGCGCGCCGACGATCCGCTGAGCCACCTCTTTCTGGAACATCAGCGTCATGCCCGCCGGCCGCCAGGTCCCGGTCAGCCACTTCACGAAAAGCGCCGTGCCGACGTTGTAGGGCAGGTTCGAGACGACGAGGGCCTCTTGCGGCAGATCGGAGTCGCGCAGCAGCGCTGGCTCATCGGCCGCGAGCGCGTCCGCCTGGACCACCGTTAGGCGGCCCG
>DATHPX010000191.1:0-7054 GCA_035483335.1 Caulobacteraceae bacterium | reverse complement strand
TCCCGCGCCAGAACCGTCTCGGTCACGTGCAGCGCCAGTTCGTTGCGTGCGCTCTCCCCACTCGTCCAGGACGCGTAGCCGGCGGCAAAGGCCATGCCGACGATCAGGGCGCCCGCGGATCCGAGACGGAAGGGCGCATAGTCCGCGGTCGGCGGCAGGGCGATCCAGGCCGGTGTGGGCGCGAACAGGGCCAGGGCGAGGGTGAGCAGCATCGCCAGTCCGCACAGGGCGATGGCGTACCGCGGCGCCAACGCTCCCCCCGCGATGGTCACGGGCATGATCAGCATCAAGGCGAAGGGATTGATGACCCCGCCGGTGAGATAGAGCAGCGCCGAGAGCTGCAGGGCGTCGAAGGCGAGCTGACCGAACACCTCCCACGCCCTGCCCTTGCGCTGAGCGGCCGGGCTGATGGCGATCGCAGTGTTGAACGCCAGGGAGGCGCCGACCAGGGTCAGGCAGGTCGTCCCGTGGACCGGCCAGTGCATGATCCGCCACACGATCAGCAGGACCGTCAGCTGGCCCGCGGCCAGGGCGGTCCTCAACACCAGCAGGGTTCTCGTGCGGATACCGCGGTTTACCGAGACGCGTCCTTGAACCTGCGGGGCCCCCGGCGTATCTGGCGCGCCAGCGCCGGGGCCGGGCTGCAGCGCCAGGGATGCGGATGGCGATACTGAAGTCATGGCCCGAAGGATGCCTCCGGACAGGCGCGGGCGCGAGGCCTAGTTGGGGGTTCGTCCGGTGAACCGACGTCTTGGATGGCTCGGCCTGGCCTTGGCCGTTGTCGTCGTGATCGCGATCGGCGTTTTCACCCTTCGTCCGACGGGCCAGGACCCATCGGCCTCGGACATCGGCGGCCCCTTCCAACTGGTGGACCAGCAGGGCCGGCCGGCGGACCAGCGCCTGCTCGACGGAAAATGGAGCGCGGTCTTTTTCGGCTACACCTTCTGCCCCGATGTCTGCCCGACGACTCTCACGGCGCTGGGTCGGGCGAACGACGCCCTTGGCGCCCAGGCGCAGCGGTTCCAGGTCGTCTTCATCACCGTCGATCCCGCGCGGGACACTCCAAGGCAGTTGGCGACCTACCTCTCCAGCAACACCTTCCCGAAGGGGGCGATCGGCCTCACCGGCACGCCGGCCCAGATCGACCGGGCGGCGAAGGCCTATCACGTGTTCTACCAGAAGCACCCGGAAGGCGGGACCTATACGATGGACCACACGGCCATCGTGTACCTGATGGATCCCAAGGGCCGCTTTGTGAAGCCCCTTGATCTTACGGCTCCGCCGGCTGAGGTCGCCCGTCAGATCACCGAGGCGATGCGGTCCACCGCCTGATCGTCTGTGGGCGGAAAGGAACACTGTAGGTCTGCCTGCGCTGAAATGCGCACCGCTCAATGCCGCAGCGCAGCACTGGCGGCTGGACTTGCTCGGATCCTCGTCTCATATCCGGTGACGCTGTTCCTGGAGGAATAGATTGCTCTACACGCTGCATGAGGCAGCCTACGGACTGGCCGCGCCCCTGCGTCTTACCGCCCAGCTGGCGCGGGATTTCTGGCGCTCGCCCCTCAATCCGGTCGGCGAGACGGATGCAGGCCGGATGGCCTATGCGTCCGCCGACGTGGTGGCAAACCTTACCCGTCGCTATGCGAAACCGGCCTGGCGGATCGACGATGTCTTCATCGATGGGCATCGCGTCGCGGTGACGGCTGACACGCCCTGGCGCACGCCATGGGTGAAGCTCCGCCGCTTCCGCCGAGATCCCGAGCAGCTGGCGGACGCCGGCGGAGCCGTCGACGCCCCGCCTCTCTTGATTGTGGCGCCGCTGTCCGGGCACTACGCGACGCTGCTGCGCGGCACGGTTCGCACCTTCCTCGCCAGTCACGACGTCTACATCACCGACTGGGCAAACGCCCGCGACGTGTCGATCCTGGAGGGCCGGTTCGGGCTGTCCGACTACATCGACACGGTGGGGGACATGCTGCGCCATATCGGCCGGCGCGCTCACGTGGTCGCGGTCTGCCAACCCGGGCCAGCAGTGCTGGCCGAGGCCGCCCTGATGGCCGAAGACGGCGATCCGCTCCGGCCGGCCAGCCTGACCCTGATGGGTTCGCCGATCGACGCCCGTCTGGCCCCCACCAAGGTCAACGACCTGGCTCACGCCAAACCTTTCGCCTGGTTCGCCTCGACGATGATCGACACCGTGCCCTGGCCCTGGCCGGGGGCGGTGCGGCGCGTCTATCCCGGCTTCGTCCAGCTCTACAGCTTCATGTCGATGAACCGGGAGATGCACCAGGCGGCGCACCGCCGGTACTTCGAGAACCTCGTGCGCGGCGATGGCGACTCGGCGGAACGCCACCGCGAATTCTATGACGAGTACCTCAGCGTCCTCGACCTGACCGAGGAGTTCTACCTCGAGACGATCGACCAGGTGTTCCAGCGCCACCTGCTGCCGAAGGGCGAGTTCATCCACCGCGGCCGCCGCGTGGACCTGGCCGCGCTCACCGACGTCGGCCTGATGACCGTCGAAGGCGAGCGGGACGACATCTCGGGCGTGGGACAGACCCAGGCCGCCCATGGACTGTGCCCGAACGTGCCCCAAGCCCTGCGCGAGCTCTACGTGCAGCCTGGCGTGGGTCACTACGGCGTGTTCAACGGACGCCGTTTCGCCCAGGAGATCCATCCGCGGATCTGCGAGTTCATCGCCCGCAGCGAGGCCTCCCTGTAGGCTCGACTACTGCGCGGCGATTCGCGCGCGCCAGCCGAGCCGGGGATGAGCCTTTTCAACTTCCGTTACGCCGACGGGCAGCTGCTGCAGATCGAGGGGGTGAGCGTCCGCCTGCGGGTGAGTTTGCGCGCCAGGCGCGTTTCCCTGCGGGTGGACCGCACGACCGGCGAAGCGATCGCGGTGGCGCCCAGCCGCACCGCGCTCAAGGAGGCCGCGCGCTTCGCCAGCGAGCGTCGCGCCTGGCTCCGCGCGCAGTTGGCCGATGTTCCCGCGCCAGCGCCCGCGCTGTGCGCCGATGACCGTCTCGAGGTGCTGGGCCAGGTCTGGCGGCTGCAACCGGACGGACGTCGACCCCGCCTCGCCCCACCCGGCCCCGACGGATTGCGCCAGCTCGTCGGTTGCGGCGAGGGCGAAGTCGATCCCATGATCGTGGCCCGTGTCGTGCGGCGTGAGGCGAAGGCCGCGTTCGAGACCCGGGCGTCGGTCCATTGCGCCGCCCTGAGTGTCGAGCGGCCCCCGATCGGGCTGATGGACCCCCGCACGCGCTGGGGGTCGTGCACGCCGGCGCAACGCGGACGCGGCGCCTCCATCAGGCTTTCCTGGCGTCTCGCGCTCGCTCCGTGGGCGGTCGCCGACTACGTCGTGGCCCACGAGTGCGCGCACCTCCTGGAAGCGAACCACGGGCCGCGTTTCTGGGCCCTCGTGCGAGGCCTGGTCGGAGACCCGGCGCCCCACCGGCGCTGGCTGCGCGCCGAAGGCGCGCGCCTGCATGGACTGCTGGCGACAGGACGCGACTAGAGCCTGATGGGTTCGCACGGAACAGATGCGAACGCTGAATCAGGCTCTACACTCTCGAATCTAGAGCAAATTATCCCGTTCAGGCGAATCCGTCTGAACGGGGTTTGCACTAGTAGGGAACGGCCGTGCTTGGCCCCATGGGCGGCTGCTCCAGGCCAGGGCCTTCCGATGGCGGCGGGCCGCGTCCCGCTCCCGACTCGTCGGGGGATTCGGGCGTGGGTTCCAAAGAAGCCGCCGTCTCGTCCGTCGGGGGCGCCGGCGGCGCAGAGCCGCCAGGGATCGGCTGAGCGGCGAGTCTGGGCAGGGCTGCCTGCATGAATGCATGCCAGATTTCCGCCGGCGGACCGCCGCCGGTCACCCGATGCATGGGCGTATTGTCGTCCCGGCCTACCCAGACGGCGGCCACGAACCCACCGGTATAGCCGATGAACCACGCGTCCTTGTAATCGCTGGTCGTGCCGGTCTTCCCGGCAAGGTCGTAGTCGGCGATGCGCGCGCGCGTCCCAGTGCCCGACGCCACCACCTGCCGCAGCATCTGCGTCATGTAGGCGAGGGCGGGCTCTCCGATCACCGGGACGCGGCCGCCGTCGGCGGCGCCGTGATTGTAGAGGACCCGACCGTCGGCCGTTCGGATGCGCTCGATCCCATAGGGCGTCACGCGCGAACCTCCGTTCGCGAAGGCGTCATAGGCCTGCGCCATCTCGAGGGGGGTCACCTCGACGGCGCCCAGCGCCATAGAGGGGCCGGTCTGTATCTTGGAGGTGATGCCCAGGCGGTGAGCCGTCTGGGCGACATTGGTCGTGCCCACCAGGGCGCCGAGCCGGGCCGCTACGGTGTTGATCGATTGGGCCAGGGCGGTCTCGAGGGTGATCGGCCCCAGATAGCGCCCCGTGTAGTCGCGGGGCGTCCAGCCATCGATCGTCACGGGCTCGTCGACCATCACCTCGCTCGGCTGATGCCCCTGCTCCATCGCGGTGAGATAGACGAACGGCTTGAACGAGGACCCGGCCTGGCGTTCGGCCTGGCTGGCCCGGTCGTACTGGCTATCGCCATAGTCCGTCCCGCCGACGTAGGCGCGGATGCGGCCATCCCCATCCATCGCCACCAGGGCTCCCTGCTGGACCGCCTGGGCGGTGTGGGCGGCGACCCCGGTTCGGACCGCCTGTTCGGCGGCGGCCTGTAGCGGCAAGTCCAGGGTCGTCTCCACGACAAGGTCTTCGGTCGGTTCCCCGAGCTGAGCCCGTACGCGAGCATCAAGCCAGTCGACGAAATACTGCGCCCTCTGATCGGCGAGTCGTTCGGAGACGTGCACCGGATGGGCGAACGCCTCGTCGCGCTGGGCGGTCGTGATCGCGCCCATCTTGACCATCTCGTCGAGCACGAGGGTGGCTCGGCGCGCCGCGCGCTCGCTGTTCGCTGCTGGATTGTACCGCGAAGGGCCCTTCATTGTGGCTGCCAGCAGGGCCGCCTCGCCAAGGGTCAGCTGTGAGGCGGGCTTGTTGAAGTACCGGCGTGAGGCGGCCTCGATGCCAAAGGCGCCGCCGCCGAAGTTCACGCGATTCAGGTAGAGAGCCAGGATCTGCTTCTTCGAGAAGTGGATCTCGAGCCAGACCGCGAGGACCAGTTCCTGCGCTTTGCGGCGGTAGGTCTGGGCCGGCGTGAGGAAGAGATTGCGAGCCAGCTGCTGGGTGATGGTCGAGCCGCCGCGCAGGGGCCCGTGGGGGTGCTGCAGGTCCCAGATCTCCGAGCGCAGCATGCCCCACGGATTGAAACCGAAGTGGTGGTAGAACTGCTGGTCCTCGATCGCGACGAAGGCCGCGGGGACGTAAGGCGGCAGGGAATCCAGGTCGACCGGCGGCGTGTTCAGGCTCCCGCGCACGCCGATCACCGCGCCCGAGCGGTCGACATAAGTGATCGACGGCGCGCGCTTGATCTTCTCGAGCTGGGACGTGTCTGGCAGGTCGGTCGAAAAGACGGCGAAGAAGCCGACGACGAAGATCAGGCCCCAGACGCCAGCCACGACGCCCCAGTAGACGAGCGCCTGGAGGGGGCCTCGCCGTCGGCGCTCGCGCTGCGGATCGCCGGACGGCGTGTGAGACATCGAAACTTCCCAGAGGATGCGATCCGGGCGGCGCCCGTGCGGGCCGGTCGCAGCCGGTCAGGCCTTACGCAGCACACAAGGCGGTTGACCACAGCTTAATGGCGCCGCGCTGACGACTTCCGGCCCTTCCCGCGGCCTGCCATAAGCGGGCGGTGACCCCAAGCCTCGACGACGCCCGCACGGTCCTGCGCCGCACCTTCGGTCACGCCGACTTCCGTGGCCTTCAGGGCGAGGTGGTGGCCGAGGCGCTCGCCGGGCGCAACGCCCTGGCCGTGCTCCCCACAGGCGGCGGCAAGAGCGTCTGTTATCAGGTTCCGGCCCTCATCCGGCCGGGCGTGGGCCTCGTTGTGTCGCCCCTGATCGCCCTGATGAGCGACCAGGTCGAGGCGCTGCGCCAGCTCGGCGTCGCCGCCGCACGCATGGACTCGGGCCTGGGTCCGGAGGAGCGCGATGCGACGTGGCGTCGTTTGGCCGCGGGGGGGCTCGACCTGATCTACCTGTCCCCCGAGGGACTCATGCAGCCGTGGGTGCTGGATCGGCTGTCCGCCGCGCCCCTCGCCCTCATTGCGGTCGACGAGGCGCATTGCGTCAGCCAGTGGGGCCATGACTTCCGACCCGAGTACCGGACCCTGGGCCGCCTTGCAGACCTCTTCCCGGGCGTGCCGCGCCTGGCCGTCACGGCCACAGCCGACGCCCGCACCCGGGACGACATCCGCATTCAGCTGCGGCTGGGCGACGCCGCCGAGTTCGTGGCCAGCTTCGCGCGCCCGGAGCTCCACCTCACCGCTGAGCGCAAGCGCGGCCGGGGCCGGGACCGCGTGGCGGCCCTCGTGCAGGCCCGCCGCGGCCGCTCCGGCATCGTCTACGCCGGCTCGCGCAAAGGCGCCGAGGATGTCGCCGAGAGCCTTGCGGCGGATGGAATCGCGGCCCGCGCCTATCATGCGGGCCTGGACAAGGACCTTCGCCGCGACCGTCTCGACTGGTTTCTGGAGGAGGACGAGGCAGTGATGGTGGCGACCATCGCCTTCGGCATGGGGATCGATAAACCCGATGTCCGCTTCGTCATCCACGCCGACCCTCCCGCCTCGATCGAGGCCTACTGGCAGGAGATCGGGCGTGCGGGCCGCGACGGCGCGCCGGCGGAAGGGATCACCCTGTACAGCGCCTCCGACATGGCGTGGGCGTTCGAGCGGATCCGCCGCAGCGGCGCTCCCGAGGCCGCCGCCGCCGTACAGACTCAGAAGGTGCGTCAGCTTTACGCGTTGCTCGACGGCGGCGCCTGCCGCGCCGCCGCTGTCCGCCGCTATTTCGGCGAGGCGGTCGCCGAGGGCTGCGGCGTGTGCGACCGTTGCCGCAATCCCACGATCGGGGTGGAGATCACCCAGGCGGCTCAGAAGGCCCTGTCGGCGGTTCACCGCATGGGCGGCCGTTTC
>DATHPX010000190.1:0-45216 GCA_035483335.1 Caulobacteraceae bacterium | reverse complement strand
AACGGAGCTTATCTGTGGTTCCGTTCGCCAATTCCGATTGGTGGGGGGTGAGGATCCTCCCCTATGAACCCCGGCCTTAAGCCGGGGGGAATGGGGGAGGGGGACCGCGAAGCGGTGGAGGGGGCGGGGTTCGCGATCGTTTTCCGGTGCGAACGGCGCTGGACGCTTGAACCCACGCCCGAGCCGCGGCCGCCCCCTCCACCGCTTCGCGGTCCCCCTCCCCCGCTTCGCGGAGGAGGATCTAGGCTGCGGCCCTCAGCTCCGCCGACGCCCACGTGACGACGACCTCAGCCCCCCGCCCTGGCGCCGAAGTAATGGAGAGCCTCGCGCCGATGGCGGCGGCGCGTTCGCGCAATCCCTGGAGTCCGAACCCTGTGGATGCGCTGGCCGGATCGAACCCCTTGCCGTCGTCGGTGATGGCGAGCCACACGACGCCGGGAACAGAGGTCAGACTCACGCGCAGGATCCGCGCGCAGGCATGGCGCGCGGCGTTCACGATCGCCTCCTGGGCGATCCTCAGGAGTTCATGGGCCACTTCGCAGGGGAGCGCTGGCACGGGATCGAGCGCGGAGACGATCTCGACCTGATCCAGTCGCCGCACGCCGTCGATCGTGGCCGACAGCAGGGCGCCCAGATCCGGGCTCGGCGACTTGAGCGCCGCCATCGCGTGGCGAGCCTCGATCAGGTTCTCTCCTGCGATCTGATAGGCCAGGTCGAGCGCCTGGCGAGCCTCCGGCGGCAGCGCCGAGTCCGTCCGCGCCAGCTCGAGCTGAAGCCGGATGGCGGCGAACCCCTGAGCCAGTGTGTCGTGGACTTCCCGCGCGATCCGGCGGCGCTCGGCCATCACCTCGAGGCCGGTCGCGTCGCTCGTTTCCCTCGGTTCCACCAGAGACTCGGCAGCGTCGCTTCTCAGAGCCCGCCGTGCCGTCGGACGGGGCAGATGTTCGCTGGACCGGCGACGCGCTCGCCGCCCGGCTCGGGGTCCGGGCTCCCGACGTCCTGGATCCAGTGGGTGATCATCGAAGACCAACGACATGATGCAGCCCTATCGTTGAAGTCCCTGGGCGGTCTCCCCTCCGGCAAGGGCGGGAGTAGCCCGGGCGACGATCCGATGATGCCGGCGAATATCTTTGGAACCACCCCCGATGGGGCGGGGTCACAGCTCCCTCTTGTGGGGCGCGGACGCGCCGCTGGAGAAGATCACCCGCCGGCCGAAAAGCCGCGCATCGACCGAATAGGCGCCGGGCCCGACCAGTCCGAGCGCCGCCAGCGCCAGGGCCTGCCCAATGTAAGATAGCGCCCCACCGGCGTTCGGGATCAGCGCTACCAGGGCGACGATCGCGATGGCGGCCGCCACTCGCGTCAGGAAGCCAAAGAGAAAGGCCAGCGCCAGCAGCCCCAGCAGGACGCGTACCAGCACGTCCTGGCCGTGGCCCTCCAAGGCGAGCCGCCCGACGATCAGCGCGGCGTGCGCGCGCATCAGCAGGAAGGCGACGCCGGTAAGCTCCCCCGGATAGGCCATGATCATGGGCGCCATCGGGGCCTCAAACCGTGAGGCGCGCCACCCACGAATGGGTGGGATTCCGGCCCCCCTTCGTCCCTATGATCGCCGCAGGTCCAGGTTCATATTCGCGCAATCGCGCCAGGGCGCGGCATCCATGTCTGGGAGCGCGTACCCAATGCGCCTGGCCGGGATCATCCTCGCGTTGGCGGTGGCGCTTTCCTCCGCGCCGGCGCTTGCCCTCGATCCAGCGCGCACGATCGATCAGCTCGGCCACACCCGTTGGACCCTGGCCGATGGCGCGCCGACCAACATCGACACGCTGGCCCAGACCCCGGACGGCTACCTTTGGATCGGCGCCCGAAGGGGGCTCTACCGTTTCGACGGCGTGACCTTCGAGCACATCGCGCCCTACCAGGGACCGCACCCGCGGTCCGAAGACGTCTCGGCCCTGCGGGTGGCGAAGAACGGCGATCTCTGGGTCGGACACTATTGGGGAGGCGTGTCGGTCTTCAGGAACGGACGGCTTTGGGACGCCAATCCGGTACCGGCCAAGGGCGCGGTCGTGCAGATCGTCCAGACCCGGGACGAGGCGATCTGGGTGGGGAGCTACGGCGTCCAACCCGTGGTGCTGAAGCGCTATCTGAACGGCCGATGGGAGATCATCGAGGGCGGCGAACGCGGTCTGCCCAAGGAACTATTTGAGGACATGCTGGCCACCCGGGATGGCTCGCTCTGGGCGGCCCTCGCAGACGTTGTCGTGCGCCTGCAGCCGGGCGGACGGACATTCGAGCGGCTGGCGGACAGGGTTGGCGGCGACTCGGTGCTGGCTCTGGCGCCGGACGGGCGCGTCTGGATCGCCGACTCGCTTGGGATCCGTCCGCTGTCGGGTCGAATCGGCGGCGGAGCGTCCGCCCCGGCCGGTCGGGAGGGGCAGCTTCATGCCCCCGCGCTCATCGTCGATCGCCAGGGCGGCGTCTGGCGAACCGAGGGCGTCGTCGAAAACGCGCAGGGCGGCGTCATTCGCATTCGCGACCCGCAGGCGCCCGCGAATCTCCATGCGCGCGCGGCGCAGGCAGAACGCGAAACCTTCTCCCAAGCGGATGGCCTTTCATCGAACTACGGGAACGCCCTGCTGGAGGATCGTGAGGGCGACATCTGGGTGGGGGGCGTGGGCGGGCTGGACCGGTTCCGTCCGGCCGACATCGTCGCCGCCCAAAGGTTCCCCAGCACTGTGGGCGTAGGTGACGCGCCCTCGATCCTGCAAGGCGATGCCGATGGGGATGTCTACGGCCTGTGGGCCCGGTCCCTTCACCAGCTCACCTACGACCGGGGGGTGATAACGGTCAGCGGGGCAGCCGGAACCCCCAAGGCGCTGTGCGCCGCGCAGCGTGGCGGGGTCTGGGTGTTCTCCGACCGCGGCGCCTCACTCGTGGAGCACGGACGGGTGACGCGGGTGATTCCGCTGCCGGTCCAAGATCGGAGCGCCATCCTCAACGCTTGTGCGGAAGACGGCGCCGGGCGGCTCTGGATCGGGGTGACGGGCTATGGGCTCTACGTGCGTCAGGATGGGGCATGGCGCAGGTTCGACATCAGTCCGGAGCGGAAGGGCGTCCCCCCATTCGACATGGGATTGGACTCACAGGGCCGGCTCCTGATGTATAGCAACCGGTCCCTCTACCGGGTGGACGGGGACAAGGCCCGGAAGATCTGGGACGAGAAGCAGATCTCGATCCACTACATCAACGTCTTCTTCACATCCCGCGACCGGGTCTTGATAGGCGGCGAAGGCGGCCTGGCCGCTTACGACGGAAGGACGTTCAAGGTCCTCACCTCCGCCAGGTTTCCCTTCCTGGCCTTTGTCGCAGGCATCGCCCAGACCCCCGAAGGCGACACCTGGATCCTCGCGGGGCCGCATGTCCTGCGGCTCTCCGCCCGCGATCTCAATCGCGCGCTCGATGACCCGCAGGCGACTCTGGCGCCCCGCCTGTTCGATATCGAGGACGGCTTGCCCGGCGATTCCAATTCCGATCGCACCAACTACGCGGCGATGTCCAAGGACGGCCGGATCTGGTTCCTGGCGTCCGGCGGCCCGGCCTGGATCGACCCGCATCACCTCTATGCCAATCGCGTTCCACCCCCGGTCCTGATCCGATCGATATCCGCCGACGGGCGGATCTATCCGGCGGCGGACAAGCTTCGGTTGCCGACCGACGTTTCCAGCCTCCAGATCGACTACACGGCGACGAGCCTGATGGCCCCCGAGCGCGTGCGCTTCCGCTACCGGCTGTCCGGCGTCGACAAGACGTGGGTCGACGCGGGCGGCAGGCGCCAGGCGTTCTATTCCAAGCTGCCGCCAGGCCATTATCGCTTCCAGGTGATCGCCTCGAACAATGACGGCGTGTGGAACACGACCGGGGCCGCGATCCGCTTCGTCATCCCGCCGACCTTCCTGGAGTCGATCTGGTTCAAGCTCTTGTGCGGCCTCGCTGCGGCCGCGCTCCTGGGCCTCGCCTACCGGATGCGGATAAACCAGCTGGCCTCGCGGCTGAGGCTGCGCCACGAGGAGCGGATCGCCGAGCGCGAGCGCATCGCCCGCGAGCTGCACGACACCCTGTTGCAGAGCGTCCAGGGACTGATCTTCCGCATCCAGGCTGTGGCCTCGCAGATCCCACGCGAACACCCCACGCGCGATCAGATGGAGGACGCCCTGAACCGCGCGGACGAGATTCTGGCCGAAGGCCGCGACCGCGTGGTGCGGTTGCGCCACGCCGCCGTGGACCGGTCCCTGCCGCAAATCCTGGAAGCCACCGCGACGCGGATCCTCGCAGGCTCGGAGCTGAACTTCCAGCTCACTGTGGAAGGGGAACCCCGGGCGGTGACTGACCTGGTGGGAGAGGAGGTCGTTCGCATCGCCGAGGAATTCCTGTCGAACACCTTGCAGCACGCCAACGCCCGGCGTGTGGAGATCGCACTGCGGTACAGCCGCAAGGGCCTCGCGGCGCAGCTGAGCGACGACGGACGCGGGATCGATCCGGATATCCTGGAGCGCGGCGGGCGCGAGGGCCACTTCGGGCTGACCGGCATGCGCGAGCGGGCCGCGAAGATCGGCGCCGCTCTCACCCTGTCGAGCCGGCCCGGCGCGGGCGTCGAACTGGTCCTGAACATCCCGGCCTCGGCCGCCTTCGCCCGCGGCAAGCGGTTCGATGCGCAGCCGGAGGCGCCTGTCCTGGCGAAGGTTGGAGGCTGACAGGTCGGACCATGCGCCTGGCTGGAATCATCCTTGCGTTGGCAATCGCGCTTCCCTCCGCGCCGGCGCTCGCCCTCGATCCGGCGCGCACGATCGACCAGCTCGGGCACACCCGCTGGACCCTGGCCGATGGCGCCCCCACCAACATCGAGACCTTGGCCCAGACCCCGAACGGCTATCTCTGGATCGGAGCCCAGAGGGGGCTCTACCGCTTCGACGGCGTGACCTTCGAGCACGTCGCGGCCTACCAGGGACCGCACCTGCGGTCCGAGGAAGTCTCGGCGCTGCTGGCGGCGAGGAACGGCGATCTCTGGGTCGGACACTACTGGGGCGGCGTCTCCGTTTTCAGGAACGGGCGGCTCTTGGACGTCAATCCCGCGCGGCCCAATGGCGTGGTCGTGCGCATCGTCCAGACGCGGGACGGGGCGATCTGGGTGGGGACCTACGGCATCAAGCTGGCGGGGCTGCGGCGTTATCTGAACGGCCGATGGGAGATCATCGACGCCGGCGAGCGCGGACTGCCCAAGGAACAACTGGAGGATGTCCTTGCCGCCCGGGATGGCTCGCTATGGGTAGCCCTTGCGGACGAGTTGGTGCGCCTGGCGCCGGGCGGAGGGACGTTCGAGCGGCTGGCGGACAAGATCGGCGAGGGCTCGACGCTGGCTCTGGCGCCGGACGGGCGTGTCTGGGTCGCCGACTCGCTCGGGATCCGTCCGCTATCGGGCCGGGTCGCCGGCGAGCCGTTCTCGGCGACCGGTCGGGAGGGGCAGCATCATTCCGGCGCGCTCATCGTCGATCGCCAGGGCGCCATTTGGAGAACCCAGCTCATGATCGGCGGCAGGCAAGGCGGCCTGGTTCGCATTCGCGACCCCGGCGCGCCTGCTGGAAATCTGAAGGCGCGCACGGCGGCAGCAGCACAGGAGACCTTCTCCGAAACGGATGGGCTTTCGTCGAACAACGGGACCTCCATGCTGGAGGACAGCGAGGGCGACGTCTGGGTGGGGGGAGCGGCGGGGCTGGATCGCTTCCGGATGGTCGATCTTGTCGCCGCCCAGAGGTTCCCCAGCGACCTCGGCGTAGGCGACACGCCCACAGTCCTGCAAGGCGACGCCGAGGGGGATGTCTACGGGCTGTGGGCGCGGACGCTTCATCAGCTCGGCCACGACCGGGGGGTGACGACGATCAGCTCGCCATTGGGAACCCCCAAGGCGCTGTGTGCGGCCCGCCGTGGCGGGATCTGGCTGTTCTCCGACCGCGGCGTCTCGCTCCTCGAACACGGACGGGTGACACGCGAGATTCCGCCGCCGATCTCTGATCGGAACGCCTATCTCGACGCCTGTGCGGAAGACGGCGCCGGGCGGCTCTGGCTCGCGGTGACGGGTCATGGTCTCTACGAGCTTCAGGGCGGGGCCTGGCGCAGGTTCGACGTCAGTCCCGAGCTGAAGGCCGTCCCCCCTTACGACATGGGAACCGACCCCCAGGGCCGGCTCCTGATGTATTTCGGCACGCGGTCCTTATTCCGCGTGGACGGCGACAAGGCCGAGCCGATCTGGGACAGGAAGCAGATATCGATCCGCTTCATAAACGTCTTCTACACATCCGGCGGCCGGGTCCTGATGGGCGGCGAAGGCGGCCTGGCAACCTATGACGGAAAGACGTTCAAGGCACTGACTTCCCTCAGGTTTCCATTCCTGGCCTATATCAGCGGCGTCGCACAGACCCCCGACGGCGACACCTGGGTCCTGGCGGGGACACATGTCCTGCGCCTGTCCACCCGCGAGCTGAACCGCGCGCTCGACGACCCGCGCGCTGCCCTGACGCCCCGCATGCTCGACATCAACGATGGCTTGCCGGGCGATTCCGAGAACGGCCGCACCAACGACGTGGCGTTGTCCGGGGACGGCCGTATCTGGTTCTTGACGACCGGTGGCCCCGCCTGGATCGACCCGCAGCATCTCTACCTGAACACTCTTCCGCCTCCGGTCCACATACGGTCGATCTCCGCCGATGGGCGGATCTATCCGACAGCGGACAGGCTGCGGTTGCCGACCGACGTCTCCAGCCTCCAGATCGACTATACGGCGACGAGCCTGATGGCGCCCGAGCGCGTGCGTTTCCGCTACCGGCTCGACGGCGTCGACAAGACCTGGGTGGACGCAGGCGGCCGACGCCAGGCGTTCTACTCCAAACTGCCGCCCGGCCATTACCGGTTCCACGTGATCGCCGCGAACAACGACGGCGTGTGGAACACCTCCGGGGCCACGGTCCGCTTCAAGATTCCGCCGACCTTCGTGCAGTCGATCTGGTTCAAGGTCCTGATCGGCCTGGTCACCGCCGTGCTGCTCGGGTTGGCATACCGTATGCGGATGAACCAGCTGGCCTCACGGCTGAAGCTGCGCCACGAAGAGCGGATCGCCGAGCGTGAGCGCATCGCCCGAGAGCTGCACGACACCCTGCTGCAGAGCGTCCAGGGCCTGATCTTCCGCTTCCAGTCTGTGGCCTCGCAGATTCCGCGCGAACACCCCACGCGCAACCAGATGGAAGACGCGCTCGACCGCGCCGACGAAGTTCTCGCCGAAGGCCGCGACCGGGTCGTCCGGCTGCGCCGCGCCGCCGTGGACCGGTCCCTGCCGCAGATCCTCGAAGCGACCGCGGCGCGGATCCTCGAGGGATCTGACGTGGTCTTCCAGCTTACGGTGGAGGGACAGCCTCGCGCCGTGACGATCCTGGTGGGCGAGGAGGTCGTCCGCATCGTCGAGGAATTCCTCTCCAACACCGTTCAGCACGCCAACGCCCGGCGCGTGGAGATCGCGCTGCGCTACGGTCGCAAGGGCCTCGCGGCGCAGTTGAGCGACGACGGCCGCGGGATCGATCCGGAGGTTCTGGAGCGCGGCGGCCGCGAGGGCCACTTCGGGCTCGTCGGCATGCGCGAGCGAGCGAGCAAGATCGGCGCCGCCCTCATCCTGTCGAGCCGGCCCGGCGCCGGCGTCGAGCTGGTCCTGAACATCCCGGCCTCGGTCGCCTTCGCCCGTGGCCAGCGGCTCGAGCCGCAACCGGGCGGGGGTGACCTGGCGAATGTTGGAGGCTGAAATGTCTGAGGCTGGCGGCGCGCGCTCGGTTCGCATCCTGATCGCCGATGACCACCCCATCGTGCGCGAGGGACTGGCGATGGTGCTGCAGTCCTCCAGCGAGATGGAGGTGGTGGGCGAAGCCGGCGACGGCGCCGAGGCGGTGCGCCTGTTTCGCGACCTCAAGCCCGACATCACCCTGATGGACCTGCAGATGCCGGTGATGAACGGCGTCGACGCCATCGCCGCCATCCGCGGCGATTTTCCCAAGGCCCGGATCATCGTCCTGACCACCTACGCCGGCGACGCCCAGGCGATGCGGGCCCTGAAGGCGGGCGCGGTGGGCTATCTGTTGAAGAACAGCGTGCGCAAGGAACTGCTCGACGCGATTCGCGCGGTCCATTCCGGGCTTCGCTACCTGCAGGCGGACGTCTCCGCCGAGATCGCCCACCACGCCGTGGACGAGCCCCTCACCGCGCGGGAGACGGACATCCTGCGCCTGGTGGCGGCGGGCAAGGGCAACAAGGCGATCGCCAATCAGCTCGCGGTCAGTGAAGACACCGTCAAGGGGCATCTGAAGAGCGCGTTCGCCAAGCTCGACGTCGCCGATCGCACCCACGCCGTCACAGTGGCCGCAAAGCGCGGGATCATAGAGCTGTAGGTATTCGACGCCTCAGAACTCGGTGTGAAGGCGGATGGCGAAGATATTCGCCGGGCCGCGGTCGCGATTGTAGCCGGGATTGCCGACAAGCTGATAGTCCAGAGAGACTTTGAATTGCTTGATCACGTCAAAGGAATAGTAGGTCTCTAGGATCTGCTCCCAGCCAGGATTGGGAAGCTTGCCGTCCCCGACCAGGACGCCCAGTCCGCCGGCGTTGAGATACTCGAGCAGCGGGTTGGAGGCGCCGTTGACGACTCCGGCGAGGCCGACCGTGTCGTTCGGCCGGTTCCAGCTCCGGCCCGCCAGAGAAAGGCCCGCGGCGACCGTCTTGTCGATGTCGGTGAAGTCGAACGTCTCGTAGTGGCCGTCGGAGAACCCGACCCGGGCAAACGCGCCCAGGTCCCGGGTCAGCTCCTGCTCCAGGTTCATGGCCCAGCCCGCCCGGCTCGCATAGTGCCGCACATCCGCGGTGCTTGGAGGCAGTCCCGTCTCGAGCCCCAGCTCGATCGCCTGGTCATAGCGACCCATATAGCCGCGGTTGAGGAAGAAGGTGACCCTGACCGCCCCCGGATGGCCGAGGATCTGATGGCGTTCCTCGACTTCCCCGATTAGCTCGAACTGCTTGAAACGCGTGTCGATGTGCACGTCGTTTGGAATGTCCGACAAGAGGAAAGCGCCGCCTCTGAAGGCGAAGCGGCCCTGATACCACTCCAGAGCGGAGCCAGCCGTGTATCCCCAGGAATCGGCAGCGTAGTCGAAGCTTCCGGTATCCACGATCGACCAGTTCAGGAAGTCCTGGCGCGGATCGTGAGCGTATTTGTTGGTGTCGAAGACGTCCACGACCGAGAACTTTCCCACGGTCCAGACAAGTCGATTATCCGTCTCGGACTTCGCAAGTACGTTCTCGTCGGCCGATACCCCCTCCGACTTACCACGGAGGTCGAGGGTCTGACGGAAGAAGAAGCGGTGCACCAGGACATAGGGATGCGTCCTGCCGACCTTGTAGGCCTCGGCGCTCGGGAAACCCGCGACGCCCAGGGTGTTGTCGAGGCCGAAACCCTGGTCGATCTCGGGGTTGATCCAGAGCTCTCCGCCAGCCCAGGGACGCCACCCGGCATAGGCGGTGAGGTCCCAGGTTTCGCGGGCGTTGGCCACGGCGTCCAGGCTGTTGGCCCCCTGATAGGGCGAGCGGAAGGCCGGATGGCCTTGATAGACAAACGTGCTCTGGGCGTGGAAGGCCCAGGTCTGCTCAGAGGGAGCCGTCTCGGGCTCCGGCGTTCCTTCAGGCGTCGGCGCGGCGGTGTTGGAGATTGGCTCGACGACGGGGACGTTCGATGTCTGCAGCGGGTCGGCGAAGACCCCAGGCGCGGCGCAGATCAGTGCGGTTCCCGCCGCGACGGCCATCCCCAATAGGCCGGTGTTCCCGCGGCGCCCCGTCCGCGTGGCGGGCATTCGTGCATGAGTCATCGGACAGTCCCCGTTTGTCGCGTGGCTTTTTGCGGATCGAGTGAATTGATGTCGGCGATGGCGCGCAGACCCGCGGGATCCGGCCCCTTTCACGGGCCGCGGAATGTCAGACAGTTCGTGGGTGTTGGGGGTCGGCGGCCTCAGCCGCCGCCGACGCCATGCCTTCCGAGGGCCAGTTGCACGATCCTGAACAGGACCAGGCCCGCCGCCAGAAGCAGGTAGCCCCGAAGGACGAACATCCAGGTCCGGTTGAGCACGGTGAGCGGCTTGGGCGACAGGCACTCGATCGGCGGCATCCGCCAGGTCGCGCGAGCCAGGCGGTCGATCGGCGCGTCCACGTCCCGCCTACCCTTCAGAAGGGTGGTGACTGTCCACCCTCCCAGGGTCACCACGGCGCCGGCGCCCAGGATGGCGAGCATCTCGCCGCTGCCCATGTTCGGGAACAGCACCGAGCCGGTCAGGATGATCGAAAGCACGACCAGGACCGCGATCACCGCGCCGGTGAAGAGGTTGGTGCGGTTCGAGTTCACCCAGGGCCCAAGTACGTCCCTGTCGTTGCACAGAAGCAGCAGGAACACGGTGGCGCTGGGCAGCAGGACGCCGGCGAGGGTCTGCACGGCGTTGGTCAGCAAGCCCAGAGGCGTCCCGGGCGCCAGCACCAGGGCCGCGGAGACAACGATCAGGCCGCCGTAGATGAGGTAGAAGCCCTTGGCGTCCGTCGCCTTGCGATGCAGCGAGTGCTTGAGGGAGAGGACATCGCCCACCGCATAGGCCGTCGACAGCGAGACGGCGGACGCGCCGATTATGCTCGCGTCCAGGAGGGCGAGGGCGAAGAGCACGCCCACGGCGCGCCCGGCATGCTTCTCGAGGCCCGCAGCGATGCCGGCGGCGTCAGTGTACTGGCCGAACAGGGGCGTGCCGCGGAAGGCCTCTGCGGAGAAGGCCATCATCGCCACCGCGCCGATGAGAACGAGCGCGATGCCGATCCAGAGATCGAGCTTCTCATAGGTGATGAACCGAGGCGTGATCCGCTTGTCCACCACGTAGCTCCGCTGGAAGAACAGCTGCCAGGGGGCGATGGTCGTCCCGACGATCGCGATGATCAGCAGCATCACCTCGCTGAGCTTGGCGCCCTTTGGCAGGCCAGGCGTGACGAGGTGGCGGGCGACCTCGCCGATCGGCGGGTGAACGGCCAGGAAGACGGGTACGAGCAGCAGGCTGCCGGCGACGAGTATGAGAGAGAATCTCTCGAACCGGCGGAAGTTTCCGGTCGAGGCGGCGCCGATCACGAGAAGCGCCGAGATGATGACCCCGGCTGTCTTTGGAATTCCAAGGTAATCGAGCGCCAGGCTGATACCGATGAACTCGGTGACGATGGTCAGGCCATTGAGGATGAAGAGGTCGATGACGCTGAAAGCGCCCCAGAACTTGCCAAAGCGCGCCAGGATGAGCCGGGCGTGGCCTACGCCGGTGACCGCGCCCAGGCGCAGCACCATCTCCTGGTTCACATAGAGGACCGGCACCAGGAGCAGCAGGATCCACAGAAGGCTCGAGCCGTAGTTCTGGCCGGCCTGGGTATAGGTGCCGAACGCGCCGGCGTCGTTGTCGCCGACCATAACGATGAGGCCGGGCCCGAGGATGGCCAGCAAGGTGGTCAGGCGGCGGCGCCAACTCGTGCGCGCGCCCAGATCGTCTTCAGCGATCGAGCCCAGGGCGCCGTGGATGTCGCCCAGGTGGGCGTCGTCAAGGACCGCGGTCCGCCGAAGAGGACGGACTGGCAGGGGTGGCAGTTCGAGGGTGTCTTGCGTCGTCATCACGAGTTCCGTTTGGGGTCGCCAGGCTCTGCGCGTGCTGACGCGCAGGGTGAGGGCGGCGAGAGGATCGCTCCGCTCGCGACGCTCGGGATGAAGATCAGGAGAGTGGATCAGCCCCGCGGTAAGAACGCTCGAGCACCCAGCGGCGCACAATGCGTCCCTCGCCGTCACGCTCCCAGCGACACTGGGGAACGCGATCGACAGGTTTGGGCCAACCGCCCCGCCGCGCTTCGACACGGAAGGCCGGAGGCATGTCGGGGCCGCCGAGGGCGGACAGGCGGGACATCAGAAAGGCCATCGCGCCTCTCCTCTTGCTCAGGGTCAACACTGAGCTCGGGAGGCGCGGCCCGAAGACCTCAACGCGTCAGCGTGGGGCCATCACGGCAGGTCGCATCACCCGAGCTATGGAGCCGACCTCAAGGCGCCGCCAGGGCGCGAGGCGCCTGGCAGGGTCGTCTTGGGCCGGACGGCTAGGTCGCGGGTTCATGGTTTCCCTTGACGGTTGAACGACCGGCCGCCGCCGGATGGCGTGCGACCGAACCCCTGCGAGGACGGGAGCCGACCCCGCTGGGATGTCTCGGAGGTATACCCTCCTGGGCTATGCTTCAACCCTATTACGCGTCGTTTGCAGCGTCGGAACGCCGCGCAGCGCGCCACTTGGCGATTCCTCGGGCGGAGAACCGTTCGGCCAGTGTGAGGGCGACCCGGAATCCCTTCGCGCCGACCAGACCGCGGCGATGCAGCCAGCGCGCCGCGCCGAGCACCCCGGAGGCCATCAGGAACTCGGTCCCGCCGGCGTCGGTCCTGCGCGATCCTCTGCCATCCTTCCGAAGACGGCCGGCTCCGGGCTTGGCGGGACCGGAGGCGCTGCGGTCAGGGCGATGAGCGAAGATGGAGCGCTCGGAGCGCTCGGGAAAAGTGTTCAGATAGGCCATTTTGCGCCTCTGGCGTGCTCAAGCTTGAACTTGATCCCGAGAGGCGCCGGGCCGAACCGGCTGTGGCGTCAGTACGCCGCGGCCGAACTGCTCATGAGCGTCCCCCGGGGTCGGAGCCGCTCGCGACAGCGTGACCGGCCAGGGGCCGTTCGCCGCTCCCGCAACGCGGACTGCTAGATCGACAGTTCATGTGATCCCGTGGTTGAGTGGACGACCGACGTCACAGGCGCCCGAAGGCTTACCGGACGGCGGCGGCGCGTGCTATACCCACCCCCAGCTTGGTTCAAGGACGAAAACGGCGCGAAATGGCGCATATCGAGAAAGAGAAGACGAAACTCCTTCATCGCCTTCGAAGGATCAAAGGCCAGATCGAGGCCATCGAGCGAGCGGTCGGCAGCGACGGCGAGTGCTCGCGGGTCCTGCAGCAGGCGACAGCCTGTCGAGGCGCCATGGATGGCTTCATCGCCGAAGTGATCGAGGACCACATCCGCGAGCATCTGATGGACGAGTCGGCTCCGAGCGACGACAAACGCACCCAGGCGGCGGAAGAACTGGTCGAGATCGTCCATTCCTACCTGACCTGAGGCCGCCCCCTAAGCCAAAGGGCCGTCTCGCAAATGTCGTCTGCCCGGGATATCGAGGCGACATGCAGCGCACCGTGATCCTCGAAGGCGTCGACAACTTCCGCGATTTCGGCGGCTATCCCACCCGACACGGCCGGCCGATGAAACGCGGCCGGCTCTATCGGTCGGCCAGCCACGCGCGGGCCACGGATGCGGATCTCGAGGCGATCTCGGCCCTCGGGATCGCGGTGATCGTGGACCTGCGCCGCAAGCCCGAGCGCGATCGCGACCCCTCGCGCCGCCACCCGGCGTTCGCCGCCGTCGTGATCGACAACGACTCCGAGCAGCCGGACTCCTGGCACGAACATATCCGCACCTCGGACCTGACCCCCGCCTCGTTCCGGCGCTACCTGATAGACTACTACCGCGCCGCGCCGTTCGAGCCGCGCCACGTCGACCTGTTTCGCCGCTACTTCCAGGCGCTGGCCGAGACGGACGGGGCGATGCTGATCCACTGCGCGGCCGGCAAGGACCGCACCGGCGTCCTCGCGGCGCTGACCCATCATGTGGCCGGCGTGGATCCCGAAGACATAGTCGCGGACTACCTGCTGACGAATAATCCGCAGCGCTTCGCCGCCCGCCTGCCGATGATCGCGGCGGCGGTCAAGGAGATCAGCGGGCGCGACGCGGACGAGGCGACCCTACTGACCGCCATGGGCGTGGAGGCGGACTATCTCGCCGCCGCTTTCCAGGTGATCGACGAAACCTGCGGCGACGTCGAAACCTATCTGGACACCGTGATTGGCCTCAGCCCGGACCTGCGCGCGCAAATCGCCGAGCGCCTGCTGGAGTAGAGCGCCGGGCTACCCTCCGCTCCCTGGGAAGCGGCCCTGGGGGAGATCGCGATAGCGCAGGACCGGGCCGGTCGCGGGGGCGCGCCACTCACCATGGAATCGGTAGGCCAGGACGCGGCACAGGCGCGCCGGCTTTCCAGTCTCGGCGCCGATCACGGCGATCTGCACGTCGCGGTCCATGCCGATCCTGCTGAAGGCGAGCCAGGCGCGCGAGGCGCCGGGGCACAGGGCCGAGACGAGTTGGGGTCCTTCGTCCGCCTTCTGCACCTCATAGAGATCGCGCTCGCCGCCGCCGGCCGGGACGAGCGCCGCGAGTCCCCCCCCGCCAAGGACGCGGACGTCCGCGGGACGCAGGTCCGCCGTCGCCTGGGCCACGGTCGAGCGCAGGTTCACCACGGTGACGCTGAGCAGGCCCTGGCGCACCTGGAGAGTCACAGGTCCGGCTGCATCCCGCGAGGCGTCGTTAGCCGGATCGTAGGAGTACAAGTGCGTCACGCTTGCGTTCGCCGCGCCGGCGACAGCCATCGGCGCAAGAAGGACGAGGGCGAGTTGGCGAAAAGGGTTCATCGTCCGTAGCCTGAGGAAGAAAGGCCGGCGCGTCGCGCGTCGAATGAAACGAGCTTCCATACGCCCCCCTCGTTTGCGAAGGTCAGCAGACACGTCTTCGTCTTCGGATCACGGGCGCAGACCTTGCCCCCCTCGACCGGAGTCAGCGCCGCAGCCAAGGTGAACGTCCCCGGCAGCGGGCGGTCCGGGCTGTAACCGTAATAATCGGCGATCGCGCGGAAAACGTCCGGGCGCAACACCACCGTCGCCGCTGCGCGCGACAGCGGTCCGGAGGCGAGCGCGCCCAGAGCCGCTCCTTCCGAGCCCAGGCCCGAGGTCTTGGCGCGCTCGACGATGATCCACTGCATCTCCGCCTGGAGCGCGGAGCGGTCGATGTGGGCGTCGAAGGCGGCGCGGTCGTCGTCGCGAATGGCGACCAGAAGGCCGCGAACGTCCCCGGCCGCCGAAATCCGCTCGCCGCTCGCGCACGCGGCCAAGCTCGCCGCGACGGCAAGGAGGACCAATCTGACGAATCGGGCGCGCATCGGCCTCGCTCCTGCCCTGTCTTCGTGGCGCGGCGATGGCGGGGGGTTAGACGCGGTCGTTGAGAGGCCTGACAATCCGGTAGGCTACAGTCTCGAGGTTAGAAGATCGTGCGTCCGGCGATGCGAATGTCGTAGATCTGCTCGCCATTGCGGAAGTCGCCGTCGCCTTCAAGGGCGAAGTAGGAGGTCGCCGAGCCCGCGCGGATGGCGAAACCGACGGTGGCCCAGCTTCCTGAATAGTCGTCGGGAGTCATGAAGAAGGGCGATCCGCCGCCGCTGAACGCGGCCACGGTGTCACCCATGCCGTTCACGAGCACCTCACGCACGCCGAATCGGAACTCCGACTGCACCCAGGCGTCCTGGCCCCAGCTGCGTCCCAGGGCGAGCTCCGCCGTGCCGGTCAGGCGCGAGTCGTTCTGGCTGGCCACGGTCAGGTCGAAGCCTTGCCCGCCGCCCTCCTCGGCGTAGGCGCCGGTGTGCAGGTCGAGATAGTCCGCCATCAATTCGGGACGGACATAGAACCGCCCGATCCCCTGCTGGTACGAGACGCCGGCGTGGCCGACATAATAATAGCCATCGTAGTTGGCGTGCGCGTTCAGCGTCGTGTTGGGCGCGAGGAACGTCCGGTTGCTGTCGAAGAACGCGCCGCCGAAGGCGCCGCGGGCGTCGAAGGTGAACCCACCAATCGAGCGGCGATAGTAGAGGCTGGCCTCGACGATATTGGCGACCACCCCGGAGCCGGACTGTTGGGCGGTCGGGACCTCGTTATCGTTGTAATAGGCCAGGGTCATACCGATTGCGCCGCCGGCGACACCGAGGTGCTCCACGCCTGCGATGAGGCCGGTGAGCTTGGTGTAGCTGCCCGGGCTGTCGATGCCGTCGCGGTTGACCCTCTCGTTCACTTCTTGCAGCCAGAGGCTCGAGCCCGCGACCCGCTTGCCGTTGTCTGGCGGCGTCGAGATCATGCCGTCCACGGCCTCCGTGGCCGCGTTCAGGGCGTCGAAAATGCCCTGACCCTGGTTGGGCAGGAGCTGATCGAAGACGGACCTCAGCCCCGCCTGGGTGGTCTGTGAGAGGAGGGCGCTCTGGATGGCCGGATTCAGCGGCGCGGCCGCGAGCACGGCATCCAGCGCATTTCCCTCGGCGGTGTTGAAGCCGAGCTGCTGGGGCGTCTTGCGCGTGACCGTCAGATCGATCGCGCCGCCGCCGCCGGTCTGCGGCACGAACGACGCGTTTGCGTAGAAAAGGAAGGGCGCGTTGCCGACGGCGTTCTGCGCGAACGTCCCCGCCGTGAGCGTGCCCGAGCCGACGGTCTGCAGGATGGTGTAGACCTGCTGAGCCGTCGAGGGCAGGCTGAGGAGACTGATCCCCACCTGGGCGCCCTGGGCGAAGGTCGAGGCGCCGCCGGTGAAGAACTCCGTGCTCGTCCTGTTGACGGGGTCAGCCGAGACGACCAGCAGGCCGTTCGCTCCGACGTTCACCGACTTGGCAAGCATGTTGTTGGGGTTCAGGTCGGTAAGAGTGCCGTTGTTGACATTGATCGTCAGACGTCCGCTGCCCTCCTGTTGCAGCCCGGCAGAGGTGGTCTGGATGCCCGCGGGAGACTCTTCGATCGCGCCGGTGACCGTCGCGCACGTCACGCCGGTGCAGCCCAGGGTTTGGCCCAGGACGTTGAGCGTGTTGGCGCCGGTTCCGAGGTTGATGATCGAGCTGGTGACCGTGCCCGAAAAGATGTTCACCGTCGTCCCACCGCTACCGAAATAGACATTCCCGACGATAGAGGGCGTCAGCGCTCCGACCGGGCGCCAGAGGTTCGGAAAGTCCACCGGGTCCTGCGCCGTGGAGACCGTGGTCAGGGCCTCGTAGACCACGTTGTTGAGGCTGACGAACTGGCCGACCGTGTAGGTGTTGGTCTGCACATAGGGCGCCGAGGCCGGCAGGTTCGGATTCTGCTGTTGCAGCAGGGTCTGGGGACCCTTGCCCAGGGACATGTCGATGGCGACCAGCCCGTTGTTGTTCACGCCGATCGGCATCTGCTGGCTGAGCTCGGTCTGGTTCGCCTCGGCGATGATAGCGCCGGTGTTGGTGACGCTGGAGAGCGTTCCGGAGCGGTCGACGATC
The DNA here is from genome assembly GCA_035483335.1 of Caulobacteraceae bacterium. Classification (GTDB taxonomy): domain Bacteria; phylum Pseudomonadota; class Alphaproteobacteria; order Caulobacterales; family Caulobacteraceae; genus Acaudatibacter. The sequence goes on along the minus strand of DATHPX010000190.1, from coordinate 27,891 downwards.
GCGCCCACCACGGCGGCGCCCGCGCCGCCCGATCCGGTGATGTTGGCCTCGATGGAGCTGTTGTTCGTGATGCTGTTGAGGGTCGCGCCCTGGTCGATCAGGATCCCGTAGACATTGACCGGACTGTAGCCCTGCGCGCCGACACCGGTCGTGACCTGGTTGGACGTCGCGAAGATGGAGCCGTCATTGACGATCTGCGGCGTCTGGCCGCCGGAGAGGAAGTGGATCGCGGTGGCGCTGGCCTGCCACCCCTCGCCTTCGATCAGACCGCTATTGTAGATGCCGCCAGCGATCACGAACGTGTTGGCCCCGCCGGGACCAATCTGCAGGCCGGTCCCCGGAACAGTTCCGTTCGGACCGGGACCGTCTATGTTGGGAGTGAAGATCGGATCGAAGAGGCCGTTGCCGATCACGCTGCCTTGGATCACCAGGCCATAGGTGTTGGCGCCGCCCACGACCAGCGTGCCATTCGGGCCGGGCACCATGATGCCGTTGCCCGGTCCGACCAGCCCCAGAGATCCGTTTTGTCCAGACGTGCCGATCACCATAGCGGGCGCGGCGCCGAACACGCTCACCGTGCCAGCGGTCTGCTGGGCGTCGGGCACGCCGTTGCCGTCGAGGTCGGGATTGGTGGTCGAGAGGATCAACGGCGTAGTGCTGACGATCAGTCCGCCGCCGACGTTGCCGCCAACGGTCAGGGCCGACCCGCCCTGCTGCAGTTCCTGGGAGGTATAGGTCGCCCCGATCGACTGAGTCGTCTGGCGCGTGGTGGTGCGATAGCCGGTGGCGGTGATCGCGCCGGCGACATTGATCGTGCCCCCTACGGTCCCATCGATCACCGCGCCCCGGGTGCCGACGCCGTTCGCGTCCAGGCCGCCGTTGGCGTTGATGGCGCCGAGCTGGATGTTGCCGCCGACCCCGCCGTTCGGCGCGACGTAGAAGCCGATCGAGCCGTTCCCCAGGACGCTGATCGAGCCGTTGGTGACGGTGACTGTGGTGCTGGAGGTGAAGCTGGTCGGCGAGACCGTCTGCATCACGAACGAACCGGTTATCGGCGTCTCGATATCGACGCCGGACGAGTCGTTGCCGTGCACCGTATCGGAGCCGGTCATGGTGATGCCGCCATTGAAGACGCCGCCGACCACCTGGATGCCGACGCGGCTGCCGCCCTGGGCGTAGACCCCGGTGAGCAGGCCGTTGTTGTTGTCTGTGGCCGCTGAGTAGGACTCGGTGATCAGGATCGAGCCGGTGGTGGTGAACGAGCCGGTGTTGCCGCCGATAAGCTGCACGCCCGTCGCGTTGTTGATGTCCGTCGCGCCGATCTGCCCCTCGTTGGTCACCACGGTGTTGCTGTTGATGGTGACCGCCACGCCGGGCGTGGTCAGGCCGACCGAGCCGCTGGAGGTGATGTCCAGCGTGGCAGGCGGTGGGCTGCTTGAGGTCGCAGTCACCACCGGGGTGGTGACTGCGCTGTTGATCGAGACCTGCGCTTGCGCGACGCCGGCGGCAAGGATCAGGGGGGCGAGGCTGGCCGCCGCGGTGAGGAGCTTTCGAGTCATGATTCGCTAAAAAACTCTCACACGCCCCGATCGCGTCGCCCCACCCAATGGGGCCTGCGCAATACGACCGCATTGCGGCCAATTACAAGGTGTCCCGCTCAGACAGGCGATCTGTCACGCCTGCGACACACGCGCAGGGTCAGATGGAGTACCTTAGAGAATCAAGAGTCTGACGGCGACTGTGGAATGAGCGAAACGGCCGAGACGCGAGGCGGCGGCGAAAGATCCTGGCGCCGGCTCGCCGTCACCACGGTCGCGGGCGTCGCCGCGCCGCTTGTCCTGGCCGTGGCGGGGGCCGCCTCGCCCGCCGCCGCAATGGCCGCCGCCCTCTGCGTCGGCGCTGTCGGCGTGGGCGTGTCCATCCTCGCGCGCGCCGTGCGCACCCAGCCGGCGCCTCCGCCAATCGATTCGCCACGGGCTTCGGGGCCTTTCGCCGCCGTGATCGACCAGCTACCGGACCCTCTGCTGCTGATCGAGGGGGGCGAGCGGGACGAGCCCGCCAGCCGTCGGTTCCTGTTCGCCAACGCGGCAGCGCGCGACCTGCTGCGTATCCAGCGGCCGAGCGGTCCCCTCACCACCGCGATCCGCGCCCCCGAGGTTCTCGATGCGGTGGAGGAAGCCCTCTACGAACGGCGTCCGGGTCACGCCGTCTATGAGCTGCGCGGGGTCCAGGACCGCGTCTGGCAGGCGCGCACCCTGCCTCTCACCCAGGCGGGGGCGAACGGACTGCTGGCGGTGCTCTGGCTGCGCGACGAGACCGAGATTCGGCGAATCGAGCGGACCCGCGCCGACTTCCTCGCCAACGCGAGCCACGAGCTGCGCACGCCGCTCGCGTCTCTGAGCGGTTTCATCGACACCCTGCGGGGACATGCGCGCGAGGACCCAGCCGCACGCGAACGGTTCCTCACCATCATGCATGGCCAGGCCGAGCGGATGCGCAGGCTGATCGACGACCTGATGAGCCTTTCGCGCATCGAGCTGGGCGAGCACATTCCGCCCGCCGGAATCATCGACCTGGCCCTGGTCACGCCCGACGTACTCGACGCCCTGGCCCCCGTCGCCGCCGAGCGCTGCGTGACGTTCGAGGCGAGCCTGCCGCCGCCGGGGGTCGCCCTCGCGGTCGCAGACCGTGACCAGATCATGCAGGTCGTCCAGAACCTCGCGGAAAACGCCGTGAAGTACACGCCGCTCGGGGGGAAGGTAACGGTGGAGGTGACAGCCGGCCTTGGCCTGCCCGCCGCAGTGACCCCGGCGGCGGGCCTGGCAGCCTACTTCTCCCTGCTCACGCCGGACCACGCGCTGGGCCGCACCTATGCCGCGATCCGCGTGCGAGATTTCGGCGCAGGCATTGCACGCAGCAGCCTTCCGCGCCTGACCGAGCGTTTCTACCGGGTCGAAGGCCAGAAGGCGCGCGCCAACCCCGGCACGGGGCTGGGACTTGCGATCGTGAAGCACATCGTGAACCGGCATCGGGGCGGACTTCTGGTTGAGAGCGGTCCCGACGAAGGCTCGATGTTCACGGCCTATTTCCCCATGGCGCCGGCCCTGCAGGTCTCCGATCCCTAGAGCAGTCTCCGAGCAGAGGGTTCCCGCCTGCGCGCCCGCCGCCCCAGACGGGGTTGACGGGCCGAGGCGCGCGGACCCAAAGCCTGGACTCGCATGAACATCCTCATCGTCGGCCAGGGCGGCCGCGAACACGCCCTCGCCTGGAAGATCGCCCGCTCGCCCCTCGTCACCCGGCTCGTCTGCGCGCCGGGAAATCCGGGCATGGGCGAGCTGGCGGAACTGCAACCTGTGGCGGCGACGGATGTCCCCGGGCAGGTGGATCTCGCCCGACGAATCTCCGCCGATCTCGTGGTGGTCGGACCCGAGGCGGCGCTGGAGGCGGGCCTTGCCGACGCGCTGGCCGCGGCGGGCATTCCGTGCTTCGGCGCCTCGGCCGCCGCGGCGCGGATCGAGACGTCCAAGGCCTTCATGAAGGGCTTCGCGCGCCGCCAAGGCCTGCCCACGGCCGATTTCGACGTCGCCGAGAGCCTCGAGGCGGCAAGAATGGCGCTCGCCCGTCGCGCGCCGCCTTACGTGGTGAAGGCCGACGGCCTGGCCGCAGGCAAAGGGGTGGTCATCACCCCGACCCTCCCGGAGGCTGCTGACGCCGCCGGCGCCATGCTGCTCCAACCGGGCGCTAAGGTGGTGATCGAGGAGTTCATGGCCGGCGAAGAGGTCTCCCTGTTCGTCCTCAGCGACGGGCGCGCCACGATGCCGTTCGGCTCGGCCCAGGACCACAAGCGCGCTTTCGACGGGGACGTCGGGCCCAACACAGGCGGCATGGGCGCCTATGCGCCGGCTCCCGCCTTCACGCGGACGCTCGAGGCGGAGGCGATGTCGGCCATCGCCGAACCCACGATCGCCGGCCTCGCCGCAGAGGGCGCGCCTTATCGGGGGGCGCTGTATGCGGGCCTGATGCTCACCGCGACGGGCGTGCGCCTGGTAGAATTCAACGCTCGCTTCGGCGACCCCGAAAGCCAGGTTCTGATGATGCGGCTCGAGAGCGACATCGTTCCCTACCTGATGGCCTGTGCGAGCGGCGGGCTCGACCGGCTGGCGCCGCCGCAGTGGAGCGCCGACGCGGCGATCTGCGTGGTCCTCGCCGCCCGCGGCTATCCCGGCTCGCCCCTAGGCGGCACGCGGATCGGCCTGCCCGCCGGGGACCTTGGCGAGGGCGTAGCCGTGTTCCACGCGGGGACCGCCCTGCGGGACGGCGAGCTCGTTGCCGCGGGCGGGCGGGTGCTCAATGTCTGCGCGCGGGCGCCGACACTGGCGGAGGCCCGGGACCGGGCCAACGCCGCCATTGCCCGCATCGACTGGCCCGAGGGGTTCCACCGCACCGACATCGGCTGGCGGGCGCTTTCCGTCTCGCCGAAGGCCGGCTAGGAGGTTCCTCGAACAAGCGTTTGGTTCGGAGGGACCGCCATGGCTGCAGACAACGCCACGGAAGAGCAGGCCCGCGAGCAGCTCAACACCGGCACCAAGCCCGTCGTCGAGAGCCACCGGTTCGACGAGGGGGCCCTGGCCGAGTGGATGAAGGCCAACATTCCCGATTTCCAAGGGCCGATGGAGGTCCGCCAGTTCAAGGGCGGCCAGTCGAACCCGACCTATCAGCTGGTCACGCCGGACCGGAAATACGTCATGCGCCGCAAGCCGCCGGGCAAACTCCTGCCCTCGGCGCATGCCGTGGATCGCGAGTTCCGGGTGATCTCAGCCCTCTATCCCACGGGCTTTCCCGTCGCGAGGCCCTATGGCCTGTGCACGGACGAGGCCGTCATCGGCACCATCTTCTACGTCATGGACATGGTCGAGGGCCGCATCCTCTGGGATCAGACCCTTCCGACCTACGCCCCGACGGAGCGCCACGCCATCCATATGGCCGCCCTCAAGACGATGGCCGACCTGCACAACACCGACTACAAGGCCGTCGGCCTGGAGAGCTTCGGACGCCCCGGCAACTACATGTCCCGGCAGATCGACCGCTGGACCAAGCAGTACAAGGCTTCCGAGACCCAGCACATCGAGACCGTCGAGCGGCTGATCGAGTGGCTGCCGCGGACCGTGCCCGAGGACGACCAGACCACCATCGTCCACGCCGACTATCGCCTGGACAACGAGGTGATCCACCCCACCGAGGCGCGCGTGATCGCCGTCCTGGACTGGGAGTTGTCGACGCTGGGCAACCCGCTGGCGGACTTCACCAATCTGCTGATGCAGTGGGTGAACGGCTCGATCTCACATATCCCCGACCTCAAGGCGCACGGCATTCCGACGATGGACGAATATGTCGCCGAATACTGCCGGCTCACCGGACGCAGCGGACTGCCGGACCTCAACTGGTACTTCGCCTACAACATCTTCCGCCTGGCCGGGATCGTCCAAGGGATCGTCGGCCGCGCCCGCGACGGCACGGCCAACAGCCCGCAGGCGGCGGCGATGGCCGAGCGAGTTCCCATGCTCGGCGCAGCCGCGTGGAAGTTCGCCCAGCTCGCCGGAGCGTGACCGCGCCCACCCGCTCGAGCGCTCTTCTTCCCCTCAGCGGTCCTGGGCGATCCCTGTCGCCTGGGCGAGTCCGTCGAGGCGCGCTTCGATGTCCTGGCGCTGCGCGGGCGTGAGGCGTCCGTCGTCGCTGCGGTAGTCGGCGTCGATCGCCGAGATCTCGTTCAGGCTGCGCAGGGCCTGGCGGCCTTCGTTTCGAGAAACCCTGCCCTCGTCGAGCCGGCGCTCCAGCGCCGCCTGCATGCGCAGCTCCCGAGCCCGCGTATCGCCGGGATCCGGCTCGGGCGGTGGCCCGGCGACCCATTTGCCATCAGGCCCGACAGAGCCGTCGTCGGTCGTCCGATAGGACATCCATTGCCCCCGGTCGTCATAGTAGCCGTAGCGGTTCTGGCCGCAGTGCACTGTGGCGCCCCCCACAAAGGCGCCAGCCGCCGCGCCGCCCACGCCTCCGCCCACGGTAGCGGCCGCGCCGCCGTGGCTCGCCACCGCGCCCGCAAGCGCGCCCACGCCCGCGCCGATCAGGCCTCCGAGAACCTCGTCAGCCCGCTTGTCCCTCAGGCAGGACGGGTCCGGATCGGCCCGGACGATCGTGGGGGCAAGCGCCACCAGAAGGGCGGCGAGCAGATACGCGCGGGACATGAAAGATTCCCAGAACATGTCCCCCGTGCAGACGGAATCGCGGGAATCGATCTGGCTCAAGGCCCAAAAGTGTCGCGTCTGGTTCAGCCCTGGCGGCGGTCGGCGGCGGCGATGAGACCTAGGATGTCGGCGAGACGCCGCGCCAGGTCGGCCGGATAGACGGGCTCCTTGCAGGCGTGAAGCTCATCGAGGGTCCACCAGCGAATGTCGTCGACGAACTCCCGCTCCAGGGCGACCCAGCCTTCCCTCGACGGCTCGCCGCCGGCGCAGCGGGCGACCATGAACGCCTCGCGGATCAGGACTGGCCGCCCCTTGCGGTCGCTGAAGGTCTGTTCGTTGCGCCAGAGCACTGGACCGATTTCCAGCGCCTCCCAGCCGGTCTCCTCGCGGATCTCCCGCCGCGCGGCCTGGGCTTCGTCCTCGCCCGGTTCGATGCCTCCGCCGACGGTGAACCAGGCCCCCGGCGCGCTGGGAGCGCTGGGAAGCCGTCCCTTCATGAGGAGGATGCGGTCCCGGGGATCGAGCAGCAGGACGCGGGCGGTCGCACGTTCACGCATCGCGACGCTCCTCCAGCCTTCTCTTGACCTCCTCGGCCAGGGTCTTGATGTCCAGCGGCTTGGCCAGGAAGCTCACCTCGCTCTGTCCCTCCAGGAGGTCCGACACCTCCGCCTCCGCGTAGCCGGAGACGAACATCACCGGGGCCCCGCTCAGGAAGGGGCGAGCCGCGGCCAGCAGGGCCGGACCGTCCATGCCCGGCATGATGACGTCGGAGATCATCAGATCGATGGCGCCGGCGTTGGCCTTGACCAGCTCCAGAGCGGCCTCGCCATCGGCCGCCTCCAGGACCTCATAGCCCCGGGCGCGCAGGAGCCGGGCCGTGATTCCGCGGACGAGAACCTCGTCTTCCACCAGCAGGAGGCGGCCCTGACCGGACAGGTCGCGGTTCGCCGGGCGGGGCTCGTCCGACGGCGGCGTTTCCACGCGAAGGGGCGGGACATAGGGCGGCAGGAAGATGCGGAACCTGGCGCCGTCTCCAGGCGCGGAGTCGGCCACGATCCATCCCTCGGCCTGCCGGACGATGCCATAGACGGTGGCAAGGCCCAGGCCCGTGCCCTCGCCCGCCGGCTTGGTGGTGAAGAACGGCTCGAAGATCGCATTGCGGATCTCCGGCGCTATGCCCGGACCGTTGTCGGACACCTCGATCATCGCCAGCTCGGCGGGCGCTTCGCCAACAAACCCCAGGGCGCCCGCTTCGCTCGCCCCAAGGCGGCAGGCCCGCAAAGCGATCTGTCCCCCGCTCGCCGAGCCGATCGCGTCGCGAGCGTTGACCACGAGGTTCATCACGGCGGTCTCGAGCTGGCCCCGGTCCATGCGGACAGGCGGCAGGCGCTCGTCATAGGCAGTGGCGAGGGCGACGTTCTCCCGCAGCAGGCGCCGAAGCAGGACCTCGAAGTCGCCAAGCGTCTCGGCCAGGTCGAGCACCTCGCGCTTGACGGTGGCCTTGCGGGAGAAGGTGAGGAGCTGGCGGACCACATCGGCCGCGCGCGCGACCGTGGCGCGGATCTCGCTGAGGCTCTCATAGGCGGGATCGCCCAGCGGGTGGCGCTGGAGCAGGTCCTCGACCCGCAGGCGAATGGCGGAGAGCAGATTGTTGAAATCGTGAGCGACGCCCCCGGCGAGTTGGCCCACCGCCTCCATCTTGTTCCGCTGGGCGAGCTGCTGCTGCATCGCCTTCTGCTCGGTGACGTCCGCCAGATGGACGATCACCGCGCCTTCGGCGGGCGTGAGGCGCAGCTGGGCCGAATCATCGGGACGGGCGCAGACTGTCACGTCGATCGGACCGGCGAAGAGGTCCCCAGCCGAACCTACCGGCGTGAGGAGCTCATCGAGGCGCGAGCCGGTCGCACGGCGTCCGACGAGGCGGTCGAAGGCGGCGTTGGACTCGAGCACGCGGCCCTCGAACGGGCGCTCACCGTCGACCAGGGCGACCGCGAACGGCGCCGCGGCGAGGATGGCCGCGGCGCGCGAAGTCCCGCCGCTCAGATCGCGGCTCTCCTTCTCGCGGCCCTGGAGCCTCACGAGGAAGAGGTCCGGCGCCGCCAGGCTGACCTGCGCCGTCCGCCCCGGAGCGGCAAGGCGAAGCCTTGCTTCCGCATGGCCGTCCCTGCGCGCCGCTCGGAACGCGGCGTAAATCTCCTCGCCGCCCAGCCGGGCGTTCCCCGCGAGGTCGCGCCAGGAACGGTTCGCCAGGACCGCCCGTCCGGCGGGATCACACACCGCCGCGGGCTCGGCCATGGAGTCCAGAAGAGCCTGCGGCAAGGCCGCCTCGGCTTCGGGGCCGGCTCGAAGAGGCAGTCGCAAGCGCAGTTTGGTCATTCTCCGGACGGTGAAACCTAGGATTACCGCCTGATTCGCGTATCCAGCCAGCGGGCCGCAGCTGACGGGGTGAGTTTGTCCTGCGGGCGATCCACGCTGTAGTTCGCCTCCCGCATCAGCTGAACGGAAATCGCTCCCACGAGAGGCGAGAGGGCGACGATCAGCCGGCTGTCGTTGGCGCGGCGGGGCGAGACCAGGATCACCGCGTCGTAAGGCGGCAGGGCGCGCCTGGGGTCACTGAGCACAACGAGATGATCGGCCGCGATCCGCCCATCGCTGGAAAAGGCGGATATGACGTCCACCTGGCCATCCTCGAGGGCGTGGTACATGAAGGTGGGCTGATAGGCCGTGGAAGACTTGAACCGCAGGTCATAGGCGCGGCGCAGATCCGCCCACTCCGGACGCGAAAGGAATTCGAGGTCCGATCCCAGCTTGAGCTGCGGCGCGCGAGCCTCGAGATCGGCGATGCTCGAAATCCCCAGTTCCCGCGCCCGTTCGGGCTTCATGGCCAGGACATAGGCGTTCTCGAAACCCAGCGCCCCCAGCAACCTTACATGGTCGCGGCGGGCGAGGATGGTCGTGAGCTCCCGCAGCATGGCTTCGCGGCCGGGTTCGTCGTGACGGCCGAGCACGTTCGCCCACAGGGTGCCGGTATAGTCCACGTAGGCGTCGATTTCCGAGGCGGCCAGGGCGCGGTACGCCGTGGCCGAGCCGAGATCTTCCTTGAGGCTCACGCGCGAGCCGCTCGCCTGAAGCCTCTGGGCCATCTCGTCGGCAAGGATGTACTGCTCTGAAAAGTCCTTCGCCCCCACCCGATAGGCCGCCGTTGCGTGGAGTTCCGCCAGGGGCGAGAGGGCCGCCGCGGCGCCGACGACGAGGCCCAGCGCACCGGCCCACACCCGCAGGGGCGAGCGCGCAGATAGGCCGGACTCGATGAGCCCAAGCAGCTGGTCGGTGGCCAGGGCCAGCCCAGCCGAAGCGAAACAGCCGAACAGCACGAAGACCCAGTTCTCAGTCTGCAGGCCGAGGAAGATGTAATTGCCCAGCGAGGTCTGTCCGACGGGCGTAGCCAAGGTGGCCGCCCCGATCGTCCAGACCGCCGCGGTGCGCGCGCCCGCCATGATGACGGGCGCCGCAAGTGGAAGCTCGACCCAGAAGAGCCGCTGGAGTCCGGTCATCCCCATGCCCTGCGCAGCTTCCACGGCGGCCGGGTCGACGCCGCGGATGCCGGCGACGCCGTTCCGCAGGATCGGCAGCATCGAATAGAGGGTGAGCGCCAGCACCGACGGCAGGAAGCCGAGGGCGGGAAAGCCCACCCCGAAGAACCGGACGGTGACCGAAGAGATCGCCAGCAGGACGGGGTAGAAGAGCGCCAGGAGGGCCAGGCTCGGGATTGTCTGGATCAGGCTGGCGGCGAACAGGCTGGGCCAGCGCACCGCCTGGCTGCGGCTCGCGGCGACGGCGAGCGGGAGACTGACGGCGAAGCCCAGGGCCAGGGCGCAGACGCTCAGCAGCACATGCTGCGAGAGATAGTCCGGGAGCAGGCGCCAGGCCGCCGCCCAACGATCATCCATCGGTCGACCCGCTGGCCAAGGCCTCGAGCCGTCGCGCCTGTTCCACCGGCGTCGCCATCATGGCCGAGACGCGGTCGTCGTCCTTCATCGCCATCACGGCGCGCGGCGTCCCATCGGCGAGGATCCGCCCTTCCCCCAGGACGACAATCCGGTCGGCGAGAAGCAGGGCTTCGGTCACGTCATGGGTCACCATCACCGTGGTGAGGCCCAGGCGATCGTGCAGGGCGCGGTAGTCGCGGCCAAGGGCGTCCCGGGTGATCGGGTCGAGCGCCCCGAACGGCTCGTCCATCAGCATCAGGCGCGGTCCCGCCGCCAGGGCGCGAGCGACGCCCACCCTCTGGCGCTGTCCCCCCGAGAGCTCGGCCGGGAGGCGCGGACCGACGTCGGCGGGCAAGGCGGTGAGTTCGAGCAGTTCGGCGGTACGAGCCGCGGTCCGCGGCCGATCCCAGCCCGCCAGGCGTGGCCCCAGGGCGATGTTCTCCGCCACGGTCATGTGGGGCAGCAGTCCGACTTCCTGGAAGACGTAGCCGATGCGCCGTCTAAGGGGCGCGAGCGGCCCAGCGCCCACCACGGAGCCTTCCACCCGAACGGCGCCGGCGTCCGGCGTCACCAGGCCGTTGATCATCTTGAGGGTGGTCGTCTTGCCGCTACCCGAGCCGCCGAGCAGGGCGACGAACTGCCCCTCGGCGACTTCGAAGCTGAGGGGGCCAACCACCGTGCGGCCGCCGAAGCGCTTCTCCACACGGTCGAAGGCGATCATCGGATCCTCCTCCGCGAAGCGGGGGAGGGGGACCACGAAGTGGTGGAGGGGGCGGTGGCGGCTCGGGCGTTCGTCATGGTGTCCGGCCGCTCGCGGCGGAGAGCGATCAAGAGCCCCGCCCCCTCCACCGCCTTCGGCGGTCCCCCTCCCCCATTCCGCTTTGCTTCATGGGGGAGGATCGGGCCGGGCGCTCAGGCGCGAAGGGCGCTGGACACCCGGTCGGGCCCGAGGGCGTCGAGAGCGCCGCGGACGATGCCCTCCGCGTCCAGCCCCGCCGAGGCATACATTGCTGCGGGCTCGTCCTGGTCCTGGAAGATGTCGGGCAGGACGAGGGTGCGCACCTTCAGCCCACGGTCCAGGGCGCCGTGCTCGGCCAGGGCGTGGAGAACAAAGGCGCCGAAACCGCCGATCGCCCCCTCCTCCACCGTCACGAGCGCCTCGTGCTCGCGCGCCAGGCGGAGGATGAGATCGACGTCCAGCGGCTTGGCGAACCGGGCGTCGGCGACCGTGGCGGACAGGCCTCGCGCCGCCAGCATGTCGGCCGCCTTGAGGCTGTCGGCCAGGCGCGTGCCGAAGGAAAGGATCGCCACCGCGGTTCCTTCGCGGACGATACGGCCCTTGCCGACCTCGAGAGGTTCGGCGAGGTCCGGAATGCTTACCCCCACCCCCGCGCCGCGCGGGAAGCGGAAGGCGCTGGGCCGGTCGTCGATCGCCACGGAGGTGGAGATCATATGCGCCAACTCCGCCTCGTCGGCGGCGGCCATGATCACGAAGCCCGGGAGCTGACCGAGATAGCCGACGTCGAAGCTCCCCGCGTGGGTGGCGCCGTCGGCGCCCACCAGTCCGGCGCGGTCGATCGCGAACCGCACCGGCAGGCTCTGGATCGCGACGTCGTGGACGACCTGGTCGTAGCCACGCTGGAGGAAGGTCGAATAGATCGCTGCGAACGGCTTCATGCCGTCCGCCGCAAGGCCGGCGGCGAAGGTCACCGCGTGCTGCTCGGCGATGCCCACGTCAAAGGTGCGGTCCGGGAACCGCTTTGCGAAGACGTCGAGCCCGGTGCCCGAGGGCATGGCGGCGGTGACGCCGATGATCTTGTCGTCGCGCTCGGCGTGCTTGATCAGTTCGTTGGCGAACACCTTGGTGTACTGCGGCGCGTTGGAGGTCGCCGGCTTCAGCTGTTGGCCTGTGACTACGTCGAACTTGACCACCGCGTGGAGCTTGTCGGCAGAGGCCTCGGCCGGGGGATAGCCCTTGCCCTTCTGGGTCACCACGTGGATGAGGACCGGGCCGTCGTTGATCTTCTTGACGTTTTCGAGCACCGGCACGAGGTGCTCCATGTTGTGGCCGTCGATCGGGCCCACGTAGTAGAAACCGAGCTCTTCGAAGAAGGTGCCGCCGGTCGCCATGCCGCGGGCGAACTCCTCGGCCTTGCGGGCCATGTCCTTGAGCGGGCGAGGCAGGCGGCGCGCGACGCCCTTGCCCAGCTTGCGGACCGTCTGGTAGGCGCCGCCCGAGACGAGGCCGGCCAGATATGCGCTCATGCCGCCGACGGGCGGGGCGATCGACATGTCGTTGTCGTTGAGGATGACGATGAGGCGCCGCGTGGACTCAGCAGCGTTGTTCATCGCCTCGTAGGCCATGCCCGCGCTCATCGAGCCGTCGCCGATCACCGCGATCACCGCGTTGTCATCACCCCGGCGATCCCGTGCAACGCAGAAACCAAGAGCAGCAGAAATCGACGTCGCTGCGTGGGCCGCGCCGAAGGGGTCGTAGGGGCTTTCGGAGCGCTTGGTGAAGCCGGACAGCCCCCCGCCCTGGCGCAAAGTGCGGATGCGCGGGCGGCGGCCGGTGAGGATCTTGTGAGGGTAGGCCTGGTGTCCGACGTCCCAGATGAGGATGTCGCGCGGCGTATCGAACACGTGATGGAGGGCCACAGTGAGCTCCACCACGCCAAGGCCTGCCCCGAGGTGCCCGCCAGTCGTGGAGACGGCCTGCACCGTCTCGTGGCGAAGCTCGTCAGCCAGCCTTTTCAGGTCGGCGACCGACAGATCGCGGATGTCCGCAGGATCCGAGACCGTGTCGAGGAGGGGAGTCGATGAAACCATTATCCAACCTGTGAGGCGTTGCGGTCGCGCGCCTTATCATCCGTTTTCAGGCGCGGCGCCGGCAAATTGTTCCAGAACCCAGGTCGATCACGACCTACGGTCAAGTACGAAGTCAACAGCCGCCCGAAGGAATCGCCCCCGTTCCCCGAACGGATCAAGATGGGCCTTGGTCTGGGTCACCAGGTGGGCGATCCGCTCCTTGGCCGCGTCGACGCCGAGAAGCGTCACGTAGTTGGCCTTGCCTCGGACGGCGTCCTTCCCGCCTGCGGCCTTGCCTAACGAGGCCGTATCGCCCTCGGCATCCAGCACGTCGTCAACGATCTGATAGGCAAGGCCGATGTCCCGACCGAACGCCATCAGAGCCTGACGTTCGGCATCCTTGGCCCCCGCCATGGTCAGCGGCAACTCGAAAGCACAAGCAATCAATGCGCCGGTCTTCATGCGTTGCATCCGCGCCACGGCGCCCAGATCGCCGCGAACGCCAAGTAGATCGATCATCTGACCACCGCACATCCCCTGGGCGCCTGAGGCGACCGCAAGGCGACGCACGAGTTCGGCGCGGACCGAGCCGTCTTCATGGGTGTCCGGATGGGCCATAATCTCGAACGCGACGGTCAGCAGCGCATCGCCGGTCAGGACTGCGGTCGCCTCGTCATAGGCCTTGTGGACCGTAGGGCGACCGCGCCGCAAATCGTCGTCGTCCATGCAGGGCAGGTCGTCATGGACGAGGCTGTAGGCGTGCACGCACTCGAGCGCGCAAGCGGCGCGCAGCACCGAACGCTCCGGCAGCTCGAACATCCGCCCGGTCTCGAGGGCGAAGAAAGGACGCAGCCGCTTGCCCGGACCGAGCGCAGCATAGCGCATCGCCTCGGTCAGGCGGGATTCAGGTCCGTCCGCTCGCGGCAACAGCTCATCGAGAGCCACCGTGACGAGGTCAGCCGCCTCCGCCACGCGGCGGGAGAAATCTTCGGGCCCCACGTCAGGCGAACTCGGCCGGCTCGACGCCAACGGCTCCAGAGGGCCCCTGGATGATCTTCTCAACCTTGAGTTGCGCTGCCTTCAGCTTCGCTTCGCAATGCGCCCTGAGGCGCGCGCCCCGCTGATACACGTCGACGGCCCGCTCCAGATCCGCGTCTCCCGACTCCAGTTCCGCGACGATACGCTCCAGCTCGAGCAGGGCCTGCTCGAAGGAAAGGGCGGCGATCTGGGCTTCTTCGTCGTCGATCATCACTTTCTTCACTTTTGGTCGCCGCGGTGGGCGCAAACTAGAGGCGAGCTTCGCGAAATCGAAGCCCAAATCGTCCGGACCGGGACCAGAAGGTTCGCGAACGCACTAAAACTGAGGTGTTTTCAAGGGGGTGCGCTGGTCTTCCGCTTCGTTTGACGCCGCGAGAGCAGGACCCGCCAACCCGCCCGATCGCTCGGCTACGACGGGAGGCTCGAATCGACGGGCGCACCAGTAGCGGAATCCCTGGTCGAGCGTGCGTCGCCAACCGCGACGCTCGAGGACCGACCCGATCATCAGATTGAAATATCCGTGGGCGATGACGAGCACGGCCTCCCCGCGGGCGGCGCTCTCGGCAAGGAGATCGGCTGCGGCTCGCGCCCGGGCCTCGGCCTCGCGGCGCGATTCCTGGCCCGCATGGTGGTTTAACAGCCACCAGCACACCCGGGAGATCACACCCCACCATCGCGGCGGGAGTCGGATCCAGTCCGGGAGCGGCGGCGGGGGCAGCGGCGCCTCGACGAAGATGGTGTCGGACTTGAACTCGCCCCCAGGGGTGATCGCCCTGGCGCTCTCCATCGCCCTCGGACGCGTGGAAGAGAAAACGACGTCGGCCGAGGCCGCCATCCGCATGAGATCCGGCGGTGGGGTCTGCCCAGGTTTGAGCCCGCCGACCTCGTAGGTCGCCCACCACTCGCGATAGCCCGCGGAGCTCAGCCGCGTCTTGCGCGACAGCGCCGGCTCGCCGTGGCGGACCAGGGTAACCACGCCCCCGGGTGCGGTCATCGGCCCTCCAGAGCCTTCACGTGCGCGCTCGCCGAGGCGGCCAGCCCTTCGAGATCGTAGCCCCCCTCCAGGGAGGAGACGATCCGACCGCCGCAACGCCGCTCTGCAACGCTGACCAGCGCGCGCGTCGCCCAGGCGAAGTCCTCCGCCTCGAGCCTCTGATTGGCGAGGGGATCGCGGGCGTGCGCGTCGAACCCGGCGGAGATCAGCAGCAGGTCCGGCTCGAAGGCGTCGATCCTGTCGACCAGTCCCTCGAAGGCGCGCCGCCAGGCCTCGCGGGGGGCGTCGGGCGCGACGATGGCGTTGACGATGTTCCCTGCGCCGGTCTCCGAGGGATCGCCCGTGCCGGGATAGAGCGGGCTCTGGTGCACCGAAGCGAAGAGGACCGACGGGTCGGCCTCGAACACGGCCTGGGTGCCGTTGCCGTGGTGGACGTCGAAGTCGGCGATCGCCACTCGCGCCATGCCCGCGGCGCGGGCCGTACGGGCGGCCAGGGCGATGTTCGAGAAGACGCAGAAACCCATGGCGAAGCCAGGGCCCGAATGGTGACCCGGCGGCCGCACTGCGCAGAAGGCCCGCTTGATGTCGCCGGACGCGACCGCGCGCGCCGCGGCCACCGCCGCGCCGGCCGCCCGCAGCGCCGCGATCAGGCTGCCGCCGGACATGAAAGTGTCGGGATCGAGCTGAGCGACGCCGCTCGAGGGCGCTGCCCCTTCGATCGCCGCCACATACGATTCGTCGTGAACCCGGAGCAAATCCTCACGCTCGGCGAGCGGCGCCTCGAGCGGCTCCAGGTCGATGCCCGACGCTGCGGCGAGCGCCTCGGTCACAGCGGCCAGGCGCGCTGGCCGCTCGGGATGCCGGCCCGGGGGTATATGGCCCAGCATGTCGGGATGGGTGTAGAGGGCGACCGCCATGATCCCTGTCCATAAGCGGATTTGCCGGTCCGGCCCACTCCCGCTGTCGTCGTGTCCACAATCATGATCCCCGGGGCCATCAGACGCGCGGACGCATGCGACGTCGCGACGCTGTCGGAGCTGGGCGCGCGCACGTTCACGGAGACCTTTGGCCATCTCTATCCGGACGCCGACCTCGCCGCCTTCCTCGAAGAGAATCACCGGCCGGAAGCCGTCGAAGCGCTGCTGCGCGATACCCGTTATGCGACCTGGCTGGCCGAGAGCGGTGGCGAGGCGATCGGCTACGTGCTGGTCGGCCCGTGCAGCCTTCCCCACCCCGAGGTCACCGACCGGTGCGGCGAGCTCAAGCGGATCTACCTGCGCAAGAACAGCCAGGGAGGCGGCCTTGGCAGGCGGCTGATGGAGACGGGTCTGGCCTGGCTCGAGGCGCGGGGCCGCCGACCGATATGGATCGGCGTGTGGTCGGAGAACCACGGCGCTCAGCGCCTCTACGCCCGCGCCGGCTTCGAGAGGGTCGGCGAATACGGCTTTCGGGTTGGGGCGATCCGCGACGAGGACTTCATCCTGCGTCGCGCCTGAAATCCCGGAGCGCGGACGTCCTCGTCCGCTCTTCCTCTTGCTCGACGTTGTCTCGGGCGGACGAGGACGTCCGCGCTCCGCGATCAGAACGGTTGTCCGATGGCGCCCCGGGGCTGGACAGGGAACGCGCCCGCCCCCAATCTCTCGTTCCAAACGTTCGTTCGAATGCCCGGACGCCTGCGCCGTAACCGCAGGCCGCTCAGGCGCCCGAGGCAGAGGGCCCGCCCATGTTCATGCGCTTCTTCACCGAGCTTAAGGCGGCCAAGGTGCCGGTGACGCTCAAGGAATATCTCATGCTCATGGAGGGCATGGACAAGAACATCATCGATCGGCGCGTCGAGGACTTCTACTACCTCTCGCGCGCCGCGCTGGTGAAGGACGAGCGGCATCTCGACCGCTTCGACGTCGTCTTCGGCCATGTCTTCAAGGGCCTCGAGCTGATCAGCCTGGAGAAGGCGATCGACATCCCCGCCGAGTGGCTCAAGCGCCTGACCGAAAGCTTCCTCACCGAGGAGGAGAAGGCGCAGATCGAAGCCATGGGCGGCTTCGACAAGCTGATGGAGATGCTCCAGGAGCAGATCAAGCAGGGCAAGGGCGCGGGGGACGACGAGGACGACGAAAACGAGCGCGGCCGCGGCCGCAACTTCCCCATCGGCGCCGACGGCTACCACCCCGAGGGCATCCGCATCGGCCAGGACAAGGGCCGCCACGGGCGGGCGATCAAGGTCTGGGACAAGCGCGAGTACAAGAACCTCGACGACCAGGTCGAGCTCGGCACGCGCAACATCAAGGTGGCCCTGCGCCGCCTGCGCAAGTTCGCGCGCCAGGGCGCGCCCGACGAACTGGACATGAAGGGCACGATCAAGGAGACGGCGAACAAGGGCTATCTCGACCTGGTGATGCAGCCGGAGCGGCGCAACACCATCAAGGTCCTGCTGTTCTTCGACATCGGCGGCTCGATGGACAGCCACATCAAGGTCTGTGAGGAGCTGTTCAGCGCCGCGCGCACCGAATTCAAGAACATGGAGTTCTTCTACTTCCACAACTGCCTGTACGAGAGCGTGTGGAAGGACAACCGCCGGCGTCACAGCGAGAAGCATGACACCTGGGAGATCCTCAACAAGTACGGCAAGGACTACAAGATCGTCTTCGTCGGCGACGCCACGATGAGCCCCTACGAGATCACCTATCCCGGCGGCTCGGTCGAGCACTGGAACGAAGAGCCCGGCGCCGTGTGGATGGACCGGGTGACCAAGACCTGGACCAGCGTCGCCTGGCTCAATCCCACGCCCGCGCGCCACTGGAACCACACGCCCTCGATCGGGGTGATGCGCCAGATCATCGGCGAGCGGATGTTCCCGCTCACCATCCAGGGCCTCGAGCAGGCCATGCGCGAGCTCGTCCGCTAGGGCGCCCGCCGGGGGCGTCCTTCCTACCGCCGATGTCGACGAGACCCTTACAGGACCCCACGCCCGAACTCCCTCCGGAGACCGAGCGCGACGCCGCGACCAAGGCCGCCGTGCTGGCCGCGGCCGAACGCCTGTTCGCCGTGCGCGGCCTGCGCTGCGTGTCGGTGCGGGACATTACCGCCGAGGCGGGGGTCAACCTCGCCAGCGTGAACTATCACTTCGGGTCGAAGGACGCCCTGGTCTTCGAGATCTTCCGCCGCCGCACTGCCGAGCTCAGCCGCGACCGCGCGCGCATGCTGCACGAGGCGACAGCGCGCCATGACGGCAAGCCGCCGGTTCGGGAAATCCTCGCCGCGCTGATGGAGCCGCCGCTGCGCTGGTCCAATCCGGCCAATGTGCGGCGCATCTCCATGCAGTTCATCATCCGCGCCCGGAGCGAAGGCAGCGAGGCTGTGCGCGAGGTGATCCGCACGGATGTCTCGCATCTTCGCCCGTTCGCCGAGGCGTTGATGACCGCCCTGCCCCATCTGCCGCCTGAAGAGGTCTACTGGCGGCTGCACTTCACCCTGGGCATGATCCACAACAACCGCTTCGCCGAGTTCGACCGCCTGCACGCCCTCTCCGACGGGATCACCCGCGAAAGCGACGTGGACGCCCTGCTCAAGCGTATGCTCGACTTCGCCGAGGCGGGCTTCCTGAGATAGGTGAGCCTCCCCGCTCAGGGAGTGTGGCGAAACCCTCCGATCCCCTTTCTCCCGTCATCCCGGACGGAGCGCTCGAAGAGCGCGCAGATCCGGGACCCAGCCTCCACGGCCTGGGCGCTGCCTGTCGCCGCGGTTCCTGATGGCCGCCGTCATTGATGCGATCAGCGTAGTTCGCAGCGGAGAGGTCGGGGAGGCTGGGTCCCGGATCTCCGGTCCCCCGGCCCGAGGCCGGGGCGCCTGCGTCCGGGGTGACGGATGAAATTTGAGTTTCGTAATCCTCAGGGGAGCTTGTCGAAGAACAGATAGACGCCGGCGATCCGCCCGTCGCGGGCGACGATGACATCGGTCCCGGCGTAGGCCGGCGGCTCGCCCGGAATCCCCGAAACCCACTGGACGCGGCCAACGTCGCCCCGGACCTCGGGCTCGGCGATGGGCTGGTATCGGAAGTCCGGGTGAGTGGCCCTGATTGCTCCGGCTATGCGGTCGATCTCATCGCGCCCCCGGTACGAGCCCTTTGGCTCGTGGAAAATCCCGTCTTCGTGGAAGATCTCGTAAACAGTGGCGCGCCGGCGCACCGGGTCGTTCTCCCCGAAGACCCCGTGGAGATTGCGAAGCAAAAGAGTTGGAATGTCGTAGGTCATGGTCGTACTCCGGTCGATGTCGAGCTCCGCAAGAGCTCGATGACGACGGTTGTTTCTCGGAAGTGCGCGCGAGCGGGGCTTGGCCGCCGCTCGCGCAGGGTGGGGCGGTTCAGGCGACGGCGGCAGGACCCGCCGTCAGTTCAGCGCCCTTTCGGCGGCTGTCGAGGCTGAACGCACCGGCGCCGAACGCGACGATCTGCAGAAGTCCGCCCGCCATCATCACGTTCTTGAGGAAGTTGATCATCTGGTTCTGGTCGGCGAAGTGCGTATGGAACGAGAGCGCCGTCGCCAGGGCGAAGACCGCCAGGACTGCGGCGACGACCCGGGTTCGGTAGCCAAGCGCCAGGAGCAGACCCCCGCCGAGTTCGACCGTCACGGCGACGGCGTAGGCGGCCGGCGGAAACGGCAGGCCGGCGGCGGTGATGTACGCCGTGGTGGCGCCGTAGGCGGTGAGCTTGCCAAGGCCGCTCATCGCGAAGGGAAGGCCGATCATCAGCCGGCCAACGAAGGGAAGATAACGAAACGCGCTCATCGAATGGCTCCTTGAAAGAGTTCTCCGCTCCAACTCGCGGTCAAGGTGATGATGTTGCAGCTGACGTGACTTTGGAATAGCAATGATTGAAATCGATCATTGCAAAAATGTAGATGCCGAAGCTGCCGGATTTTGAAGGCCTCGCGATGTTCGCCAAGGTGGCCGAGGAAGGCTCGTTCGCAGCAGCGGCGAGCGCCATGGGGGTGTCGGTCGCCACCGTCTCTCGCGCTGTGACACGTCTCGAAGACCGGCTCGGGGGGCGCCTGTTCAACCGCACGTCACGACGGCTCGCCCTGACCGACTACGGCCACACCCTGGCCGAACGCGCGTCGCGGATCTACGCGGAGGCTGAGGAGGCCGAGGATCTCGCGCGCGAGGCTTCGAGCCGCCCTAGAGGCCTGGTGAAACTCGCCGCTCCTCTCTCCTTCGGGGGGCGCTGGGTCGCTCCTCTGCTGCCGGAGTTCTTGCGGCGGTATCCCGAAATCGCCGTCGATCTCCATCTGACCGACGCGCAGACCGATCTCATCGGCGAAGGTTTCGACGCCGCCCTGCGCATCGCCGTGATGGAAGACTCATCGCTTGTCGCGCGGCTGATCGCGCCCGTTCGCCGGTTTGTCGTCGCTTCCCCCGCCTATCTGGCCCGGCAAGGCCGTCCGCAGCACCCGCGCGACCTGAGCGAGCATCGGTGTCTGAGCTACGCCAATCGCGCCAGGCGTGACGTGTGGCGCTTCACCCATTCGGCGACCGGCGAGGAATGCGCGGTCACGCCGGTCGGCCCTCTGAGGGGGACGAGCGTCGAGTCGCTGTTGCCGACGCTGCTCGAAGGGCTGGCGATCACGGAACTGCCCGAATTTGTCGCGACCCAATACCTACGGGAAGGGCAACTCGAGCCCATCCTGACGGACTGGCGGTTGCCCGAGGGCGGCCTGTACTTCGTCACCCCGACGGCCCGCGCGCGCCCTGCGAAGGTCTCCGCCCTCGCCGACTTCCTGATCGCCGGGCTGACGGACGCGCCGTGGAGCGCACAGGTTGAGATGGGCTGGACTTCCTAGAGCAAACTCCGACCAGACGGGAACGTCTGGCCGGAGATAATTTGCCCTAGATTCAAAAACTTGAGCGCCGCCTGATCGCCCAACCAGTTCCCACTTGGTCGGACGGCGCTCTAGGGCGCAGCCGGTTCGCGGGCGCGCTTCTCGGCCACCTGGGAGCCGCGGACCACCTCTGGGGAGGCAGGGATCTGGCCGGCGCCGGAGGGAAGAGACCCTGACGGGTCGCGGATGAAGGCGAGGGTGTCGTTCCACACCAGCTTCGCGTGCAGGTCGCGCAGCAGCAGGTGCCAGCCCTCGGGATAGTAGGCCGTCCGCACGTTCGCCGGCAGGCGCCTCACTGCAGCGTCTGTCGCCGCCTTGGGTATGATCTCGTCGTGGGCGCCGTACATCCAAAGCGTCGGGACATCGCCAAGGCGGGGCGTGTCGTCCTGCGCCCGCTGCATGGTGTCGACTAGGCCGAACAGGGTGTCGGAGCGCGCGCCCCAGATCATCAGGGGGTCGCGGCCCATGGCGTAAAGCTCTTCATGGTTGTCGCTGGCCCAGATCTTCTCCGTCACCCACGACGGCGGGGTGAAGACCTTGCCCGGCGCCAGCCGCGCCGCGAGCCAGAGGGCCGCGCGATAGGTGAAGGGCTGCTCCTTCCACCCCCAGACGGCGGGCGCGAGCAGAATGAGCCGGTCCGCGACGGGCGGGCGGGACGAGCCGAAGGCCTCGATGGCCACCGCCCCGCCCAGGCTCTCTGCGGCCACGGCGATGAGGGCGTGGGGCCAGCGCGCGCGAGCCAGGGCGACGATGGTGCGCAGGTCCTCCGTCAGCAGGGCGTCCGGCGCCCAGACGCCGCGGTCCGGTGAGCGGCCAAACCCTCTCTGGTCGTAGGCGAGGGTCGTGACCCCCTGCTCCGCCCACCAGGGCCCCGCCATGTGGAAGGCGTTGGCGTAGTCGTTCATCCCGTGGACGCCGATGATCACCGCCCAGGGCTCCGCCCCACTCGCAGCGTCCCAGCGCGTGAGGCCAAGTCGGGTCCCGTCGAAGCTGACGAAGGCGTTTGGCTCGAGGTGGGGACCGACGAAGCCCGCGCCCGGCCGCCCAGCCCTCTGCAGGGTGGGGGCGCAGCTGGCGATCAGGGCGGCCAGCATCAGCATGGCGAAGGTTCGAAGGCGCTGAGGCGTCACGAGTTGAGAATCCGCGCAACCCTTTGGCGCAAGTACGGCGCCGCCTCCGCCTCGAACCAGGGGTTGCGCTTGAGCCAGGCCGTGTTGCGCCACGAGGGATGCGGCAGGCAGACTACGTCGGGCAGGAAGGCGCGCCAGTCGCGTACGGCGGCGTCCATCGAGCCCGGATGGGCGTCTCCCAAAGCCCACTTCTGGGCCGGCAAGCCGA
Source organism: Caulobacteraceae bacterium (assembly GCA_035483335.1). Classification (GTDB taxonomy): domain Bacteria; phylum Pseudomonadota; class Alphaproteobacteria; order Caulobacterales; family Caulobacteraceae; genus Acaudatibacter. The sequence goes on along the minus strand of DATHPX010000190.1, from coordinate 5,609 downwards.
GCAGCAGCGTCAGCTCGACCTTTGGCAGCTCGGCGAGCAGCCGCTCGCGCCACAGCTGGGCGCACCGGGCCGGTGGGGGCAGATCGCCGCCTCCCTTGACCGTACCGGGATAGCAGAAGGCCATGGCCGCCATGCCGATCGCGGGATGGCCGTAGAAGGTCTCGCGATCGACGCCGAGCCAATCCCTGAGGCGATCGCCCGAAGGATCGTCGAACGGCAGGCCGCTCTCGTGCACACGCCGTCCCGGCGCCTGGCCGCAGAGCAGGATGCGGGTCTGCGGGCGGACGAACACCACCGGGCGCGGTTCGTGCGCCAGCTCGTCCGCGCAGGCGCGGCACGCGCGGATCTCCGCCAGCAGGGCGCCCAGGCCGCCGTCTTCGGACGGTTCGTCGATCCGGTCGTGTCTCGTACGCGCCATAGCCGGGCTAGATGGACGCTCCAGGCCTGGAAGGGGAGAGGCCGAGCGCCCACAAGCGAACCCCTCCCATAATCGTGCTCAGCCCGCCAGGCGGACAACCGCGCCGATCAGGACCACGCCGGCCGCCGCCGCCATCGTCGTCGTCGCCCGCGGATGGCGGTGATGGCTCTCGGGCAACAGCTCGCTCGCGCCAATGTAGAGGAAAAAACCTGCGAAGAGGGCGAGGACGCTCCCGAGCGCTCCCGTGGGCAGCCTGATGAGGGTGCTCGCGCCGATCCCAAGCAGAGGCGCGATCGCGTCGGCCGCCAGCCAGCGGCGCGCCACGACCGGACTGCGCGAGCCGGCGAGGCTCAGGTTCACCGTATTGATGCCGTCGGCGAAGTCGTGCGCCAGCACCGCCGCCGCCAGGACCGCCCCGACAGCGGGGGAGGCCTGAAAGCCCAGGCCGATGCCCAGGCCGTCGAGGAAGCTGTGCGCCGTCAGGCTGGCGGCGCCGAAATGGCCGCGATGGCCCGTGCTTCCTCCCGACACGGCGAGCAGGGTGCGATCGACGACCAGATAGAGGATGAAACCCGCGGCGATAAAGCTGGCGATCCCCTGCGCCCGGCCAGGACCGGCCAGCTCCATGCACTCCGGCAACAAATCCAGCAGGGCGACGCCGATGACGGCCCCGGCGCTGAATCCGAGGATCAGGTGCGTGCGATCCGCCAGCCGCAGCGCGAGCGACCCCCCAGCGAACGTGGCGAGGCCCGCGGCCACGCCGAGGCTGGCCAGCAGCAGGCCCGAAGCCATCATCCGATCTCCCGCCCCAGTCTGCGCAGGCGTCGCCGCCCTGCGCCCTCAACCGCCGCGTTTCAAGGTTTCCCGGGCGATGACCACCTGCTGGATCTGGCTGGTGCCTTCGTAGATGCGGAAAATGCGCACGTCGCGATAGAGCCGCTCAATCCCGTAGTCGGCCACATAGCCTGCGCCGCCGAAGATCTGCACGGCGCGGTCCGCCACCCGGCCCACCATCTCCGAAGCGAAGTACTTGGCCGCCGAGGCCTCGAGGGTCACCGGAAGGCCGGCGTCGCGCTTGCGCGCCGTCTCCAGGGTCAGGGCCCGCGCGGCGAGCGACTCGGTCTTACTGTCGGCGATCATGCCCTGGATCAGCTGGAAGCTTGCGATGGGCTGGCCGAACTGCTTGCGCTCGGCGGCGTAGGCCACGCAGTCCGCCAGCAGGCGCTCGGCGACGCCCACGCACACCGCCGAGATGTGCAGGCGGCCGCGGTCGAGCACCTGCATGGCCACCTTGAACCCCTCGCCCTCAGCGCCCAGGCGGTTCTCCGCCGGCACGCGGACGTTGTCGAAGACAACGTCGCAGATGTGCGCGCCCTGCTGGCCCATCTTCTTCTCTGGCTTGCCGACCGAAAGTCCCGGGAGGTCGCGCGGAACCAGGAACGCGCTCACACCGGCGGCGCCCTTCTTCTCCGGATCGGTGCGGGCCATCACGGTGAAGAGGCCCGCGCGATTGGCGTTGGTGATGAAGCGCTTGCCGCCGTTCAGAACATAGACGTCGCCTTCGCGCACCGCCCGGGTCTGCACGGCGGCGCTGTCGGAGCCGGCCTCCGGCTCGGTGAGGGCGAAGGAGGTGACGATCTCGCCGGTGGCGATCTTGGGCAGCCACCGGCGCTTCTGTTCTTCGGTCCCGAACATGGCGAGGCCCTGGCTGCCGATGCCGACATTGGTGCCGAAGGCGGAGCGGAAGGCCGGGCTGACGCGGCCCAGCTCGATCGCCACCAGGCACTCGTCCTCCATCGAGAGGTCCAGCCCGCCATATTCCTCGGGAATGGAGAGGCCGTAGAGGCCGAGCGCCTTCATCTCCTCGAGGACGTCGTCGGGGATGGCGTCCTGCTCGGCCACCTGAGCCTCGATCGGGCGCAGCCGCTCGGCGGCGAACCGGCGCACCATTTCGATCAGCTGGTCGCGCGTCTCGGCGTCATAGGCCACGGCTCGTCACTCCTTCTTCGCGGGGCGCGCTTGCATGATCCCCCAGCGGGCCGCAATAGGCCAGCGCCCCCGGCTGCGGTCGGGGACGACGTGGCTTCGAAGCGAGGAGTGAGAATGGACGGCGGAGACGCACAGGGTCCCTGGCGGGGCGTGATCGCCGAAGGCGAGTGGGCCGGCTGGAGCCAGTGGGGCAACGATCCGTTCGAGACGCACGCCGGCCCCTTCTTCCGCCGCAAGAACGAGGACGGCTCGATCGTCTGCGCCTTCAGGGCCGAGAAGAAGCACATGAACGGCAGCGGCTTCATGCACGGCGGCTGCCTGATGACCTTCGCCGACTTCGCCCTCTTCGCCATCGGCTCGGACGCCCTGGAGGGAACGGGCTCGGTCACCGCCTCGCTCAATGGCGAGTTCCTCGACGGCTGCGAGGAGGGCGACCTCGTGGAATGCACCGGTGAGGTCACCCGCGCCGGCAGGTCGCTCGTCTTCATCCGCGGGCTGATCACGACCGCAGCCCGGCCGCTCCTCAGCTTTTCAGGAATCGTGAAGAAGGTGCGTAGTCGCCACGCAAGCACGAGCGACCAGCCTCAATGAACAAACGCGGCTCGTACCGATCAGCCTTGTTCGTGAGTTGCCTTTGCCTGCCGCTCGCTATCAGCGCGGCCTCAGCGAAAACTTCAAGTGCGAAGTCGCTACACCCTGCTGCTGGGGCGGCGACCAGGCACATTTGCTGGATAAGCCATGTCGATAAGGCCGGAACGGGAGTCAATGTCTCCTTCTCCGCGACCCGTTCTGTCAGTGTTGTTCATGCGGGCGCAGAAGACACCTACCTGGTTCGAGCCGCAGGGCTGCCTCCCGGCCTGGGAGAGGCGGACTCCCTTTCGGCGCTGCACCTCGAGGTCGGCGACAGGATCACGTCTCACAACGGCCCCGAGGACACCTGCTCGATGGAGGTCATCGCCCAAGGCGGCCAGATCGGCGTGGCCGCCCACGCCGCCGTCCAACTGCCGGGACTGCCGGCGAACGAAGCGTCGGACTTCATTCCCGCGAACTGAGCCGTCACGTCCCCGCGGGCGCCGACTCCCGCTCGCGCATGGCGGCCTGCCAGCGCAAGAGGTTGGGGGTGTCCTCGCCAAGGCGGAATTTCACCATGCGGGCGAACTCGAAGCCGATGAAGAGCACGCCGTCGGCCATGGTGACCCGGTCGCCGGCGAGCCACTCGGCCGCGCCCAGTCGGCGCTCGAAGAGGCCGAGCGAGCGGTGCGCCTGCGCCTTGTTGGCTTCGCAGAGTTCAGGGATCTGGCTCTCGAGGGCGGCGAGAGCCGGATGGCCGTGGCGCACGGCGAGCATCAGCGGATAGGCGGTGAGGAGTTCGGCGCGCCGCAGCCACATCTCTACCTGGGCCGTCTCGAGGGGATCGCGCCCGAACAGGTTGGGCTGGGGATAAATGGCCTCGAGATAGCGGCAGATGGCGATGGACTCGGTGATGACGTCGCCGCTGTCCAGCACCAGAGCTGGGACGTTGGGCACGCCCACCTCTTCCAGGTAAGCCTTGCTCTTCTGCCGGCCCTCGAAGAGATCGAAAGAATCAACCTCGATATCCGTGATCCCCTTCTCGGCCATGAACCAGCGGACGCGGCGCGGGTTGGGCGCCAGGCGGCTGTCATAGAGTTTCATGGCCGGTCGTCTCCTTTTCAGCGCCCATAGAGCGCCTGGGGAAGTGCGCCCACGATCGCGGCGGTCATGCAAGTCGCCAGGAAACCGGCCGCCATCGCCTTCCACACCATGGAGATCACCTCGCTCCTGCGCTCCGGGACGAGCACGGCGTAGCCGGCCGCGTTGATGCCGGCCGAGGCGATGTTGGCGAAGCCGCAGAGGGCGTAGGTCATGATCACCCGCGTCCGATCCGAGAGGACCGCCGGCCCCAGCCTGGAGAGATCGAAGAAGGCGGTGAACTCGGTGAGTACGAGCTTGGCGCCCAGCAGGCTCCCGGCGGTCGGCGCCTCGCGCCAGGGCACCCCGATGATCCAGGCCAGCGGCGCAAAGACGAGTCCGAGGATCCGCTCGACGCTGAGATTTGCGCCGGCCACCGGCGGGACCATCCCAAGAAGGCCGTCGGCCATCGCGATCAGGGCGACGAAGACAATGAGGGTCGCGCCGACATTGAGGACAATCTGCAGACCATCGCCCGTGCCGCGCATCAGGGCGTCGACGGAGCTCTCGTAGACCTTGACCTTGGTGACATCGAAGGCGCCGGGCGCCTCCGCCGCCGGATCGCGCGGAACAAGGACGCGGGCGAGGAGAACGCCCGCCGGAGCGGAGATGATCGAGGCCGTGAGGACGTGAGCCGCCGCGTTGGGGAGCACGCCGGCGAGGATGGTGGCGTAGGCCACCATCGTAGAGCCCGAGACGCAGCTCATGCCGACCGTGAGCAGCAGGAAGAGCTCGGAGCGCGAAAGGGCGGGCAGGTAGCTGCGGATGAAGATCGGCCCCTCGACCTGGCCCATGAATACCGTGGCGGCGGTGGCGAGCGCCGGAGCGCCGCGCAGGCCCATCGTCTTCTGGAACACGAAGCCGAAGGCCTGGGTCAGCCAGCGCAGGATCCGCCAGTGCCAGAGCAGGGCCGAGAGGGCGCAGATCACCAGGATCACCGGCAGGACGCGGAAGCCGAGCAGGAAGAGCTGCGAGGGATCGGTCACCGGATAGGGCTGTCCGCCGGCGCCGGCGAGGAAGCCGAAGACGAACTTCACGCCGGCCTGGGTGCTGGACGAGAGGCCGTTCACGGCCGCGCCCGCGCCCGAGAGGATCGCCCGCGTCGCCGGCGCGCCGAAGAGAAGCAGCACGAGACCGCCCTGGGCGAGCACGGCGCCGACCGCAAGCCGCCAGGGGAACGCGCTCCTGCGCTCCGAGATGGCCCAGCAGAGGGCCAGGATCACCCCGACGCCGAGGAGGCTTCGCGCGTTGTCCAGGCCCATGATTCCCCCGCCGAATTCGGCGCTCGCGCCTCTGGTGACTCACCGAGGGGCTTGCGGCAATGCCTACGTCCGTCACCGGTGCGGTCCGGGGCGAAACGCCCTCGCCAGGGCGGGCGCGGCGCGTGGTCACGCCAAAGGCGACGCTTCGGTACGCTATTGTAGGCCATGCGCCCACCGCCCCGTCTCGCCGCCGCCCTGCTCGCCCTGACCCTCGGGATCGCCTTCCGATC
>DATHPX010000189.1:0-2402 GCA_035483335.1 Caulobacteraceae bacterium | reverse complement strand
ATCCCTCCCCTTCTGGGGAGGGTGTCTTCGAGCGCAGCGAGAAGACGGGTGGGGAACGATGGGGAAGGACCGCGGCGTTGGTATTTTTCCCAGGGTTCCCCACCCGCTTCCGCTTCGCGGAAGCACCCTCCCCAGAAGGGCAGGGACGAGGGATGGACGGCGTCGACAGGCCCTACGGCTGCGCCCACATCCGGACCAGGTTGTGGTAGGCGCCGACGAGGGAGACAGCGGCCGGATGGGTGTCGCCCAGCCCCTCCCGCGCGGCGCCGATGGCGCGGTCGAGGTCGTGCAGCAGGGCGCGCCGGCCGGGGTCGGCGACGAGGGACTGCACCCAGAAGAATGAGGCCCAGCGCTCGCCGCGGGTGATCGACTCTACGCGATGCACACTCGTGGTCGGGTAGAGGATCAGGTCGCCCGCCGCCAGTTTGACCCGCGCGGCAAAGGCCCCTTCGCCAATGACGAGCTCGCCGCCGTCGTAATCGCTGGGATCGCTCAGGAAGAGGGTCGCGGAGAGGTCGGTGCGGTAGCTCTGGCCCGAGACCGGCGATGCGCGGATGGCGTTGTCGACGTGGTCGCCGAAGCTCATGCCCTCGCCATAACGGTTGAACAGGGGCGGATAGACCCGCAGCGGCAGGGCGGCCGACATGAAAGCGGCGCTGCGTCCCAGGCCCCGGAGCACCAGCTCGCCGGCCGCGGCGACCTCGGGCGAGTCCTCCGCCGCCTGGAGGTTCCGCTTGGCCCACGCCGACTGGTCGCCCGCCGTGACCCGTCCGTCCAGCCAGGGCGCGCGGGCCACGGTGGCGCGGCACTGGCGCACCTCCTCGCGGTTGAGCACGCCGTGGACGTGCAGCGTCACCGCGCCGGCTCCTGCGCCTCGGCGGCCAGAGCGCGCAGGCGGGGGTCCGATTGGCGCGCCAGCAGAGCGCGCATCGCCGTGGCGCTCTGCGCTGTGGCCTCCGCCAGCGCCGCGCGGAAAAAGTGGAGAGCCGTCTCGACGTCGCCGTCTGCCGCCAGGAGCGAGGCGTAGTTGAACCGTGCACGGAAATATCCGGCCTCGGCTGAGCGGCGGTACCATCCGCGGGCGGCGGCAGGATCGCGATCGACGCCCCAGCCCTCCTCCAGGCAGCGCGCCAACAGGTTCATCGCCCGGGCGTGGCCACGGCCGGCGGCTCGGCGATAGCCTTCGACAGCCCCCTCGAGATCGCGCGGCGCCCCGCGGCCGTCGAAGAGCATATTGGCGTAGTTGTACTCGCCCCAGTCGTAGCCCTTCGTGGCCGCCTGCCGGTACCACTGCGCCGCGGCGGCGAGGTTCGCCGGCCCCCCCCAGCCGTTCTCGAGACAGCGGCCGGCCATGTTCATGCCCTCGGCGCACCCGGCCCGGGCTGCGCGGATGAACCAGGCCAGGGCCGCCTTCGGATCCTCCGCCACGCCGGCGCCGTCCAGCAGCATCTGGCCCAATGCGACCTGGGCCTGGACATTGCCGTAGAGCGCGGCGCTCTTCAGCCAGGGCGCGATCTGCGCAGGCCCGGCCGAAAGCAGCCGCCGCAGGCCCGGCCGATCCATCCTCCGCAGCCGCGACATGCGAAGGTAGTGCGCCTCTGCCGTCGCCGACGCGGTCCAGTCCCGGTTCATCAGAACGAGACTCGCGCCGTCAGTTTCACCGTACGTCCGGGTCCGGGGAGCACATGGTTCTCGGCGGCGGAGGTGTAATAGACGCTGTCGTAATATAGCCGATTACCCAGGTTGATCGCGTTGAGCTGCAAGTTCAACCGCTCGCTGACCTGATATGAAGTCATCGCGCTGAAGACGACGTAGCTGGGGACAATCGCCAGCGGGTTGCCCGGGGCGACGATATTGGCCGCGCGGTTACCCAGATAGTTGAGCCCGGCGCCGAACTCCCAGGCGTGGGTGAATTCGTACTCGGCCCAGAGATTGAAGGCGTTGCGGGCGAGATTGGGGACCGCGACATTGGCGTATGAGCCCGTGCTCGCCGCGCCGCTCGTCTTGCCGTCGAGGTAGGTGTAGCCGGCCGTGACCTCGAGCGCGCGGCCGATACGGCCTGTGGCGCCCAACTCGAAGCCCTGCACCCGCTCGTTCCCTTCGAGGACAGTGAGAGTGGGATTGTCAGGGTCGTTGATCTGGGCGTTGTCCACGTCGGTATGGAACACCGCGGCGGTGAGCAGCAGGGACCCTGACAGGACGGTCGTCTTTGACCCGGCCTCGTAGCTCGTCGCCTTCACCGGCCCAAGATTTGCCGTCTTGGTGGTCAGGGTCAGCGCTTCGGCCGACGGATCGAACGAAGTTCCGTAGGAAACGTAGAGGCTCTCCCACGGGACCGGCTTGAACACGGCGGCGAAGCGCGGGCTGGCCACCTTGTCGACGTGGGCGAGGTCGAGCACGGC
>DATHPX010000188.1:0-2885 GCA_035483335.1 Caulobacteraceae bacterium | reverse complement strand
CAGAGCGCCTTCGTTCAGTCGGCCCATTTCGAGGTGGTCTATGGCGGGGCGCGCGGCGGGGGAAAGACCGATGCGGCCCTGGGCGAGTTCGCCACCCACGCCGCGGAGTTCGGCAAGGCGGCCAAGGGCCTGCTGGTGCGGCGCACACGTGTGGCGCTCTTGCCGACGATCGATCGGGCGCGGGAGATCTACAGCGCCATGGACGTGACCTGGCAGGAGCAGAAGTCTCGCTTCGTCTGGCCCAGCGGCGCGGTGCTCTATGTGCGCTATCTCGACCGCGACCAGGACGCCGATGCCTATCAGGGCCACGACTACACCAGGGTCTATGTCGAGGAGCTTACGCAATTCGCGAGCCCGCGGCCGATCGACAAGCTCAAGGCGACCCTTCGCAGCGCCGCAGGTGTCCCGTGCGGCTTCCGCGCGACCTGCAATCCCGGCGGACCGGGGCATGCGTGGGTGAAGGCCCGCTACATCGACGCGGGCCCCTATCACGAGATCGAGGAGAACGGCCTGTCGCGTGTCTTCATCCCAGCCCGGCTGAGCGACAATCCGCGGTTGAGCGAGGCCGACCCGCTCTATGTCGAGCGCCTGCGCCAGTCCGGCTCTGCGGAGTTGGTCCGCGCCTGGCTGGAGGGCGACTGGAACATCATCGAAGGCGCCTTCTTCGACAAATGGTCGGGCCGCAACGTCGTTCGGCCGTTCGCCGTGCCTGAGCTTTGGACGCGCGTGCGGTCTCTGGACTGGGGCTACGCCGCGCCCTTCAGCGTCGGCTGGTGGGCCGTGGCCTCGGACGACACGAAGGCTGAGAGCGAGATCGGGCCGGTCGTCATCCCGCGCGGGGCGCTGGTGCGCTATCGCGAGTGGTACGGCTCGACCGGCCGGCCGAACCAGGGCCTGAGGCTGGAGGCCGAGGCGGTCGCAAAGGGCGTCGCCGAGCGCGAGCGGGGTGAGAAGATCCACAACGCGGTGGCCGACCCGGCCGTCTTCAGCACCCAGGGCGGCCCCTCGATCGGCGAGCGGTTGCGAACTGCCGGCGCGTGGTTCCGGCCCGCGGACAACACCCGAGTGGGCAAGGCCGGCGCCCTCTCGGGCTGGGACCAGATGCGCGCGCGGATCGCGGGCCAGGGGAGGGGACCGATGCTGTATGTCTTCGACACCTGCCGCGATTTCATCCGCACCGTGCCGGTGCTGCAGCACGACCCTGACCGGCCGGAGGACCTGGACACGACGGCCGAAGACCACATCGCCGACGAGGCGCGCTACGCGTGTCTTTCCCGCCCGCTCACGGCCGGCGCGCCGATAGCGCCCGCCAATCCCCGCGACCTCTGGGGTCGCCGGGCGCGTCCGCCCGTCAACTGGAAGGTGGCGTGAGGATGCGCGGCCCATCATCCGCCATGGACACGCGGCGGGACCGGGCGCGGTCCCTTGCGCAGCGTCAGCGGGACGGCGCCGACGGGACGCCTGACCGGCCAGCGCAACCCTCGCAAGAGGGGGCCGGCGGGATCACCTCGGGCCCGGCGGAGAGCGCGGCGACCGAGCTTCCGGACCTCAATCGGCTCAAGCGGTATTTCACCGAGCATGAGCAGCTGACGTACGAGGCCCGCCGCAACAGCCTGACGGCCATCGACTACTTCGACTCCGACCAGTTCACCCGCGAGGAGTTGGCCGAACTGCACACGCGCGGCCAGCCTGCGATCGTGATCAACCGCATCAAGCCCGCAATCAACGGGATCATCGGCGTCACAGAGCGCGGGCGATCGGATCCCAAGGCCTGGCCGCGCAACCCCGGCGACGCCGACAGCGCGGACACGGCCACCGACGTCCTGCGCTACATCGCCGACTTCAACCGCTTTCGGCGCGTGAAGCAGGACGTCTTCCGCGACGTCCTCGTGCCTGGCACCGGCGCGGCGCTGGTCGGCGCGGACGCGGACAGCCAGGTCACCATCACCCAGATCAGGTGGGAGGAGTTCTTCTTCGACGCCCGCAGCCGACGCGCCGACCTCAAGGACGCGCGCTATCTGGGCGTCGCCAAGTGGATGTACGCCGACGACGTGGTCGCCCTCTATCCCGACCGGGCGCGGGAGGTGGAGCTCAGCGTCGAGAACACGCCGCTGGGCGGCGGCGGGATCGTTCCAGATCAGAGCTTCCAGGACCGGCCGCTGAACGGGCCCGGGACGGGCGGGGCGTGGATCGACCCTAGGCTGCGCCGACTGCTGGTGGTGGAGATGTACTGGCGCGACGGCGGATCGTGGAATCGCTCTGTCTTCACCGGAACCGACATCCTCGAGCACGGTCCGAGCCCCTATCTCGACCACAAGGGGCGCCCGGACTGCCCGATCGAGGCCCAGAGCGCCTATGTGCGCCGCGACAACGGCCGCTATGGCGCCGTCTGGGACATGATCGGCCCGCAGGACGAGATCAACAAGCGCCGGGCCAAGAGCCTGCACCTGCTCACTGTCACCCGCCTGGAGGCCAAGGACCCGAGCGCAGTGAATATCGACGCGGACGTGGCGCGCAAGGAGGCCGCCCGCCCCGACGGCGTGCTGCCGCTCGGCTGGGGCATCGCGCCCAACACCGCCGAATTCCAGGGCAATATGGAAATGATGGCCGAGGCCAAGGCCGAGATCGAGCGCATGGGGCCGAACCCCGCCGTGCTCGGCCGCAATAGCGAGGACGCCTCGGGCCGCGCCCTGCTGGCGCGCCAGCAGTCGGGCCTGGTGGAGATGGGCAATCTCTACGGCGCCCTGGAGGACTGGGAGCTGCGCGTCTATCGCCAGTGCTGGGCGAGGGCCAAGCAGTTCTGGCGCGCGCCGCAGTTCATCCGCGTCACCGACGACGAGAACGCCCCGAAGTTCATCGGGCTGAACCAGCCTGCGGTGCACCCG
>DATHPX010000187.1:0-10075 GCA_035483335.1 Caulobacteraceae bacterium | reverse complement strand
GGGTTCTGCAGCACCTTTGGTTCGAGAAGGACATGGAAGCGGCCGTCCGCTTCTATGTCTCGCTCGTCCCGGGCTCGGCGATCCACTGGAACTCCGCCGTGGCCGCCGACAATCCCAGCGGTCCGGCAGGCGCAGTGAAGATCGTCGCGTTCAGCCTCGGCGATCAGTCCTACCAGGCCATCGAGGCGGGCCCCCTCGATCCGTTCAATCGCAGCTTCTCGATCGTGGTCCAGTGCGACAACCAGAACGAGATCGACCGTCTATGGGACGCGCTGACCGAAGGGGGCTCGCCGTCGCAGTGCGGCTGGCTGACGGACCGCTGGGGTCTGACCTGGCAGATCGTTCCCGCACGCCTGGGCGAGCTGATGAGCGATCCCGATCGAGCCAAGGCCAAGCGTGTGACCGAAGCGATGCTTACGATGTCGAAGTTCGACATCGCTGCTCTGGAAGCGGCGGCGGCGCAGTAGCGAGCGGCCGGGTTGACGGTCGCGAGGCGCGATCTGAAAGCTCGGCCTGCCGGCGTGAGGGAACGGCGGCTGGATCTGAACGGGGGGAAGCCATGGATATCCGACATCCTGATCGACGCTTCGTGCTGGGATCGCTTACAGCGCTCACCATCGCGTTCCGCGCATCCGGCGCGGCGGCTCAGTCGTCGGCGACTCCTCTGCGCATCGATGCGGCGCGTCTGCGCAAGAGCCTCGAGGAGCTCAGCGTCTTTGGGCGGCCGGCGGGCGGATCGTTCGAGGACGGGGTCAGCCGGTACGCCTATTCAGACGCGGATATCGCCGGTCGCGCCTACGTCATGAGCCTCATCCGGGCCGCCGGCGCGACCCCGCGGGTCGATGCGGCCGGTAACATCCGCGCCCGTCGCGAGGGCTCCGTCGCCGGGCTGAAACCGATCATGGTCGGCTCGCACATCGACAGCGTGCCCAATGGCGGCAACTTCGATGGCGCCCTCGGCTCCCTGGCGGCGGTGGAGATCCTGCGGACCCTGAACGAACGCCAGGTCCGCCTGCGCCATCCGCTGGAAGTGGCTGTCTGGTCGAACGAGGAGGGCGGGACGATCGGCAGCGAGGCTGTCGCCGGCCAACTCCCTTCGGCCTCACTCGACCTCGTCATGAACGGTATCAGTCGCCGCGACGGCATCCGTCGCATTGGCGGCGATCCGGATAACCTGGACCAGGCCCGCATCGCGCCCGGCTCTCTCGCCGCCTACGTCGAGCTGCACATCGAGCAGAGCGATCACCTGGAGCAGGCCGGGGTGAAGATCGGCGTGGTCGACGGGATCGTCGCCATTGACGAATACGAGGTCGAGATCACCGGCGTGCCCAACCATGCCGGCACGACGCCGATGGCCGATCGCCGCAACGCGCTCCTCGCAGCGGCGAGGCTGATCGAGGCGGTGCAGGAGGAGGTCACACGCCTTCCCGGCCGTCAGGTGGGCACGGTCGGCCACATCGAAGTCTCTCCCAACGTCCGCAACATCGTGCCGGGCCGGGTGGAGTGTTCGATCGAGCTACGCGATCTCGACCCGGCGAAGATCCAGTCGATCGGCGAGGCGATCCGCGCCCGCGCCCAGACCATCGCGGCCGCCACCGGGACCCAGATCGCGATCACCAAGGTCGAGGGAGACGCCCCAGCGCTCGCCTCGCCAGCGATCCAGCGACAGATCGAGCAAGCCGCGGCGGACCTCGGCCTTTCGACCATGCACTTGCCGAGCGGCGCTGGCCACGACGCCGCTCCCCTCTCGGTGCTCGCGCCCATGGGCATGATCTTCGTGCCCAGCATTGCGGGCGTCAGCCACTCGCCGCGGGAGCGCACGACCTGGGAAGACTGTGCGAACGGCGCAAATGTCCTGCTAGGGACGGTGCTGAAGTTGGACGAAGCCTGAGGCGTCAATCGCGAGCGGACATCATGCGGTCGACCATCGCCGTGTCGACGAACTGACGCAGCGACTTGATCTTACCGCTGCTGTCGAACTCCCAGAGGTCGCAGAACTCGGACGTGACAGCCGGTCCGCCGCGATAGGACACGTCAATGCGACCGGCGATGGCCGCCTTCTGGCCGTCCACGATCGACTGGAGGCGCCGGAAGTTCTGGAGCCTGAAGTGTTCGACAAGCTGGTCTGCCGCGGGACCAAACGGGGCCGGCCCCACCAACGCGCCGTCCGCGAACGCCCGCGCTCCGACCATCTCATAGGTGGCGTTGTCCGCCACGAACGATCGGACGGCCGCCTTGTCGCCCGCCATCCTCGCTTCCCAGAAACGATCGATTGTCGTGAGGATATCCGGGGTCATGACCCCACCTCCCTATGCGCTGAAATATGTACGAGAGCGTATCAATCGCCCCCGGCGACCGCCAGTGGAGAGGGTGTCGGAGCCAGGCCATTTGGAGCCGCCGCAGGTGACCTGACTCAGCGACCCAGTTCCACAATCTTCCAGGCGCCGTCAGGCTGACGGCACCAGTTGAAGACGAATGAACGCGGCGAGTTCGGTCGCCTGTTGAAGTGAACAACATAGTGCAAGGCATGGCAGTCCATGCCCTTGGCGACGAAGCGGCGCGTGAGGACGACTTCGCCGGAGTTCCCGGAGCTTGCGCCACGCCAACGCTCGACCGTGCCGATCGATCGCCCTTCGTTGAGGCGAACGACCGCCGCGTGCATGCGGTCGACGTCGTCCTGCGTGAGGGTGGGGCCCGCGCCTGGCGCGCCCAGCCAGGGCTGGTTGATGGGATAGGGGCGGGAGGATGTGGCAAGGATGACCAAAACCGCCGCCAGGCTCCCGGCGGCGGCTTTCGGATTTCGGGACAACCGGATCATGAACCCCTCATCCCGCGAGCCCACACGGGTCGCCTTGATGTCGATCATGCCGGCCCGGTGCGCTGCCAGGCCGAGATTCGGCGGCGAGGGCAGGTCGGATGCGTGAGAACCGGCGGTCCGGAGAGGTTCGGCCGGACCGCCGGCCTAGGGCCTGATGCGTTCGCACGGAACAGATGCGAACACTGAATCAGGCTCTACGCTTTTGAATCTAGAGCAAATCATCCCCTTCAGACGGCTCCGTCTGAACGGGGTTTGCTCCAGGCGGCCCTCAGGCCGCGACGGCGACCTTGAGGCCGCCCTTGAGATCAGCGGCCTTGGAGAGCGCTGCGTTCAGCGCGTTGGTCCGATGTTCCGGGCTGAAGACCACGCCCTCTGCGCGGATGAATTCCACGTCCGGAACTCCAACGAACCCGAAGAGGGCTCGCAGATAAGGCTCATGGAAGTCCATCACAGCGGCGGGGGCGCCGTCGGCATAGGCGCCGCCGCGCGCGGAGGCGATGATCACGCGCTTGCCGGCCGCCAAGCCTTCAGGACCGTTCTGCGTGTAGCGGAAGGTCTTGCCGGCGACGAGGACGCGGTCGAACCAGGCCTTCAGCTGGCTGGCGATGCCGAAATTGTACATCGGCGCGCCGATGACCACGATGTCCGCCGCCAGGAACTCGGCGAGCGGGTCGCTCTCGGCCAGGCTCGGCAGGCCGGCGCCGTTGAGGTGGGGAAGGGGGTTCGCCTCGAGGTCGCGATAGACGACTTCCAGCGAGGGATTGGCTGCTTTCAGGCTTTGGACGACCGCGGCGGAAATCTGCCGGCTGACCGAAGCCGTACCGGTAATGCCGCTGTCGATGTGGAGAAGTTTCATGGTAGCGCCTCTGCAAGGGGATTGGATGCAAGCCATATAGATTCGGAACGACGCGCGGTTCAGCCCGCCATTTCGAAACGGCTCGTTGCAATCGAGGAACGATAACGATGCGCGACCTGAATGACCTGCAGGCCTTTGTCGCCGTGGTCGCCAATGGCGGATTCTCTGCGGCCGCGCGCGCCACCGGGGGCCCGAAGTCGCGTATGAGCCGCCGCGTGGCCGCCCTCGAGTCGGAATTGGGCGTGCGCCTGGTCGAACGCTCCAGCCGCCGGTTCAAGGTCACCGAGGTGGGCCAGGACGTCTATCGCCACGCCCGGGCGGCGCTCAGCGAGGCCGACGCGATCGACGAAGTGGTGACAAGGCTCAAGGCCGAGCCACAGGGCCTGGTGCGGATGAGCTGCCCTCAGGGGGTGGACCGACTCCTCGCCAACGCTCTACCGGCGTTCCTCGCAAAGCACCCACGCCTGCGCGTGCAGGTGATCGTGAGCAACCGGCGCGTCGATCTGATCGAGGAAAGCGTGGACGTCGCCGTCCGGGTCCGCAGCCGGCTCGACACGGACGCGGATCTGCAGGTCCGTATTCTCGGCCGCTCCGCGGTCATGCTTGTGGCGAGCCCTGAATTCATCAAGGAACACGGCGAGCCCCTCGCACCCGAGGACGTGGCTCGCTTCCCGACGATCAGCCTTACGGACCAGACGGGACTCGACCGCTGGACGCTGCTCAACGACGCTGGCGAGGAGGCGGTGATCGTCCACGAGCCACGCCTCTCGGCGAGCACCTTCCCGATCCTTCGTCAGGCTGCGGTGGACGGTGTCGGGATTGCGATGGTTCCCGAATACGGCTGTCGCGAGCTCGTCGACAGCGGACGGCTGGTCCGGGTGCTGCCGGACTGGAACTGGCCGGCGGGGATCATGCACCTGGTCTTCACTTCGCGCAGGGGCCTGCTGCCCAGCGTACGCGCTGTGATCGACTTCGCTGCTGTTGTGCTCAAGCCTGGCGCGACGGGATGGGAAGAAGCGATCTGACCGATCCGGCCTCGGCGAAGTAGGTCCATGCATGAGCGTGGTGGCGAGCGTGCACGGCCGGGACCGCGGGGGCGGCAAAGAGGGCGTTCTGCTCGGCGCCGAGGGTTTCAAACCAGACAGCGGCTGCGAGCGCCGCCAGGGCGATCGCCAGAATGGGGATGGAACGCAGGGGAATCATGGCTCCGTGCCTCGGTTAGCCTGGAGCGGGACATGGGTTCGCGACCGCGGGGCCTGTAGTCGCCTCTCCCGCAACCTAGCGTTCCGCATTCTGGAACGTTGGCAGGCGCCCGCTAGCACTATGCGTGCGGCGTTTGGAGCCGATTGCCAAGACGACCGCGGCCGGAGAACATCGGGCGCAAAAATGGCAGGCAGAGGACGGACCGGGCGTGACAACGGCTTCAGACGCGGCGGCGCGACCCAAGGTGGTTTTCGAACCCCAGCCGAATGAGAGCGGCGATCCCGCTCTCGCCACGCAAGGATTTGGCCGCGTAAGCCGGGAGGCCGTTCCCGCGTTCGATCCGATCCGCCAGATCGACGAAGCCTGCGATTTCTTCGAGCGCCACGGCTATGCGGTTCTGGCCGGGTGTCTCGATGCGACCGAAGTCACCTGGCTCAACGCGTTCTGCGATCGCACCCAGGCCGAGAGGCCGGAGGCATGGGGTCTGGGTGACAAGCGCAAGCCCCACCACCGCAATCAGGGTCTGATCTACTCGCAGCCCCTGCTTGACCATCCCGAACTCGATCCTTTCACCCGCCATCCCCGGTCGTATCCGGTAGTCGCCCGTCTCCTCGGCGGCGAGGACAGGCCGAGGTTCGCGGAGTTCAACCTCCGCGAAACGCCTGAGGGCGCCGGCCAGCGCGCGATGAACTTTCACCATGACGCCGTGAACGAGGATCGTCTCACCCGCGCGCCATACAATCCGTGCGACTATCTCTGCGCGATCCACTATCTGACGGACGTCGAGCCGGGCGCGCCGTGTTTTTCCGTCGTGCCCGACAGCAATCGGTTCGCCACCCTCAAGGCGGCGTTCGAGACCCTTGGCGACTCCTACCGCGAGGTTCCCCTCTACGGCCCCGCCGGGACTTGCGTGCTCTACGACACTGCGACCTTCCACACCCGCCTGGATGGCGATGGTCAGAAGATGCGGCGCACCTGGCACCAGTATTACGCCCGAGGCGGATGGCTGCGCAGCAGCCTTCCCACAACGAACCGCTACATGCGCGCGCCCAGCCCTACGCTCACGGACTGGAATCTGTTTCCCGAGCGGCTTGCGATGCATCCCGACCCGGCGACGCGCCTGTTCTTCTCCCACTGGAACACCGCCATGGGCGAATGGGCGGCCTCCGGCTTCGATCCTGAGGTCCGCAAGGCGATGCCGCGAGGGGAGCAGTAAGTAAACTGTACCAATCGACTGCCTGGGTTATTCTTTACAAGCGGGAGCAATGCTACGTCCAGTTCCAGACGTAGCGTCGACAACTCAGGGCGAATCCAGATTAGCTCTTCTTGGGGGCGGAGATGGGTTCCCGCGTGGCCTGGCATGCGCGGAACGGGGAGGGTCGCCCCCGCAGATCTCGCAGCCACGGCCAATCAAATGCGGGATCGCCCGTCTCACGTCTCGTCGCATGGCGCGGCGATCGCAAGAGTCGCGACAGCCGCGGACTGGCTTGGATTACGGATTAGGAACCGGGGCGTTGGAGATGAACTCTGTCACCTGGTTCCCGCGCCGAACGACGATCTCCACCATCTGGCCAGGCTTGATCTGTCCGGTCGCCGTAAGCTTCTGCAATGCGGCCACGACCTCTGGAGGCTCCCTCGAGCTCTTGTTGATCGGGACCACCATGGACGTGCCCTTGTCCGCATCAACCACCACAGCAACACCGGGCCGCCGGGCCGCCTCGGCCGCCTTGGCCTGGGCGGCCTGGGCATGGACGAGCGCCGGAGCCGCGATGGACGCGACGAAGACGGCGGTTAGCCAGTAGGTCTTGAGCATAGTCTTCTCCCTTCGCAATCAAAAAGGACGCAATTGCAGGGCGACCGCTTCCAGCGGCCTCGCGGCCGGTCACGGCCTGGCGTTCACACCCTCCGCAGGGGGCCGGATCCAACCGACGAAGCTCAGCCAGAGCCCGACCAGCAGGGCCACGACGGCAGCGATGATGAGTATGGAAGGCGTCCGCACCACGACGGCGGTCAGGTCCGAACCGAAGCCGGGCGCAATCATGAGCATGGCCCCCTTGATCGCAGCGGCGACGCCGATCAGCGAAATGACGATCGCACTTCCGCTTGTCCAATGATGATGGGCGCAGATGATCGCCAGCCCGGCCATCAAGGTGAACGCGCCAGAGGCCAGGACCAGCGGGCCGTCTTGCATGAATGCGGGTAGCAGCGTGGGCAGCGCGCCGCGGAGTTCGAACAGCATCACCCCCAGCACGACGAGATAGGGCCCCACGATGCGGGCAAGAGTGCGGGTGCGGGCGACGCGATCGTAGTCGGCCATCGTTTCCTACCTGGCGGGGAACGCCTTCAGGTTCCCCTTCAGGAGCAACCTTGCCCTCAATTCCGAGGGAAAGAGTAGATCCAGATCAAGACGCAGCCCCCGCTGCGAAGACCATCAAGGGGCGGGCCTGGCTTGCGCTCCGGCTTCGCCGACGATCTCGGGCTTGGTGGGCGCCTCGATGAACAACAGTCGATAACCGATGCCGCCAATCACGCCGCCAAGCAATGGAGCCACCCAGAACAGCCACAGTTGCTGCAGTGCGAGACCTCCGACGACGAGCGCGGGGCCGGTGCTGCGGGCTGGATTCACCGAGGTGTTGGTGACCGGGATGCTGATCAGGTGGATAAGGGTCAGCGACAGGCCGATCGCGATCGGCGCGAACCCTCGGGGCGCGCGCGTGTCGGTTGACCCCAGGATCACCACGAGGAATCCAGCCGTGAGAATCGCTTCGATCAGCAGGGCAGGGCCCAGCCCATAGCCGCCAGGGGATCCTGCGCCATAGCCGTTCTGCGCCAGGCCGGATGCGGCGAGGTCGAAGCCCGGCTTGCCGACAGCGATGAACATCAGGATGTAGGCCGCGACGATCGCCCCTATGACCTGGGCGACCCAGTAGGGAATGATGTCGCGCGCGGGAAAGCGTCCGCCTGCCCACAGGCCCAAGGTCACGGCCGGGTTGATGTGGCACCCCGAGATATGGCCGATCGAGTAGGCCATCGTGAGGAGGGTGAGGCCGAAGGCGAAGGCGACGCCGAGAAGGCCGATCCCGACATCGGGGAAGTGCGCCGCTAGGACGGCTGCGCCGCATCCTCCGAACACGAGCCAGAAGGTGCCGATCGCCTCGGCAATCATCCGTCGCGCCAGTTGCATGGTACCGCTCCCCGGTTCCGCGCAGCCAATCTAGGACGATTTTGAACAAAAATATAGAGTTCGCCCCCTGGCAAGGGAACTTGAGGCGCGAGCCGCGGACGTTACTGGCCGGACTGATCCGCCCTCAGACGAGCATCGCCCCGCCATCGACGATGATCACCTGGCCCGTCGTGTACCCACCGCGCATCAGATAAAGGTAGGCCTGCGCCACTTCAGCGGGATCCCCCGCCCTGGGCAGGGGCTGGCGCTCTGTCGCCACCCTGATCATCTCCGCCGGCCACTGGGTGACGACGTGCTCGGTCAGGATCAGTCCCGGACAGACGGCGTTCACGCGGATTGGCGCGAGGTCCGCCGCCAGGCCACGCGCCAGGTGTTCGATCGCCCCGCCAAGAGCAGCGCTGAGCGGGGCCCCCTTCTGCGGATGATGGGCCAGCAGACCGTCCGTCAGCGTGATCGAGCCGTTGGGCGACAGACGCGCCTGCGCGCGCTGGATACACAGGAGCGGACCGAAGAACCTCACCTTCAGGCCTTCGGTCGCCAGAGAGGCGCTGAGCCTGTCGATTGGGCTGGGCGCGAGGTGTCGACCCCAGTCGCCTGCGGTGAAGACAAGATGGTCGATCTCGCCGACCCGCTCGAAGAAGGCCGCGACGCTCGCTTCCTCCCGGACATCTACAGCGCTCCCTGAAGCGCCCTGGCCCAGACGCGCGACGGCGGCGTCGACCTTGTCTGCGGAGCTCGAGCCGATCACGACCCGAGCCCCCTCGGCCATTGCGCACTCGGCGACGGCAAAGCCAATTCCCGAGCTGCCACCAATGACGACGACGCGCTGGTCTTTGAGGGTTGGAAGGGGCATGGCCTTATCCTGAGTTAGACGGGCGCCACATTCTGGCAGTCGGCGGCTTTGCCTTGGCGCTGCGCGACTTGTCGCTCCCGACTATGGACAGCAAAAGCCGGGAGGTCATACCGGTAAGGCGCCCAACACCCTGCTGGCGGCGACGACCGCGACGCTGGGTAGACTCGCCCACGCACAAATCAGCGGATGGAGACGGCGATGACCGAGACAACCCATTCGACGACGGTCCCCGAAGCCATGCTCGAGATGCGCTCGCGTCCGCTGTTCGCCTTACGGCTCAGGGTCGATGAGGTGCTGCCCGTCGGAGAGACGCCTTCCGTCAACCGTCGCATCGGATTGATCTCGGGCGGGAGGTTCGAGGGCGATCGCCTGTCAGGTTCGGTCCTGGGGAGCGGCGCTGACTGGCAGGCTTTGAGGTCGGACGGAAGCGTCTCGCTGGACGTGCGACTCCATTTGCGGACCGATGATGGCGTCCTGATCGCGATGGCCTACCAAGGCCTGCGTCACGGCCCGCGCGAGGTGATCGAGCGTCTGGCGGCGGGCGAGGCCGTGGATCCGACCAGCTATTATTTTCGTATTACTGCGGCCTTCGAGACCGCGTCGGACCGCTATGGCTGGCTGAACCGTATCGTCGCGGTCGGGACGGGTCATCGTCTCGCCGACGGGCCCATCTACAACCTGTTCGAAGTTCTCTGACGCGCCGGCTCCAGAGTTCACATCTGGACCGGCATCGCGGCGATCTTCATCGCCTGGAATCCGGACCACAACACAACGACCATTAGCCAGGCTCGCGCCGTCTCCAAAGCCTCTCCCCAGGTCTTCGCCTCGCCAAAGGAGGCTGCGAGCACGCCGGCGACTTCGGTCCCGGTCCGCCAGATCACAGCGTGGATGTTCATGTGCAGGGCTCCCCCTCAGCGGCGTCGCACCACTACGTACTCACGCTGGAGTGATCCGGTAGTCGCAGAGACCGGAACCTATCGTTGCGAATTCTGGAACGTTGGCAGGGTGCAGCTGCGCCCGTGCGGCGGGCGGGATGGGGCGGTGGCATTTGGGGGATTGCGCACCGCCCCTGGCCGCCGGTGGGGCAAATATACGGGCCGGCGTCCTGGCTCTCATTGGGGGAGCGGAAGAGCCGAAACGGTTATCGCCCATCTGGATGGG
>DATHPX010000186.1:0-21996 GCA_035483335.1 Caulobacteraceae bacterium | reverse complement strand
TCACGCCCACCGGCACCGAGGCAATTTCCCTGCCCCGCATCCACACCAGAAACACCCACGGCACTGGCTGCACCCTGGCCTCCGCCTGCGCCGTGGGCCTAGCCCAAGGCCTGCCGCTGGACCGGGCGACCGCGCGCGCCTTCGCCTATGTGGCCGAGGCGATCGCCCGGGCGCCGGGGCTGGGCGCCGGCCATGGGCCGCTGGACCACGGATGGCCGTTGAGGGGGAAATGAACGAACTCGCCGAGCGGATGTCCACGATCCTTCGCGGGGCGCCGGGTCTGATGCGCGTGCTGAGCGTCGCTCGCGGACTCGGGCTGCCGGACTGGCTGGTGTTCTCCGGGTCCGTCTACGGACCAGTCTGGAATCACCTCACCGGCCGGGCGCCCGACTACGGCCTCTCCGACTATGACCTGGCCTATTTCGATCCCTCCGACGTCTCCTACGAGGCCGAGGACGTGGTTATCCGTCGCGTGGCCGCCGCGTTCGACTCACCGCTGCGCGAACAGGTCGAGGTTCGCAACCAGGCGCGCGTGCATCTGTGGTTCGAGGACCATTTCGGCGAGCCCTATTCGCCCTTGGCCTACAGCGCCCAGGCTCTTGAGCGCTTCGCCGCCCCGGCGTTCGCCGTGGGCGTGCGCCTCGAGCCCGACGACCGCCTGAAGATCTTCGCGCCCTATGGCCTGGAGGACGTTTTCGCCCTCCGCATACGGCCCAACCCGACGCGGCGCGCGAAGGGACTTCCGCAGATCATCGCCAAAGCGAAGGCCCGCTGGCCGGAGATCACGGCGGAGGTCTGACCGTGAGACCCTGTGCGAGGGCGCTGAAGGCTCCCAGGATCGTCTCCTTGGTGATCTCTCCGGGGGTCAGCAGCGACTGGACGAGAAAGCCGAGCGCGAGGGACTGGACGGTCACCGCCAGGCGCCGCGCCGGCATCGCGGTCCCGAGATCCGGCAAGGCGTCCAGCCCAGCAGCCTGCGCGTCGAAGTTCGCCGTATAGATCGCGGCGAGGCCCCGGCGCAGGTCTGCATCGGCCAGGGCCTGGAGCTGGAACTCGGCCAGAAAGCCCGCTTCGCCCGCAGCGCGGCGCGTCATCGTCACCAGTCCGTCGGCCACTACCTCCAGGGCTTCCGCGACACTGGCGGGCGGTTGCTGCGGCGGCGCCAGGGTAAAGCCCTTGGCGCGCATCGCCTCGAGCAGAAGTTCCGCCTTGCTCGCGAAGTTCGAATAGATCGCGCCCTTGGTCATGCCGGCTCGCGCCGCGATGTCGTCGAGACTGGCGGCCGCGAAGCCCTTCTCCGTGATCAGGTCCAGCGTCGCCGCGACCAGGGCCGCGCGCGTCCGCTCCCGTTTGGTCCCCCGCCTGGGCCGGTCGATCGCGCCACTTGACATCCAGGCAATATGTACCGATGGTATAAAATACTCGCGGTATATTATGAGGAGGTTGACCATGGCCAAGACCCTGCCCGCCCACGCCCTCCCACCCGCATGGGAGCTTCACGCTAGCGCCCGTGGGCGCCTCGCACTTCGTCGTTCGGGCGAGGGTGGCCCGCCGGTGGTGTTCCTGCCCGGAGCTGGCCTGATCGGGCTGGACTATCTGAACCTGCATCGGCTCGTGGCTGCGACGTCTACATCGGTCATCTACGATCGCACCGGGACCGGCTGGAGCGATCCGGTGGCCCTGCCCCGTTCGGCCGCAGCAGTGGCGGAAGAGCTGCGGGAGCTGCTGCGATCGGCTGGCGTTCCGGGGCCCTACGTCCTGGTGGGCCATTCGCTCGGCGGCGCCTATGCCCGCCGGTTCGCCCAGCTCTTTCCGCAGGACGTGGCTGGCCTTGTCATGCTCGATCCCGCCCACGAAGGGTACGCGACCCTTCCGGCGCCGGGTCTCGGCTCCCAGTTTCGTCAGTTGGCGGGCCTGCTGAAGCTGCTTCCGCGGCCGAGCGCCTTCTACCGACCGATGTTCGAGCGGATGCTCGTCGGCTGGCCGGAGCCGGAGAAGGCGGCCCTGATCGCCTACCACCTGCGCGCCTGGGCCAGCAGCCTGCGGGAGGCGCGTAACCTGCAGACCGAGGTCCTTGGCGAAATCGCCGGCGGCGGAGCGCTGCCGGACACGCCGATGATCGTGCTCGTGGCCATGGGAATCGATCGCTTCATGGCGCCCTTCGCCCCGGCATCCCGCCTTCGCGAGCTCAATGCGGCCAAGCGGAGCTTCTACGAGGCTTTCGCGGCCGACGCCCCTCGCGGTGAGGCGCGCCTGCTGGAGGGAGCCGGGCACAGCACCATCCACACCGACCGGCCGGACGCCGTTCTCGCGGCGATCGAGGACGTGATCGAAGCGGGGCGGCAGTCGCGCACGGCCGGCGGGGACGCGGGCGAAGATCGGCGCCGTCAGTCCCTTCCGGCCGTCACTTGAGCCCTACCCCTCCAAGGCCTTCATCTCCGTCTCGCTGAAGACGCGGCCGCGGGTGAGAAACCGTTGCTCGCGTCCGTTGTCGAGGGAGAACATGCCGCCGCGGCCAGGCACGACGTCGATGATCAGCTGGGTATGGCGCCACAACTCGAACTGGTCGGCGCCGATATAGACCGGCGCGCCGCCGATCTCCCCCAGCTTCACGTCCCTGTCGCCGACGATGAACTCGCCCTGCGGGTAGCACATGGGCGAAGAGCCGTCGCAGCAACCGCCGGACTGGTGGAACAGCACCGGCCCGTGCTCGGCCGCCAGGACCTCGATGAAGTCCACGGCGGCCGGCGTGGCGATGACGCGGGGCGGAGCGGGGCGCGTCAGAAGAACCCCAGCTTGCTCGCCGAATAGCTGACCAGCATGTTCTTGGTCTGCTGGTAGTGGTCGAGCATCATCTTGTGATTCTCGCGTCCCACGCCCGACTGCTTGTAGCCGCCAAAAGCCGCGTGGGCGGGATAGGCGTGGTAGCAGTTGACCCACACGCGTCCCGCCTGGATCGCCCGGCCGAAGCGGTAGCAGCGGTTGGCGTCGCGGCTCCAGACCCCCGCGCCCAGGCCATAGAGGGTGTCGTTGGCGATCGACAGGGCGTCGGCGTCGTCCTTGAACGTGGTCACGGACACGACCGGGCCGAAGATCTCCTCCTGGAACACCCGCATGCGGTTGTGGCCTTTAAGGACGGTCGGCTTGACGTAGAAGCCGCCCGCGAGGTCGCCGGCCAGCTCGTTGCGCTCGCCGCCGGCGAGCACCTCGGCGCCCTCCTGGCGGCCGATCTCGAAGTAGCTGAGGATCTTGTCGAGCTGCTCGGACGAGGCCTGGGCGCCGATCATGGTTTCCGGATCGAGCGGGTCGCCCTGGACGATCGCCTGCACGCGCTTGAGCGCCCGCTCCATGAACCGGTCATAGACCTTCTCGTGGATCAAAGCCCGGCTGGGGCAGGTGCAGACCTCTCCCTGGTTGAGGGCGAACATGACGAAGCCCTCGATGGCTTTGTCGAGAAATTCGTCGTCTTCGCGCGCCACGTCCTCGAAGAAGATGTTCGGCGACTTGCCGCCGAGCTCAAGGGTCACCGGGATCAGGTTCTGGCTGGCGTACTGCATGATCAGCCGCCCGGTGGTGGTCTCCCCGGTGAAGGCGATCTTCGCGATGCGGGGACTGGAGGCGAGGGGCTTGCCGGCTTCGAGCCCGAAGCCGTTGACGATGTTGAGCACGCCAGGGGGCAGGACGCCGTCGATCAGCTCGGCAAGGACGAGGATGGAGGCCGGCGTCTGCTCGGCCGGCTTGATCACCACGCAGTTGCCCGCGGCAAGGGCTGGGGCAAGCTTCCAGCAGGCCATCAGCAGGGGGAAGTTCCAGGGGATGATCTGCCCCACCACGCCCAGAGGCTCGTGGAAGTGGTAGGCGACGGTGTCGGCGTCGATCTCGCTGATCCCGCCCTCCTGGGCGCGAATGCAGCCGGCGAAATAGCGGAAGTGATCCACCGCCAGGGGCAGGTCGGCGGCCATGGTCTCACGGATCGGCTTGCCGTTGTCCCAGGTCTCGGCCGTGGCCAGCAGCTGAAGATTGTCCTCGATGATCTGGGCGATGCGGTTCAGCAGGTTCGCCCGTTCGGCGGCGCTGGTGCGGCCCCAGGCGTCCTTGGCGGCGTGGGCGGCGTCCAGCGCCTTCTCCACGTCGGCGGCGTCGGATCTGGCCACCTCACACAGGACGCGACCATTGATCGGAGAAGTGTTCTCGAAATAGCGGCCGCCCGCCGGCTCGACCCATTTGCCGCCGATGTAATTGCCGTAGCGCGTCTTGTACGGCGGCTTGGCCGTGCGGGAGAATTCCATCTTCGTCATGTGCGTCTCCATCCCCGTCGCGCCCGGCGGCGTTCCGCTCAGGCGAGTTCAGCCTAGACCCGCCAGAGGCGCGTGTCAGGGGGCCGACAAGCGCCGGGAACGGCGCCGGCAAAGCCACGTTTAACCGGTTGGCGACGCACGGCGATTCATTCAGTCTCGAGTTCAGACGCAGAGCGTCACCGTTGAACTGTCCGACGTATCGCCGGATGCGAGAGCGGAGACACATCATCATGCAAAGATTGATATCGGCGCTGATGGCCGCCGTTTGCGTGGCCACCGCGGCAGTGGCCGCTGACGCGGCGCCCGCCCCGGCAGTGACCGCTGACGCCGCGCCCACCCTGGTGTTTGGCGTCGATCATCCGGGCGATGCGGTGCTGCAAGACGCCCAGTTCTTCTGGGGAGGCCACGGCTACTGCTGGTACGACAGGGCCTGGCGGGGCCCCGGCTTCTACTGGTGCGGGTCCCAGTGGCGGCGAGGGGTGGGCTGGGGCGGTCCGGCCGGGTGGAGGGGCTGGGCTAGCGGCCCCCGCTTCTGGCGGGGCGGCGTCTGGGTCGGCCCGCGCAACTATAGAAATCGCGATTGGCGGGGCTGGAACCGCGGCGGCAGGCGTCGGTGATCGGCTGACGGCAAGCGGCAGACCCGGAGGTCCGCCGCCCTAGCTCTTCAACTCACGATCGAAGAACTGCAGGAATGTGCGCCAGAGCTGGAGCTGACGGGCTTCTCCGGTGACGCAATCGGGACGACCCAGGTCGGCCGCTGTGGACGAGCGCACGCCAGTCCATTCAGCACCTGTGTATGTACGGGATAGGAGCATTGGGGCGACGTACCGGAGCGTGCTAAGTAGCGCAGGGGATTGGTCGTTCGCCGCACAGACGCCGACGGCCTCGGCTCCCGTTGCCCAGGACGCGCTCTCCGCACCGGTGAGCCAGACGTGAGATCGTGCCGGATATGCCAGAGTGCGGTCGTCGTTCTTCCCCGCACGCGGACCCGCGGGCGAGTGTCGGCCCGGATCGCCCCGCCATGGCGTTGACCCACCTCCCAGGGGTTTCGTGAGAGCACTCGCCTCAAAGGCCCTCGTGCTCCTCCTGCCGGCTCTCGTCCTCGCCGCCTGCAGCGGGTCGGCGAAGAAGGCTCCCGGCCCGGCGAGGGTTGAGGTCGGCACGGTCGAGCTGCAAAGCGGCCCCGTCACCCACATCGCCGAGCTGCCCGGACGGGTGACCCCGTACCAGACCTCGGACGTGCGCCCGCAGGTCGGCGGTGTGATCGTCGCACGCCTGTTCGCCGAAGGCGCGAACGTCACGGCCGGCCAGGTGCTCTACGAAATCGAGCCGGCGCCCTACCGCGCCGCCCTGGCTCAGGCGCAGGCGCAGCTGGCCAGCGCCAAGGCCATGGTCGTGACCGCCAAGGCGAAGGCGGACCGCTACGCCGGTCTGGTGAAGGTCAATGGGGTCGCCAAACAGGATTACGACGACGCGCTGGCCGCCTATGGCCAGGCCGAGGCCGCGGTCGGGCAGCAGACGGCGGCGGTCGAGTCCGCGCGCATCAACCTGGCCTGGACCTCGATCCGGGCGCCGATCTCAGGGCGCATCGGCGCGTCTAACCTCACCGTCGGGGCGCTGGTCACGCCGGGCCAGACGACGGCGCTGACGACGATCCAGAGGCTGGATCCGATCTATGTCGACGTAAGCCAGCCGGCAGTGGAGTTGCTGAAGCTCAAGAAGTCGGTCGAAGCCGGTACGATCGCCGGCTCCAGCGCCTCCACCGTCCCGGTGCGGCTGAAGCTCGAGGACGGTTCGATCTACAGTCTCGAGGGCGAGCTGCAGTTCACCGACGTCACCGTCGACCAGGCCACCGACGGGGTGACCCTGAAGGCGATCTTCCGCAATCCCAAAGGCATCCTCCTGCCCGGTATGTTCGTCATGGCCGAGGTGCCGCAGGGGACGCAGGCAAACGGTCTTCTGGCTCCGGAACAGGGGGTGTCGCGCGACGAAAAGGGCCTGCCGACCGCCCTCGTCGTCGAGCGGAGCGGCCGCGTGGAGTTCCGCGCGCTGGAAACGGGGAGCGAGATCGGCAACCAGTGGCTGATCATCAAGGGTCTGGCGCCGGGCGACCATCTGATCGTCGAGGGGCTGCAGCGCGTGAAGCCGGGGGACGTCGTCATCGATCATCCGGTCACCCTCGCCCTGGTCCGGTGATCGACTGATGTCGCGCTTCTTCATCGAGCGCCCGATCCTGGCGGTGGTGATCGCCCTGGTGGTGATGCTGGCGGGGAGCCTCTCCCTGCTCGCCCTCCCCGTCGCCCAATATCCGACTATCGCGCCGCCGCGCGTGTTCATCGGCTCGAACTACCCCGGCGCCGATGCGAAGACGACGGAGGAGTCGATCACCCAGGTGATCGAGCAGCAGATGCGCGGCATCGACCACCTGGATTACTTCGCCTCGACCAGCGGCTCGGATGGATCGAGCAACATCACCGTGACCTTCGCGCCGGGAACTAACCCCGACACCGCCCAGGTCCAGGTGCAGAACAAGCTGGCCCAGGCCACGCCCCTGCTGCCGGCGGAGGTTCAGCAGCAGGGGATATTCGTCGGCAAGTCGGGAGCCAGCTTCCTGATGGTGATGGCGCTCTACGACACGAGCGGCCGGTACAGCGACGTCGACATCTCCGACTATCTCAACGCCCGCCTGCTCGACCCGATCTCGCGCGTCAACGGCGTGGGCAACGTCAATGTGTTTGGCGGCGAATACGCCATGCGGATCTGGCTGGATCCGGAAAAACTCAACGCGTTCAAGCTGATGCCATCCGACGTGCGCGCGGCGGTCCTGGCGCTCAACGTCGCGGTGCCGGCGGGCCAGGTTGGCGGCCAGCCCGCCGCGCCGGCCCAGGCGATGAACGTGATCATCACCGCCAGGTCGCGCCTGCACACTGCCGAGGAATTCCGCCAGCTCGTGCTCAAGTCCCAGCCAGACGGCTCGCTGGTGCGCCTGAAGGACGTGGCCCGAGTCGAGATCGGCGCGCAGGTCTACGGCTTCGTCAGCCGCCTCAACGGCCGACCGGCCAGCGGCCTGGGGATTACCCTCACCCCGGGCGCAAACGCCCTGGTCACGTCCCAGGCGGTGAAGCGGCGGGCCGCCGAGCTGGCCGCCAGTTTCCCCCCCGGCCTGCGGCTCGCCTTCCCCGTCGACACCACGACCTTCATCAAGCTGTCGATCGAGCACGTGGTGATCACCCTGCTCGAGGCGATCGGCCTGGTGGTGGCGGTGATGTACCTGTTCCTGCAGAACTGGCGCGTCACCCTGATCCCCGCCCTGGCCGTGCCCGTGGTGCTGATGGGCACGTTCGGTGTCCTCGCCGTCTTCGGCTATTCGATCAACACCCTGACCCTGTTCGCCATGGTCCTAGCCATCGGCCTGCTGGTCGACGACGCCATCGTGGTGGTGGAGAACGTCGAGCGGATCATGACCGAGGAGGGCCTGTCCCCCAAGGCCGCCACCATCAAATCGATGGGTGAGATCACTAGCGCGCTTGTCGGCATCGCCCTGGTTTTGTCCGCCGTGTTCCTGCCGATGGCCTTCTTCCCCGGCTCGACAGGGGTGATCTATCGCCAGTTCTCGGTGACCATCGTCTCGGCCATGACGCTGTCGGTCCTCGTCGCCCTGATCCTGACGCCGGCCCTTTGCGCCACTCTGCTGCGGCCGGTCGACCCCGCCCATTCGAGGATCGCCCCCTTCCGCCTGTTCAACCGCGGGTTCGGCAGCCTTGTCCGGCGATACAACGCCGCCGTGGTCCGCTTCCTGGCGCGTCCGCGCCTGGCCCTCGCCGGCTACGGCCTCCTGTTGGCCGCGATGGTCGCCTTGTTCGTGGCGCTGCCGTCCGCCTTCCTGCCCGCCGAGGACCAGGGCACGATCTTCACCACCTTCAGCCTGCCCAGCGGCGCCGTTCAGGATCGGACCGTCTCGGTCGCCAAGCGGATCGAGCACTATTACGCCACCACCGAGGGCGCCAACGTCGACACCGTCTTCATCGTGACCGGCCAGAGTTTCGGCGGCTCCGGACAGAACCAGGGCACGGCCTTCGTGCACCTTCGCGACTGGAGCCGGCGCGCTGGGGCGGAGAACCGGGCTCAGGCCATCGCCGACCGCGCCTCGGCCGCCTTCTCGAAGATCAGGGACGGGCTTGTGTTCGTGGTGGTCCCGCCCGCCGTGCAGTCTCTGGGCAACGCCTCTGGCTTCGACATGGAGTTGCAGGACCGCGCCGGGCTGGGGCATTCGGCCCTCACGGCGGCCAAGGCCCAATTCATCGAGCTCGCGAACAAGGACCCGCTGCTCGCGGGAGTGCGGGCCAACGGACTGGAGGACACACCCCAGCTGCATGTCGACATCGACCAGGCCCGCGCCGCCGCCCTGGGCCTGGACGAGAACGACATCAACGACGCCATCAGCTCGTCGTGGGGCGGCTCGTTCGTCAACAACTTCATCGACCGCGGGAGGGTGAAGCAGGTCTACATGCAGGCCGATGCGCCGTTCCGGGCGCGGATCGACGACCTTGGCCGCTGGTACGTGCGCGGCGCAACTGGCGTCATGGCGCCGTTCTCCGCCTTCGCGACCTGGCGGTGGACAGCTGGCCCGGCCCAGCTGGAGCGCTACAACGGCATCTCCTCGATGGAGATCCAGGGGACCCCGGCCAAAGGCGTGAGCACCGGAACATCCATGTCGGAGGTCACCAGGCTGGTGGGCGAACTGCCCCGAGGCGTCGGCTTCGACTGGACCGGCATCTCGCTGCAGGAGCGGGAGTCCGGCGCCCAGGCCCCGGCTCTCTACGCGCTCTCGATCCTGGTAATCTTCCTCTGCCTCGCCGGCCTCTACGAGAGCTGGTCCGTTCCGCTTTCGGTCATGCTGGTGATTCCGCTCGGGGTCGTCGGCGCCCTGGTCGCAGCCAAGCTGCGCGGGTTCTACGACGACATCTACTTCCAGGTGGGCATGCTGACCACGATCGGACTGTCGGCGAAGAACGCCATCCTGATCGTCCAGTTCGCCCAGGAGGCGGAGACGCGCGGGGCCGGTCGTTGGGACGCGGTGGTGCAGGCGGCGCGGCTGCGGTTGCGGCCGATTCTGATGACCTCGCTGGCCTTCGTCGCGGGCGTCCTGCCGCTGGCCATATCCACCGGTCCGGGCGCGGGCTCGCAGAACGATATCGGTACGGGCGTGATCGGCGGCATGATCTCCGCCACCGTGCTGGCGATCTTCTTCGTGCCGCTGTTCTACCTGCTCGTTCGCCGCGGCTTTGGCGCCTCGAAGGACGCGGGCGAGCCATGAAGCCCGGCGGAGCGACAAATCGGGAGACAGGCATCCGCCGGCGCTCCTTTCTCGGCTCCATCGCGAGCGCCGCCTGGGTCGTTGGCTGCATCGACCTTGCGCCCAGGTACAGGCGCTCGCCGCCGCCCGTCCCACCCAACTTCCCCGCTGGCGGCGTCTATCCGGCCGCCCCGGCCAGTGAGCTGGCGGCGCCGGCGTGGCGGGACTTCTTCTCCGATCCCAAGCTGCTTCGCCTCATCGACCTGGCCCTGCGCGAGAATCGCGACCTGCGCGCAGCCGCCGCCCAGATCACCCAGGCGCGAGCCCGCTACCAGGTGCAGCGCGCCGCGCTGTTTCCGAACGTCACGGCCCAGGCGGGGGCGAGCTTCCTCTCCGAGCCCAACAGCGTGGCGGCGGGCACGAGCACGCTCGCCGGCAGCTTCAACGAGCGGCTCTACAGCCTCACTGGCGGGGTCGCCTCCTACGAGCTGGACCTGTTCGGCAAGGTGCGCGACCTCACCCGCGCGGCGCGCGACCAATACCTCGCCACGAAGGCCGGCCGCGACGCCCTGCAGATCACCCTCGTGGCGTCGATCGCCAACCAGTATCTCACCCTGTCCGCCGACCAGGCGCTGATCGTTGTAGCCGAGGAGACCCTCGCCAGCGGCGAAGACAGCGTCGCGGTGACCAGGCAGCGATTCAACTCCGGCATCGACGACGAACTGGCCCTGAGCCAGGCCGAGACGATCGTCCAGCAGGCTCGCTATCAAATCGAGCGGCTGAGAACTCAGTTCGCCCAGGACCGCGACGCCCTCGACCTGCTGGTCGGAGCCACGGTAAGCGACGACCTGATTCCGGGCGCCGACATTCACGATGTCGCCGTGCTCGAGCAACTCCCGCAGGCCGTGCGTTCGACCGTCCTGCTCACGCGCCCGGACGTGATCCAGGCTGAAGACCAGCTGAGGGCGACCAACGCGGACATCGGGGCCGCGCGCGCGGCTTTCTTCCCCTCGATCGTTCTCACCGGCTCTGGCGGCGTGGAGAGCCTGGCGCTGGCGAACCTGTTCCGAGGCTCGTCGGGGACCTGGAGCTTCGACCCGAGCATCTCGCAGACCATCTTCGACGCCGGCGCCCTTCGGGGAAACCTCCTGCTTGCCAAGGCCCAGAGGGACCAGGCGCTCGCGCAGTACGAGAAGGCGGTCCAGGCGGCCTTCCGCGACGTCGCCGACGCCCTCGCCGTGCGCGGCACGATCGATCGGCAGCTGGACGCCCAGCAACGCCTGGTCGCAGCCAACCAGACCGCCGAGCGTATCGCCCGCGCTCGCTACGAGAGCGGCAGCGACACCTATCTCAACTGGCTGATCACCCAGCGCTCGCTATTCGTCGCCCAGCAGAGCCTGGTCAGCGTCGAGCTCCTGCGCGTCCAGAACCTCGTCTCCCTCTACGCCGCCCTGGGCGGCGGCCTGGATACGGCGGCCTGACGGCGGATGCGCGGTGCGGTCCCGGGCCGAGGTTACCGGAAGGCTGTCTGGCGACGACGAGTTCGGCGCCGCGCACGCGCGCGCGTCTCGTCAGGATTTCAACTCGCGATCGAAGAACTGGAGGAAGGTGCGCCAGAGTTGGAGCTGGCGGGCTTCGCCGGTGACACCGTGGCGCTGGCCCGGATAGAGCATCAGGTCGAAGGGCGTCGAGAGGGCCTGGAGCCGGTTCATCACCTCGATCGAGTTGTCGATCTGGACGTTGTCGTCGGCCATACCCTGCAGGAGCAGAAGCCGGCCGTGCAGGTCGTTGAGGCGCGGGATCACCGCCGAGGCGTCGTAGGCCGCCAGGTGCTGCTGGGGCATGCCCATGTAGCGCTCGGTGTAGTGGGTGTCGTACTGGCGCCAGTCGGTGGGCGGAGCTCCCGCCGCGCCGGCCTTCAGCTTCATGCGCGGGTCGGTGAGCATGCGCAGGGTCATGTAGCCGCCGTAGGACCAGCCGCTGACGCCGATCCGGTCGGGCTCGACGAACGGCTGGGCGCGCAGCCATTCGATGCCGACGAGCTGGTCGTCCGCCTCCACCGAGCCCAGCCGACCGGCGATGGCCGCCTGGAACGCCTCGGAGCGGTTCGAGGAGCCCCGGTTGTCGAGCTGGAAGAGGATGAAACCGTCCTCCAGGTAGAGTTTCTCGTTCGCTGGCCGCCAGGTCCGCTGGACGGTCTGAACCCCGGGGCCGCCGTACACTTCGACAATCACCGGGTATTTCTTCGACGGATCGAACCCGACCGGCTTTAGCAGCACGTATTGGAGATCCTTGCCGTCGGCGGCCTTGAGGACCCCGAATTCGGGCCCGGGATAGCGCCCGACGTACGGCTGGAACGGGTGTGTCGCATCGAGGGCGTTCTGCTCGATCCATCGGATCCGCTGACCGTTCAGGTCGTACAGAGCCGCCTGTGGGGGCGTGTCGGGGTCGGAATAGTAGCCGACGAAGACATTGGCCGCCTTGGGCATGACTGCGGTCCACCAGCCGTGGCCGCGGGTCAACGCCCGGGGTTCGCCGGGATGACGGTAGGGAACGACGTAGAGCTGCCGCTCGGTTGGCGTTTCGCCTGAAGCCATCAGGTAGACGAGCCCTTTGGCCTCGTCGACGCCGACCAGACCTGGCGCGTGCGCGCCAGCGCCCCCGCCACCGCCGGCGCTTGGAAAGTCACCATGGGTGATCTGGCGGACGAGATGGCCCTCACGATCGTAGAGGTAGAGCTGGTGGTAGCCGCTGCGGCCTGAGCCCCAGATGAATCCGCCGTCCTTGAGCGGGCGGAAGTCGTCGGTGAGCTCGATCCACGGCGTCTGCCGCTCCTCGAGGATCGCCCGGGAGGCGCCGCTGGTCGGATCGACCGCCAGCAGGTCGAGTTTCGTCTGGTCACGGCTCTCGCGCTCGACATAGAGCGTGCGGCCGTCCTTCGACCAGTCGACGCGTGCGACATAGATGTCCGTGTCCGATCCGAGATCCACCTTCACCGGAACCGCGCCGGGAGCCAGATCCTGGACGAACAGGCTAACCAGGGCGTTGGGCGTGCCAGCCCTGGGATAGCGCTGGGGCGTTATGGTCACTCCGCCGGCGCCAATCTCCACGCGCTGGGCGATCTCCACAGGCGTCTCGTCGACCCGCGCATAGGCGATCGCGCGATCGTCGGGCGACCACCAATAGCCGGTGTAGCGGCCCATCTCCTCCTGGGCGACGAACTCCGCCGCGCCGTAGCTGACCGGGCCGGCGCCAGCGGTCGTGATCGCCCGCTCCTCGCCGGAGTCGAGGTCCAGGACGTAGAGGTTCTGCGCGCGGACGAAGCTGGCGAATCGGCTCTTGGGCGACAGCCGGCCATCCGTCGCGCCGGCGCCTGCCTTCTCAAGCGGCGTCACCGAGCCGCTCGCAGCGTCAGCGAGGTAGAGCGTGCCTCCGGCGGGTATCAGGAGTCGCCGTCCGTCCTCTGACCAATCGTAGTTGACCACGCCCGATACGGCGGCCAGGCGCTGGCGCTCGCGCCGCGCCTTCTCTTCAGCGCTGAGGGCCTTGCCGGACGGTTCGACGGCCTCGCCGGAGACCAGCAGCCTGGGTTCGCCGCCCGCGGCGGGCATCGCCCAAAGGTCGAGCTTGAACTGGTTGGCCGCCTCCGGCTTGAGCCAGGTGACCCAGGCGCCGTCGGGAGAGACCTGCACGCCGCGGGCAGCGGGCCCGGTCAGCGAGGGGCTGGCGAAGACACGCTCCGGCGTCAGCGGACGGCTGTCCGCAGGCAGGGCGGCGTGAGCGGAGAGAGCGGTCATGGCAAGGCCGATCGCGGCAAGGAATCTCATGGATGTCCGCTAAAGCACAGCCGGGCGGGCGCCGTCCAATTGCCGTCCGATACCGGGGCAGTCAGCGCGCCGGGGGCGGCGAAGCAGACCGTAGCTGTGCGAACTCGGACGTCGCGTTCCAGGTCGGCCACGCGTCGGAGGCCGCCAGTCCTCGACCCACCGCATAGAACAAGTCGACGTCCTGAGCCGCGCCCCGCAGATCCCAGTCGGGTCCCCAGGCGTCACAGGTCTTGTGGTAGCAGCGGGCCGTGTAGTCATCGACCCAGCGCTCGCCGGCCTCGCGGCCGCCCTGCAGCAGATCCGGTCCACCCGCCATGCCCATCAAAAGCAGGGTCGGCACGCCGCGCTTGGCGAAGGAGAAGTGGTCGGCGCGGTAGAACAGCCCCTTCTCCGGATGCGGGTCGGGCGTCACCGTGCGGCCCTGGGCGGCGGCGGCGCGGACGAAGTCGCGCTCCAGGCTGTCCTGACCGGCTCCCACCAGCACCACGTCGTGAGCCGCACCGGCGGTCTCCAGGACGTCCATGGTGAGGTTCGCCACCGTCTTTGCCAGTGGGTAGATCGGATGGGTCGCATAGGTCTCCGAGCCCAGCAGGCCACGCTCCTCCGCCGTCCACACGGCGAACACGACGGAGCGTTGCGGCCGCGGCCCGGCGGCGAAAGCGCGAGCGATCTCCAGTTCGCCCGCCACGCCCAGGCCGTCGTCGTTACCGCCTCGGCGGATCGTCTGGCCGCTGGCGTCCGGGGCGCCCACGCCATAGGCGTCCCAGTGGGCGCCGTAGATCACGGTCTCGTCCGGCCGCCGCGACCCGGTGATCTTTGCCAGGACGTTGCGGCTCTGGACCACGGTGTGGGTCACAGGGATGTCCGCGGTCAGGCGCGCGCCCCCAAGGCTCACAGGCTGGAAGTCCAGGCGGCGCGCCGCACGCTTCTCCGCCTCGAAATCAAGGCCGGAGCGACGGAACAGCTCCACGGCGAGATCGCGTTGGATCCAGCCCTGAAGCAGCACTGGCTGGGGACCGTCCGCGGGCCGGACGATATCGTAGGTCTCGCCCTGGGGCGCCGTCACCGTCGACCATCCGTAGCCGGCGCCCGGCGTCTCATGGACGATCAGGGCGCCGATCGCGCCCCGCCGGGCCGCTTCCTCGTACTTGTAGGTCCAGCGGCCATAATAGGTCATCGCCTTGGCGCCGAACTTGCCCGCCACCGGTTCGTCCGGCGTCGCCTCGAAGTCGGGATCGTTGATCAGGAAGACCGCGATCTTCCCCTTCAGGTCGACGCCCTTGAAGTCGTCCCAGCCGCGCTCGGGGGCGTGGACGCCATAGCCCACGAAGACGAGGGGAGCCTGCTGGATCGCCACCCGGTCCACTGGCCGCGCCGTGCCGACATAGATGTCCTGCCCGGGGCTGAGATCCACCGGCGCGCCGAGGCCCGTGATCTGCAGCGCCGTGGGCGCGCCCAGGCGCGTGCGCACGAGGGGCACGGCCTGGGTCCAGGCGCCGTTCTCGCCGCCCGGCTGCAGACCGAGCGCCTTGAACCGACCGATCAGGTAGTCGACCGTGACCGCCTCGCCTGGCGTCCCCGGCGCGCGGCCCTGGAAGGGGTCGGATTCAAGCGCCTTCACCGTGGCGACCATCTGCGCCGGGTCGATCGGTCCGGAAGTCTGGGCGACCGTTGCGCCTGCGGCCAGGAGAGCGGCGGCGAAGGCGAAGGACGGGAGACGAGCAAACATCAGGCGTTCCGGGTAAGAACGTAGACGACGTGGCGGCTCAGCGGATGGTCGGCGGAAAGGCTTGGGTGGTCGAAGTCGCGCCACGCCTGTCGCTCGAAGCCGAGGCGCTCCTTTACCGCGCGCGACCGGGCGTTGGACTCGGCTGTGAAGGCGATGATGCTTCGAAGGCCAAGGATGTCGAAGCCGTATCGCAGGACGGCCGCGCCCGCCTCCGTGGCGTAGCCGCACCCCCAAGCCGAAGGGTCTAGGTGCCAGCCGATCTCGACCTCGCCAGCGATGGGCGTGGCGTCGAAGTCGACGACGTGCAACCCGACCGCGCCGATCACCGCCCCGCCCGGGCGGCGCTCGAGGGCGAAGCGACCGACCCCGTCATCGGCGAGCTGGGTGTTCCACGCCGTCATTCGCTGGGCGACCTGCTCACGGCTGGGGAACGAGCCCAGCCAGTCGCCGACCATCGGATCAGCCAGGGTCGCCGCCGCCGCGTCGAGGTCCTCCTCACGCCACGGGCGCAGGATCAGCCGTTCGGTCTCCAGCCTCATACCGGCCGGGGTGCGACGAGAGAGCCGTAGAGGTCGGTGCGACGATCACGGAAGAAGCCCCACGCCGCGCGGTGGCGGGCGAGGAAATCGAGATCGAAGGCGGCGACGGCCACGCCTTCCTCGCCCCGGTCGAGGGTGGCGACGAGGTCGCCGCGGTGGTCGCTGACGAAGCTGGAGCCGTAGAAGGTCTGGCCGCCGTTGGGATAGCCATCCCACGGCTCGAAGCCGGTGCGATTGGCGCCGACGACCGGAATGACGTTCGAGACGGCGTGGCCCTGCATGGCTCTGCGCCACGGAAGGGCCGTGTCGAGCGTGGGATCGTGCGGTTCGCTGCCGATGGCGGTGGGATAGAACAGGACTTCAGCGCCCATCAGGGCCATGGCGCGCGCAGTTTCCGGATACCACTGGTCCCAGCAGATCCCGACGCCGATGCGCCCGAAGCGGGTGTCCCACACGCGAAAGCCCGTGTCGCCGGGCCGGAAATAGTACTTCTCCTGGTATCCGGGGCCGTCCGGGATGTGACTCTTGCGATAGACGCCCAACGGCGATCCATCGGCGTCGAGCATGACGAGACTGTTGAAATAGTGCGGCCCCTCGCGTTCGAAGATCGAGACCGGAATGGCCACGCCGAGCTCCGCGGCGAGCGGCGCCATGGCCAGAACGCAGGGATGCTCGCGCCAGGGATGGGCGTGGGCGAACCAGCGCTCCTCCTGGGCGACGCAGAAATAGGGGCCCTGGAACAGCTCCGAAGGCAGGATCACCTGCGCGCCGGCCCCCGCCGCCGCGCGCACCAGTTCGGCCGTGCGCGCGATGTTCGCCTCGAGATCGGATCCGTAGGCGGACTGCAGGGCGGCGACGGTCAGGGTGCGCGCCATCACGCCGGCTCCTGTTGGCTGATGCAGTGGAAGGAGCCGCCTCCGGTCAGCAGCGCGCGTGACGGCAGGCCGATCACTTGGCGGTCGGGAAAAGCGGATTCAAGGGCCCGCACCGCAAGGGCGCCGGGCGCCTCGTTATAGACCGGTACGATCACCGCGCCGTTGGCGATCAGGAAATTCATGTGCGAGGCCGGAACGACCTCGCCCTCGTCGTTCTCGACCCGGCCAGGCGAAGGCGCCCGGACGACGCGAAAGGACCGGCCTTCGGCGTCGGTTGACCGGGCGATGACCGCAGCGGCGGCGTCGTAGATCTCGCCATTGGGGTCGTCCTCCCCCCACGCCAGGGGGCAGATGACGACGCCAGGGGCGACGAAGCGGGCGAGATTGTCGACGTGACCATCGGTGTGATCGTTCTGGAGGCCGTCGCCGAGCCAGATCACCTTGCGGACGCCGAGAGCCTCAGCCAGCGCGGCTTCCGCGTCCGCCGGCCGCCAGCCGGGGTTGCGGTTGTCATTGAGCAGGCACTGGCGCGTTGTGAGGACCGTCCCGGCGCCGTCGTGGTCGATGGCGCCCCCTTCGAGCACGAAATCATTGCCGTGGAAGCTCGCGCCGGCATGGCGGGCGATGGCTCCGGCCACCGCCTCGTCCCCCGCCAGGCGGTACTTGCCGCCCCAGCCATTGAACCGGAAGGCTGCAGCCTGGTCTGGGGAGCGGAAGATCGGCCCGGTGTCGCGCAGCCAGATGTCGCCGAACACGCCGGGGACGATCTCGACACCCACCTCGTCGCCGATCAGTTCGCGCGCCACGGCGAGGGCGTCCTCGCCGGCCACCATCACCTTCACTCGCTCGCGGCCGGCGCCTGCCAGGGCGCACACCAGGGCGGCCGTCTCGATCTGGGCAGGCGCGAGGTCGTCCTCCCACAGCGACGCATGGCTGGGGAAGCCGACCCACATCGCCCGATGCGGGGCCCACTCGGCAGGTACGGGGAGGTTCATGGCGCCGGCTTAAACCCCGCCCGGCCCGCATGCGCAACGCCGCGGTCAACCTCCGAGGTACTTGCCGAACCAGGCCAGTTCACGCTGACGAAGGTCCGAGAGGTCCGTCGGGTCGTGGATCGCGTGGCCCTGACCCTTGTAGACAATCAAGGAGGTGGGTACCCCGGCTGACTCGAGCGCGTGCCAGAACTCGAAGCTCTGGGGCGCAGGGCACTCGACATCGCGCTCGCCGACATAGACCAGGGTCGGCGTGCGGGCGTTCTTGATGCTGAAGAGCGGCGAGAGCTTCTCGTAGATCGCTGGATCGTCGTAGGCCGAGGCGCCGAAGAAGGGGATCATCCATTTGTCGATCCCGTTCTCGCCGTAATAGCTGATCCAGTTGGCGATCCCCGCGCCGGCAATGGCCGCTGCGAACCGGTGTGAATGGGTGACCGTCCACATCGTCATGTAGCCGCCGTAGCTGTGGCCGAAGACGCCGAGCCGCGCATCGTCCACAGGCGCAATAGCCTCGACCTTGTCGATCCCCGCGAGGATGTCACGCAGGTCCCCGCCGCCGAAGTCGCGAACGTTCGCTTTGGCGAAGGCCTCGCCCTGGCCATAGCTGCCGCGTGGATTGGCGTAGAAGACGAAGTAGCCCGTCCGCAGCCAGGTCACGACGGGGAAGTTCGCCTCGTCATAGGGAGTCACATAGCGAGGCGTCACTGCCGAGCTCGGGCCGCCATGGACGTCCACGACCATGGGGTGCTTGCCCGGAGTCACATTCAGGGGCGCCAGCAACCAGCCCTGGACGTCGAAGCCTTCGTTCTTCCAGGTGACGCTGCGCACCGTGGCCTGCGGCGGCAGGGCGACGTTCACCCGGGTGAGTTGGGTGAAATCGGACGCCGGAGCGCCGGCCCAGATTTCCGGTGCGTGGGTGAAGTCCTGCGCCTCAGTCGCCGCCAGGCGGCCGTCGGCGCTGAAGCTCGCCTGGGCGTCGGCGGCGCGGGCGGTGACCGGCGCGCTCCAGAGCGTGTCGACGGCTCCGATGTGCGGATCGATGTCGACGATCTCCGTGCGGTCGCCTCGCAGGAGAGTCCCCATCAACCGTCCGCCCCGCCAGCCGGCGAGGGAGGTGAAGCTGGCTTTGATTCCGGGCGTCATGTCGGACGGCGCGCCGCCCTCGATCGGGACGGCGTAGAGATCGCCGCCCACGGAGCCGAAATCGCTCATGAGTCCGCCGATGAAGACGACCGTGCGGCCATCGGGGGAGACGCGCGGCGCGTTCATCTGCATCGCCGGGGCGGCGATAACCCGCACAGGGCCGCCGTCGAGGTCGACGGCGATCAGCTTGGCGATCCACCAGTTGTCGTCGCCATTGCCCTTCGCGGCCGTGGCGACGAAGCCGCGGCCGTCCGGGCGCCAGTCGTACTCATAGACGAAGGTGTCGGCGGGCGAGACGTACCGTACCTCGCCCCCCGTCACGGGGACGACGCCGATGCGCTTCTCGTCGGCGACGCTCAAGGCCCCAATGTCGCCCACCTGCTCGGGGCCGGCCTCGACGGCCCCGGTCTGCTTGTGGGCGCCAGGCGTGGCCATGACGGCGATCAGCTGGCCGTCGGGCGAGAAGCGCGGCGTCTGGGCGACGCCGTCGACCGTGGCGAGCACTCGCACCTGGCCGTCCCGCAGTATGTCGAGCGAAGCCTCTCCTTTGTCCGGGTCGAAGGCGATGAAGGCCAGGGCTTCGCCATTGGGCGACCAGGCGAGGCCGGAGTAGCGGCAGGCGCCGCACGGATCATAGCTCGCCACCGCTTCGCCCGTGCGTGGCTGGCGCACCACGACCGGTCCCCTGGCGCGCACCGTAGTTGGGCCGAGGGTCTCGTCCGTCTCAACCGCCGCGATGCGGTCGCCTGCCGGCGAGATCGCCACGTCGTCGAAGGCGCGCATGGTCGAAGGACGCAGGGGCGCCTGAGCCACGGCTGACCCAGCGAGCGCGGCCACGGCGGCGCCAAGGATGAGAAGGCGTTTCAAGAAGGATCTCCCCCGTTTCGTTGGTTCTGACCTGTCCCTCCCCTTCATGGGGAGGGTGGTCGAGCGCAGCGAGACCGGGTGGGGGAGGTCTGGGTCGTCCCATACGCCCGGGTCTTTCCCCACCCGTCGCGCCTGCGGCGCGACACCCTCCCCGGAAGGGGAGGGATAAGGCCATGCTACGCCGCCACAGCCTTCTCGAGCGCCACCTTGAAAGGCGCGCCGGTCTTGGCCTTGATCTCCTCGACGGTGACACCGGGAGCCATTTCCCGAAGCATCACGCCCGCGCCCTTGCGGTCGATGTCGAACACGCCGAGGTCGGTGATCAGTAGGTCGACGACGCCCTTGCCGGTGAGCGGCAGAGTGCATTCGGTCAGCAGCTTGGGCGCGCCGGACCGCTCCACATGCTCCATCGCCACCACGACGCGGCGAACGCCCGCGACGAGATCCATGGCCCCGCCCATGCCCTTCACCATCTTGCCAGGCACCATCCAGTTGGCGAGATCGCCGCCGGCGGAGACCTGCATGCCGCCGAGGATCGACAGGTTGATGTGTCCGCCGCGGATCATGGCGAAGCTATCGGCGCTGGAAAAATAGGACGAGGAGTCGAGCTCCGTGATCGTCTGCTTGCCAGCGTTGATCAGGTCGGCGTCCGCCTCGCCCTCATAGGGAAACGGTCCCATGCCGAGCATTCCGTTCTCGCTCTGCAAGGTGACGGTGACGCCGGGCGGAATGTGGTTGGCCACCAGGGTCGGAATGCCGATCCCGAGGTTGACGTAGAATCCGTCCTGCAGTTCGCGGGCGGCGCGCGCCGCCATCTGGTCGCGGGTCCAGGCCATCGGCCGGTCTCCTTCTTACTACTCTGTTATTCCGCCGCCGTTGTCGCGCGCGGCCGGGTGGTGAGCTGTTCGATGCGCTTTTCGAAATGTTCGCCCACGAACAGTCGGTCGACATAGACGCCAGGCGTGTGGATGGCGTCCTTGTCCAGGGAACCGGTCGGCACGATGCTCTCCACCTCCGCGACCGTCACCTTGCCGGCGGTGGCCATCATCGGATTGAAGTTCCGCGCCGTCTTTCGATAGACGAGGTTGCCCGCGGCGTCGCCTTTCCACGCCTTGACGATGGCCAGGTCGGCCGTCAGGCCGCGCTCCATCACGTACTCATGACCATCGAAGGTCCGCACCTCTTTGCCCTCTGCCACCAGAGTGCCGACGCCGGTCTTGGTATAGAAGGCGGGGATGCCCGCGCCGCCGGCGCGGATGCGCTCGGCCAGGGTGCCCTGCGGGTTGAACTCGAGCTCGAGCTTACCCTCGAGGTAGAGCTGCTCGAACAGCTTGTTCTCGCCGACGTAGGAGCTGATCATCTTGGCAATCTGGCCGCCGGCGAGCAGGACGCCCAGGCCGAAGCCATCGATCCCACAATTGTTTGAGATCACCGTCAGGCCGCGAACGCCCGAGTCCCGGATCGCGGCGATCAGGTTTTCCGGGATGCCGCAGAGGCCGAAACCCCCGGCCATGATCGTCATGCCATCGAACAGCAGGCCGTCGAGCGCTTTGGCCGAACCCTGCACAACCTTCGAAACCACTTTCCTCGCCACTCCTCTGTCAAAGACCCAGCCTCAGCGTGCGGGCCTTTTACGCCCGGGGAAGCTGGCGGGTACAGGGCGGCCGTTGATTTCCGTTGCCGGACGTGGTCGTCGCCGATCATGGTTCCAGACGCCCTCGACCCGATCACCTTTTCACTTTGGCGCGACGAGCCCGACGCCTTCGTCGCGGCCCTCGGCGCGAGCTTCGAGCGGCACGGTTTCGCGGTGATCCGCGACCACGGATTGGACGAGAGAAGGATCGCGGCCGCCCTCGACGCCGCCAAGGCCTTCTTCGATCTGCCGGCGCCGGCGAAGGCCCGCTACGCCATACGGGGTGGGGCCGGCCAGCGGGGCTATACGCCCTTCGGCGTCGAGACCGCCAAGGGCGCCGCGACGAGCGATCTGAAGGAGTTCTGGCATGTCGGCCGCGAGCTCCCGGCCGGCCACCCCCTGGCCGGCGCCATGCCGGCGAACCTGTGGCCCGAGGAGGTCCCGGCGTTCTACGGCGCGGTCCTCTGGCTCTACGAAGCCCTGGATCGGCTGGGGGGCGAGATCCTGGCCGCCATCGCCCTTCGGCTCGGCCTGGCGCGCGACGCGTTCGCCGCGGCGACGGCGGACGGCAACAGCGTGCTCCGCCTCCTGCACTACCCGCCCGTGCAGGCAGAGGTCAGCGCGATCCGCGCCGGGGCCCACGAGGACATCAACGCCATCACCCTCTTGCTCGGTGCGGAAGAGGCCGGGCTGGAGATTCTCGATCGGCAGACGGGCTGGCGACCGGTGAACCCGCCGGCGGGGGCGCTGGTGGTCAACATCGGCGACATGCTCGCCCGGCTGACGAACGATGTCCT
>DATHPX010000185.1:0-7129 GCA_035483335.1 Caulobacteraceae bacterium | reverse complement strand
CGGGGGTTTCCATCCAGAAGGTTCCGCGTCCGGACAGCACATACAGGTACTCGTCGCAGGTCGCGTGGTAGTGCGCGGGCGTCGGCCGGTAGACGCGGAACACCCGCGAACTCGCCGCCTCCTCGTTCGTCAGATAGGTGTCGAGGAGCATGGTGTCGGCGGTGGCGGGAAAGGCCTTCGCGATCTCGTTGACATCGAAGCGCGCGGAAGCGCCGTTCGCCAGGGGCTTTGGCAAGGGACTGGTCTCCACAGGCGGGCGCGTCGAGCCAAACCGCCGAGCCACCCGATATGGCGCCCGACGCCCTCGGGGCCAGGGCGCTCAGGACTGACCGAGCATTTATCCGCCTTCGCGCGCACGGACGTCGCGAAATGGGGGGCGATCCCCCCGTCGCGTCAGGCCCCTGGCCGCGGGATCCGCTTGAGCGCGACCGTGGGATCAATGGGATACAGTAGGGACGGGGTGTTGCTGACAAAGGTCCTGGACCTCCCCGCGAAGTCTTTCGACGAGGGCCCCATCGCCGGGCGACCTAAGCGCCTCCACCATCCAGCCGCTAAGCCGCTTCATGTCCTCATTCGTCATGCCTCGTGTCGTGCAGGCGGGCGTGCCCAGTCGAACGCCGGAGGGTCTCAGCGGGGGTCGCGGGTCGTCGGGGATCACCTGCTTGTTCGTGGTGATCCCGATGCGATCCAGCGCTTCCTCCGCTTCACGCCCATCAAGGCCGAAACTGGCTATGGTGTCGATCACCAGCAGGTGGTTGTCAGTGCCGCCGGTGACCAGCCGGGCGCCGCCTTCAACTAGGCCGGCGGCGAGCGCTAGAGCGTTGCTGAGCACGCGTTCCGCGTAAAGGCGGAACTCGGGTTCGGCTGCCTTCCTGAACGCGATGGCGGCGCCCGCAATGTTGTTCATATGCGGGCCGCCTTGCAAACCGGGGAAGACGGAGGCGTCGATCGCCTTGGCGAGCGGCTTCCGGCAAAGGATCAGGCCGCCTCTCGGTCCCCGCAGTGTCTTGTGGGTGGTGGTCGTCACGACGTCAAAGCCGGCGTCGAAGGGATTGCGCATCACTCCGGCCGCCACGAGTCCCCCGATGTGCGA
The DNA here is from genome assembly GCA_035483335.1 of Caulobacteraceae bacterium. Classification (GTDB taxonomy): domain Bacteria; phylum Pseudomonadota; class Alphaproteobacteria; order Caulobacterales; family Caulobacteraceae; genus Acaudatibacter. The sequence continues at coordinate 6,036 of DATHPX010000185.1, read as the reverse complement.
GATGTCCGCCATGGCCATGGCGCCGACTTCGTCGGCGACCTTTCGGAAGGCTGCATAGTCGTAGTCGCGCGGGTAGGAGGAATAGCCGGCCAGAACCAACCTGGGCCGGACTTCCCGGGCCAGCGCCAGCATGGCGTCAAAGTCGATCGCGCCACCTTGATCAGTCTGCGTCTTGTATCGGACAAAGTTGAACACCTTGCCCATGTGCGACACTGGAGCCCCGTGTGTCAGGTGACCGCCATGGCTCAGGTCCATGGCCAGCACGGTCTCGCTGGGCTTCAACAGAGCGAAGTAGGCGGCTTGGTTCATCGGCGAGCCGGAGAGCGGCTGAACGTTGGCGTGCTCGGCGCCGAAGAGCCGACAAGCCCGCTGCCGCGCTAATCTCTCGATCGCGTCGGTGTGCGCCTGTCCGCCGTAATAGCGGCGGCCGGGATAGCCCTCGGCGTACTTGTCGGTAAGTACGCTTCCCAGCGCCGCGAGCACCTCGGGGTAGGTATAGTTCTCGGAGGGAATCATCTCCACGCCATCCGACTGACGGCGTTCTTCACCGGCTATTTCAGCGAAAACTTCCGGATCGTAGTCAGCGAGACTTCGGCGGTGGGCGTCCACGGGCCAGCTCCTCTTCGAGGATGCTCTGACCGGAAGCGCCGGCTTCCGATCGCCCAGGCGAACGGCCGATTCGCCCGCGCTCCCCGAGGGTTATTCCCTCCGTGTCGCCAGTCACGCGGACATGCTTTCTTTAACTCTTCCGAGCGAGCTCGCCAACACCCTCGCAGCTTTCGGCCTCGCCCCCTGACCACCGCCGACGAGCCGGCGCTCGTTGGCCTTCGCCCGGCCGACCGCCGCCGTCCGGCTTACCCACCCCTCCGCGGGTTACGCTTCAACGCGACGTAGAGCGCCCCCGCTCCGCCGCGGGCGCGGTGGGCTTCGGAGATGCCGGCGACGACGCTGCGCAAGGGGGGGTCGGCGAGCCATTCGGGCGTGCGCCTGCGCAGCACCCCATCGCCCAGAGCGCCCTTGCCCGTGACCACTAGCACGGTGCGATGGTTCTCATCGAACGCCCGCAGCAGGAAGCGTGTCAGCGCCGCACGGGCGCGGTCCTGATCCAGCCCGTGCAGGTCGAGGGTCGCGCCAAGCGGTTCGCGGCCACGATCGATCAGGCGCAGGCGATTGGGCTCGATCATCTCCGCCGGCGCGGGCGGATGCGGCGCAGGGGTGAGCGGTCGGCGCGGCGCGGCCGCCGGGGTCTTGGGCGACGACGCAGACTTTCCCGGCGCTGGCTTTGCGGTCCCACGAGCGTCCTCGACCGGCGCCTGCGGGTGGGAACGGCCCGGAAGGGGACGCACCGTTGCGGCCACCACGGCCCACAGCCGCACATCCTTCGCACTCGGTCGAATCATTGGGCCGTCGGGCCGACCGGCTCCAGCCGATAGAGACGAAGCGTGTGACGGATGCGGCCGGCTTCCTCGCCCGCGGCCTCTCCCTCGCCAAGATAGAGGTCGGCGCGCGCGTCGCCCTTGATCGCCGATCCCGTGTCCAGCGCGGCGGCGACGCGGTGATAGGCCGGGAAGGCGCCCGGTAGGAGCGGCGCGTCCGCGTCCAGCCACAGCAGTTCGCCCATCCGGTGCTCGGACGGGTCGACCGCGACAGCGCGCCCGGGGATCAGCCGTACGCCCGCCGCCCCCGATGGCGGCCCGCCGTCGTCCGCCCGCAGCTGGAAGAAGATGTAGCGCCGGTCCAGATCCATCACCGCCTGCGCGTCCGGGCCGCGGTGGCTGGCCAGCCAGGCGTGGATCGCGTCGCCCGAGGTGTCGGTCCCAAGCAGGCCCTCTGCGCGCATCGAAGTGGCGACGCCGCTGAACGGCTGGTCGTTGGCGCAGTCGAACACCGCCCTAAGGCGCGCGCCCTCGGGAAACACCAGCACGCCAGAGCCCTGGATCTGCAGGAAGAACAAGTCCTCCGGCCGCATCCAGGCCAGGGCGTCGTCGCTGGGCCACCCATCGATCTGAGCCCGCGTCGCGTGGACGTTCGATCCGCGTCTCACGTCCGCCGGCCGCGGACGAATCGGGGCGGCGAACTCCGCATCAGGGCTTCGGCGCGCCTCGTAGATGGGCGTGAAATAACCCGTGAGCACGCCCGCCACCGGCGCCGGCGTGACCCGGTAGTTGCGTTCCATGAATTCCCGCGCCTGGGCGTCCGTAGGTTCATCGAGCCAGGAGATGCGAAGGCACACCCCGCCCGGATCGGTCCCTCCCGTTGCGGCGCACGCCGCCTTCGCCGCGGCGAGGGCCGCCAGGTGGTCCTCGTTGGCCCAGCCCGGCAAGGCGGCCAGGCCGCCCGCAAGCGGCGCCGGGGCCGCTTCCACAGGCGCCGAGGTCGCGGGGCCCGGGTGTCTTTCCGGCCATTCGGGGCGCGCTGCGGAGGGCGCCGCCTGCCGCGGCGGCGCGGTCACGCGGATGCTCGGGCGGGGGCCCGGCGCATGATGGGCGCAGGCGGCCAGAAGCAGCGCGGCCGCCAGCCCACAGATCCTGAAGCGCATTACGCCTCCGCGGCGTCGACGTGTATCAGGACCCAGTTGGGGTTGCGGCTCTTAAGATTGCGTTCAAACGTCCACACCTCGGCGGTGCGGCGATCCTCCACACCCTCGCCTTCGGGGCCTTTGGTGCGGCTGCGGAATTCGGCGAGGAACCGCACGGAGGCCCTGGCGAGGTCGCCGACAACGTCCACGCCCTCGAAGTCCGCCCGGGGCGTCTGCAGGAATTCCACGGTCTCCGTGCGGCCCTGCGACTCACGTTCCCGGATCGCCGCCTCGAAACCGTCCAACACCTGCGGGCCGAGCAGCGGCCTCAAGGTGGACAGGTCGCCCGTGGCGAAAGCGGACACGATCATCTGGTAGGCGGCCCGCGAGCCATTCACGAAATGGGAGACATCGAAGCTCGGGTCGCGCGCACGCACGGCCGCCAAGCCACTGGGGGCGACCGGCTCGGGCGCGACGGCGCCGATCCTGGGCGCATCCAGCGGCGTCAGGGGCGGACGCGCCGCGTCCTCGGGTCCACGGCCGACGCGGCGGCCCAACACGGCGTAGAGCTGAAACAGCACCACGGCCGCCACCGCCGCCAAAATGATCAATTCGAGAGCTCGCAACGTCCTTCGGGCCTGATGAGAACAATTCCATCTATATAGGGCAGGCTTCCGGAGCCGTTAAGCAGGAGGGTTGGCTCTTGGGCGCGGCGTTGCGGGCGCCGAACGCACATGTTAGCGAACCGGCCTCTGCCACGCTCCGGCTCGCTGGCGTTTTCGCCACGCCGGGCTTTCGCCGACCCGGACAAAGGACAGCATGACCGACACCTCGAATCCGGCTTCGCCATTCGGCGGCGAAGCGCCTCAGGGCGCGGTCCAGCCGGCCATCCGGATCCTGGCCCAGTTCGTCAAGGATCTGTCCTTCGAGAACCCGCGCGCGCCCGAGTCCCTTCGGGCCGGCGGTCCGCCGCCGCAGATTGAGCTGGGCGTCGAGCTCAACGCTCAGGCCCGCGAGGCCGGCCTCTTCGAGATCGACCTCAAGCTGACCGCGACCGCTCGCCGCGAAGCCGACCCGGTGTTCCAGGTCGAGCTCGTCTATGCCGGTCTCTTCCAGGTCGTCGGCGTCGAGGCGGAGGATCTCGAGCAGGTCCTGCTGATCGAATGCCCGCGCTATCTCTTCCCCTTCGCGCGCCGCCTGATCTCTGACCTCTCCGCGGAGGGCGGCTACCCGCCGCTCATGCTCGAGCCCATCGACTTCGCCGCCATCTATCTCGCGCGCAAAGCCCAGAGCGCCGAAGGCGTCGTCGGCAACGCGTGAGGTAACGGCTGGCTAGGCGCTTAACTCTGGTCAAGCGCCTTCTGGACCGCCGGCATCCTGCCGGCCCTTGTTTGACTTCGCCGCAGCCGCGCTGCTCCACCGCCAGTCCGTCGGGTCATTGCAAAGACCGGCGATCACCGGGTTCGCCTCGATGTATGCCCAGGCCCGATCAACGTGGTCTTCGCTCCGCATCGTCCGGTCAAAATAGTCCCGGGCCCAGAAGGACCCCGACCTTCCAAGCACCCGGTTCGCCTGCAGAGACGTGAACGACTTCCAGCTGTACGCGATTCCCGCGAGGGGCCACCCTTCTGACTGCTGGACAAGGACATGCACGTGCGTGGGCATCACGCACCAGGCCCAGCAGGTGATACCGCCGCTCGTCGAAGCGCTGCAGCTCGTCCACGACAATTCGAGCCAGATCTGGACGCCCCAGGGCCCGGCTTCCAAAGCCGCGGTCGAGACTCGTTTCCGCCTTTCTTAAACGCTCCTGCTTCGGAGCAAGCTCGACAGATGCGAGAATCTGCTTTGGCAACGAGTCAGCGAGACGAAAAATGATGCGCTGAGTCTCGCCTCCCTGGTCGTAGTGCGGGAGGCACCCACGCGATCGCCATCCGGCGTGTTGTCTTCCCACGTAGAGAACACAACCAGAACACACATGGGTAGGCAACCACTCAAGCTGCGGAAAACCGAAGAAAGAAAATTAAGAGCCGGCTGGAAGCCGGCGGTCCGAAGGGAACGCCTGCCCCTACTCCGCCGTCTCCGCCGTCAGCCACAGCGCCCCGCCTTTCAGCTCGGCCTGGACGAACGACGCGTGGCGTTCGCGTTCGAAGTCGGTGAGTCGCGCCGCGAGGGGGCGCGGGCGCTGGCCGTAGGCGGACTGGGCGGCCAGTTGGGCCACGCCGGCCACGGCCGATTGCGTCAGGTCCAGGCCCACTTCGCGACCGCCGCGCAGCTCAAGATAGACCCGCGCCAGCAGCTGGGCGTCGATCAGGGCTCCGTGCTTCTCGCGTTCGGCGAGAGAGACCTTGAAGCGGCGGCACAGGGCGTCCAGCGAATTGGCCGCGCCGGGGAAGCGGGCCTGGGCGATCGCCAGGCTGTCGACCCAGCGCCTTTCGTGCACGATCCTGCGACCGATCCGCGCCAACTCGTGATTGACGAATTTGCGGTCGAAGCCGGCATTGTGGGCGATCAGCGGCGCTTCGCCGACGAAATCCAGCAGGGCGTCCACCACGTCGGGGTGATCGAAGGTCGGCTTGTCTGCGAGGAAGGCCAGCGAGATGCCGTGGACCCGTTCGGCGTCCGCGTCGATTTCCCGTTCCGGATTGATATAGCAGTGAAAATGCCGGCCGGTCGGCACGTAGTCCTCGAGCTCGACGCAGGCGATCTCGATCAGCCGGTGGCCGCCGCGGGCGTCGAGGCCGGTGGTTTCGGTGTCGAGGATGATCTCTCGCGCCATACCCTTCAGTGTGGCTGTTCTCGCGCCGATTCAAGGCGGGAGGAGCGCCAATCGGGGTGTTTCAGCGCGGCGATGATGTCGCGGACCTGGGCGCGGGCGGCCTCGAAGCCGCGGCTGGTGTCGACCACGAAGTGGGCGCGGGCGCGCTTCTCTTCGTCGGCCATCAGCCTGGCCAGGATGGCGTCGAGTTTGGCCTCGTTCATGTCCTCGCGGGCCAGCACCCGCTGGCGCTGCACGTCGGCCGGGGCCGAGACCACCACCACAGCGTCCATGTTGCGCTCGCCGCCGGTCTCGAACAGCAGCGGAATGTCGAGCACCACGATCGCCACGCCGTCTTCGTCCGCCTTGCGGAAGAACTCCTGCCGCGCCGTGCCCAGCAGCGGCCAGACGATGCGGTTAAGGCGGTCGAGCGCTTCGTTGTGACCCACCACCTGCGCCGAGAGCTTGGCCCGGTTGATCGCCCCACCTTCCGCGACGCCCGGAAACGCCGCCTCGACCGGCGCCACCGCCGCGCCGCCCTTGGCGTAGAGCCGGTGCACCTCGGCGTCGGCGTCGTAGACCGGGCAGCCTTCCTCGGCGAACATCGCCGCGGTCGCCGACTTGCCCATGCCGATGGAACCGGTGAGGCCGAGCGTGATCATGCGGTTACTCCGAGCGCCGACAAACACAGAGCGCGGACATCGATAGCCGGCGGGGCCACGCCATAGAAAGCTTCGAACGAGGGGATGGCCTGCCCGATCAG
>DATHPX010000184.1:0-9388 GCA_035483335.1 Caulobacteraceae bacterium | reverse complement strand
CCACACCTTCGTGTCCGGCCTCTCCGAAATCCTTCCGGATGCAGCGGAAGAGGCGCAACTCGTGGACCTCGCCCAGGCGGAGGGCGAACAGTCCCTGGCGATGCGGGTCGTGCGTAACGCGGCGAAGCGCGGCTACATCCTCCCCGACCGTGGCTACCCAGTGCGGACGCCGCCGGCTGGCTCGGCTTTCGCAGTGGAGACCCCGCTGGTGCTCGGCATCACGCGCCAGGAGAGCAGCTTCGATCCCGAAGCCCGGTCGGGCGCGGGCGCGCGAGGGATGATGCAACTCATGCCCGCAACGGCCGAGAGCGTGGCGAGACGCAACGGTCTTGGCTGGGGGCGGCTGGACGATCCCGACTTCAACATGAGGGTCGGCTCGGCCTACCTCGGCCAGCTCGTGAACGAGTTCAGTGGCTCCTACGTGCTTGCGGCGGCGGCCTACAACGCCGGCCCCGGGCGGCCTGCCCAGTGGACCAGCCTGTGCGGCGATCCCAGGAGCGGCAGCTCAGATCCGCTCGACTTCATCGAGTGCATCCCCTTCTCAGAGACGCGCGACTACGTCATGCGAGTGCTCGAGGCGACAGAGGTGTACCGGGCCAAGTTGGCCGGAGGACGCGCGCCGCTTACCCTATCCGCCGACCTGAAGCGCGGCGCCTATGGCTATCAGGTTGTCGGCCCGACCACCCTGCCGACTACGCCCGTTGCACAGCCCACGGCCAGCCTTTTGCCCCAGGCTACGCCGGGCGGACACTGAGGGTTTGTAGACTTACGAGCGATCGAGCGTGATCGGCGCGCCGGACGGGGCGGCCTCAATCGGCGATCAGGCCAAAGAGCAGACCGTCGACGAGAACCTCCGACATCTTGTCCGGGGGAGCCCAGTCGAACGAAGGCTTCATGATCATCAGCGAGGCCAGGCCATGACAGGCGGCCCAAAGCGCGTGATGTACGGTTTCCGGGTCACCGGACTTCAGGCGGCCCTCGGCGGCGATCTCGCGCACCACACCCAGGAAACGCTCACCACATTGCGATCCCAGTTCGTGGGCTGCCGCCTGCTTTGCCGGCGGGCCCGAAGACATCGGAGAGCAGAAGATGAGGCGATAGGCGTTGGGGTTGCGCAGCGCAAAGTTGATATACGCCCTCAGAAGCATCCGCACGCGCTCGACCGGTGAAAGTGGAAGAGTGGTGATCTCGCCGCTAAGCTCCAGAAGCTCCTCAAGCGCGGCTGTGCAGATCTCCAGGAGAATCTGGTCCTTGTCGCGGAAATGCATGTACAGGCACGTCGAGGAGACCCCGACCTCGTCCGCGATCTTACGGATCGTCGCGCCTTCGTAACCGTCGGCGACGAAGATCTGTTCTGCAGCTTTCAGGATCTCCGCGCGCCGCATGTGGCCGTGGCCTTTGGCCTTGCGCGCCGAACGTTGAGGTCTCTTGAGCGTCGTCGTCACGAACCGAATTCCCAAGTCGTCAAGCGATTAGACGTTAAAGCGGCGCCCCCCGCAAGACCGGGCCTGTTTCCTCATACGGACCGATCGCTGTATCGGACCTGAATGAGCCGTCCCGCGCCGGTTATCGCCCCCTCCCCCCTCGCCATGCGACCCGCAACCTGGCCCGACTACGACCTGCTCGACAGCGGCGGCGGCCGAAAGCTCGAGCGTTACGGCGACATCGTCGTCGTCCGCCCGGAAGCCCAGTGCCTGTGGCCGCCGGCGCGACCGCCGGAGTGGGATCACGCCGTCGCGGTGTTCGAAGGCGCCGAGGACGACGAAGCCGGGCGCTGGCGGCGTCGAGGCGAAACGCCGGAGAGCTGGCCCATGGCCTGGCGTGATGTACGGTTCCACGCTCGTCTCGCCGCGTTCCGCCATCTAGGCGTGTTTCCCGAGCAGGCGTCGAACTGGGCGTGGCTGGCGGACCGTCTCGATCGCGCCCAGGGCGCGCCCAACGTCCTCAACCTGTTCGGCTATACCGGGGTGGCGAGCCTTGTTGCAGCCACTGCAGGGGCCCGGGTGACGCATGTCGACGCCTCAAAAAAGGCGGTCGCCTGGGCGCGGGAGAACGCCGTCCTCTCAGGATTGGAGGGCGCGCCCGTGCGATGGATCTGCGAGGACGCGCGGGCCTATGTCAGGCGGGAGGCGCGCCGCGGCTCGCGTTATGCGGGGATCATCCTTGATCCGCCGAAGTACGGGCGCGGCCCCGGAGGCGAGGTCTGGCGCCTCTATGAAGACCTACCGGACCTGTTGGCCGGCTGCGCCGCCCTTCTCTCCGAAGACGCCGAATTCCTCATCCTCAACGCCTATTCGGAGCGGCTCTCCGGCCTCGCTCTCGCAAGCCTCCTCGCCGAGACCCTGGCCGATCGTGGAGGGCGCATCGAGTGGGGAGAGCTCACGCTGGCCGAATCCAGCGGCGGCCGGGGCATGGGGCTGTCGTTCTTCGCGCGCTGGAGCCGATCGTGACCTCGCGCGTGATCACCTCTCTCGCCAATCCCACCGTCAAGGCCGTTCGCGCCCTGCACATGCGGCGGGGGCGGGCCGAAAGCGGGTTGTTCCTCGTGGAGGGACTGCGCAGCGTCACCGAGGCGGTGGAACAGGGTCGCAAGCCCGCCATCCTCCTGCATGGACCCGCAGTCGCGGGCCATCCTCTCGTACGCCAGGCGAGCGCTGCATCCCGGGAGACCCTGGAGGTGAGCGAAGCCATCCTCGCCAAGATCTCGCGACGCGAGAATCCCCAGATGGTCCTCGGGGTGTTCGAACAGGGGCTCACGGAGCTGGAGTCGCTCGATCCCCTGTCCGCGACCTGCTGGGTGGCTTTGGAGAACGTGCGCGATCCCGGCAACCTGGGGACCATAATTCGCACCGCCGATGCCGCTGGCTGCGGAGGAGTGATCCTGATCGGTGAGTGCTGCGACCCCTATTCGGTGGAGGCCGTGCGCGCGACCATGGGCTCCATCTTCGCCACGCCGCTCGCCGAGGCGAGCGTCGCGGACTTCCTCACCTGGCGCGGCCGATGGCCCGGAGCGGTCATCGGCACGCACCTCGACGCGCAGGCGGACTTCCGCCGGGCCCCCTATCGGGCTCCGAACCTGCTGCTCATGGGCAATGAGCAGGCGGGTCTGTCAGCCGAGCTTGCCACGACTTGCGATCTCACGGTCAAGATCCCCATGCGTGGCCGCGCCGACAGCCTGAACCTGGCGGTCGCCACGGCCATCATGATCTACGCCGTCACGGCGCCCTAGAATCCTTCGCCGCCACTCCCCGACGTCGACGGCGCCCGGTCCTCGTAAATCTTGGACAAAATAGGGGAATCGACCTGGGAGACGGCCTGGCTGAGCTTCTGGTGATAACAATTTGAACGCTTCACCGCCCAACGATAGTCCGGGAAGCTCCCTGGAAAGGCGCCACACGCCTCCAGCGCCGCCGAACTCAACCGGTCGAGGAAGTTCTCCGCCGCCCGGGGCGTAGCAACGCTAGAGGCGTCATATCCGACGCGGACAACGGTATGATCGACTGCAAGCGCGTCGGAAGCGCTCGCGGCCCCGGCGATGGACGCCAGGCCCAGGGCCGCAATGATAATCGTTTTCATAACTTAGCTCCTACTCGCAGTCCGAACTGATGGACGGCCGTTTGCAAATCGGTGCGCCTCATAACGCGGCATGGCGCCCATAAGATGGGCGCCCTGAAACTTTTTGCCTCCCAAGAGGCCTATTTGGCTTGACGCATTTTGCGGCGGAATCCTCGGGGCGGCTGACTTGCGCCCGAGACGCAGGCGCCGCAACGGAGGCGCATGACCGCCATTCTCGCCGTGCAGGCTCACCCGGACGATGTCGAAACCCTGGCGGCCGGAACCCTGGCGATCGCAGCCTCCCGTGGCGCGCACATCACCATCGTCACGATGACTGCCGGCGAATGCGGCACGGTGGCGCTCAACCCGGAAGAGACCGCCACTATCCGCAAGGGCGAGGCCGCCGCTGCGGCTGCGATGATCGGGGCAGACTATCGCTGTGTCGGTCTGCCGGACCTCGGCGTATTCAACGATGACGCATCCCGCCGCCGGACCACGGAGATTGTCCGCTGGGCGCGGCCGGACATCGTGATCACCGCGGCGCCCGAGGACTATCACCCCGACCACGAGGCCACGAGCGTGCTGGTCCGGGACGCATGCTTCGCCGCCTCCGCCCCCGCCTACCACACCGGCGAGTCGGAGCCGCTCTCGGCGATCCCGCACCTGTACTTCATGGATCCGATCGGCCTGCGGCGGCGCGACGGGACGCCGGTCTCAGCGGACTTCGCCATCGACGTTTCGGAGATGCTGGATCTTAAGCGGCGGATGCTCGAGGCGCACGAGAGCCAGAAGACCTGGCTCGCGAAGCAGCACGGCATGACGGATTTCACCGCGGGCATGGAGGCCCAAGCGCGCCGGCGGGGACGCGACTTCGGCGTCGACGCCGCCGAGGGCTTCACCCAGTACCGGCACACCCCCTATCCCCGCACGCCCGTACTTCAGGACCTCCTCGGCGCCGCATTGCTGGTCAGGCCCGCGGCCTGAGGTCCGCTTGCCTTGAACCGAGGGTTCGGCCACTTGGGCGGCCGCATGGGGGAATCGAGGAACAAGGCCCGCTGATGAGGATAACGGTTTTGGCTGCCCAGTCGGGCAGTCTTCGGGTCCGCGCGGCCGGAGTCGGCGCATGAGCGCAGTCCTGGTCACCGGCGGCGCCGGCTACATCGGCAGCCACGCTGTCCTCGCCCTGCGTGACGCCGGCCGAGACGTCGTCGTCCTGGATGATCTCTCCACAGGCTTCCGCGAGGCGGTCCCGCACGGCGTTCCGCTCCGCGAAGGCGACGTCGCCGACTCGGACCTCGTCTCGCGCATCCTGCGGGATGACCGGATCGAGGCGGTGATGCACTTCGCCGGCAGCATCTCGGTGCCGGAGTCGGTCTCCGACCCGGCCAAGTACTATCGCAACAACACCTGCGCCTCGCTCGCCCTGGCGGAGACCTGCATCAAGGCGGGCGTGAACAGTTTCATCTTCTCCTCGACCGCGTCCGTCTATGGCAATCCGGAGGTCAATCCGGCGCCCGAGGACACGCCCAAGCGGCCGTTCAGCCCCTACGGCTGGTCGAAGCTGATGACCGAGCAGGTCCTCGAGGACCTCGCCTTCGCGCACCCGGCCTTCCGCCCGGTCCGCCTGCGCTACTTCAATGTCGCGGGCGCAGATCCGGCTGGACGCTCGGGCCAGCGCAATCCCGAGGCGGCGGGCCTGGTGAAGCTGGCGGTGGAGACCGCCCTCGGGAAGCGGAAAATCCTGGAGATCTTCGGGGACGACTACGCCACGCGCGATGGCACCTGCGAGCGCGACTACATCCACGTCACCGACCTCGCCACCGCGCACGTGGCCGCCTTGAACTACCTCGACGCTGGCGGCCCGGGCGTCGTCCTCAACTGCGGCTATGGCCGCGGCTATACCGTGCTCGAGGTGGTCGCGGCCCTCGAGGAGGTGCTCGGCCGTACGCTGAACAAAAGGCGCGCCGGGCGCCGACCAGGCGATCCTGATCGCTACATCGCCGACCCGACTCGCCTGCGCGCCACCCTCGACTGGCGCCCGCAGCATGAGGACCTCGCCTTCATCCTGCGTTCGGCCCTCGGCTGGGCTGGCGCCCTGCCCTAGACGGGAGCATCGCGAAACTCTCTTTTCATTCCGAGGGTAGCGAATTGAAACACAGTCCTCCTCTTGCAAGGAGACTGTTGCAAATCTCGCAGCTCTCTATCTGCGGCCCTCGCTTCCTCCGCAGTCCGCAGCCGCCTGACGATCAATCTCCATCGCAGGCACACAAGACTCCCTTCTTCCCTTGCGGAAGAAATTCTCTTTCCTTAGCTTTACATTGTTTACAACAACCATAGTTACGCCAATGACTTAGCTAATCACGTCGTCCATAAAGTCTGTAGCCAATCACCCCCAAACCAGCACGTTTTGGGCGAGTGTTTGGGCGAGTGCGATGGAGCGAGACTGATGACGACGCGGCGGCGTCCGCTTTCGGGCACGACGCCAACGGCAGCTTTCGACCGCGTAGCGGACGTTGCAGCCCTAGGGCTTCGGGGCGATGGTCTATTTGCCGACGGCTTCCAGCACCGGGGCCAGGACCAGGGCCGGCAGGTAGATCAGGCCGCCTACGATCAGGACCACGCCGATCAGCAGGGCGACGAACTGCGGGTTGTCCGTCGGCATGACGCCGGCCACGTGCCTGGCGCGCGGCTTGGCCGCGAGGACGCCGGCCAGGGCGAGGACCGGGACGATCACGCCGAACCGGCCAGCCATCATGCCGACCGCCAGGGTCACGTTGTAGAAGGGCGTGTTCGCGTTCAGCCCGGCGAAGGCGCTGCCGTTGGTCGCCGCCGCGGAGGTGTAGGCGTAAAGGATCTCCGACAGGCCGTGCGGCCCCGTGACCGAGCGGCCCGCAAGTCCTGCCGGCGATACGGCGGCGATCGCCGTGAGGCCGAGCGTGGCCAGAGGCGCAGCGAGCATGGCGGCCATCGCGAGTTGGACCTCCAGCCGCCCGATCTTCTTGCCAAGATATTCCGGCGTGCGACCGATCATCAGGCCGGAAATGAACACCGCCAGCAGGGCGAACAGGAGCATGCTGAACAGGCCCGATCCGGGGGCGCCGACGATGACCTCGCCGAGCTTCATGTTGGCCAGCAGCACCGCGGCGCTAATCGGCATGTAGCTCTCGTGCATGGAGTCGACGGCGCCGTCGGCCGTGGCGGTGGACGCCTCGGCGAACAGCGACGAGCCGGCCGCGCCGAACCTCACCTCCTTGCCTTCCAAATTCGGGCCGCTCACCGCGGCGCGCGAAAGGGCCGGAGCGGCATGCGCCTCGGAGGCGTAGATCGCGCCGGCGCCAGCGACGAAAAGCACGGCCATGGCGGCCAGGAGGGCCCAGCCCTGCCTTCGTCCGTCGACCATCCGGCCGAACGCGCCGGTCAGGGCCGCGCCGATCACCAGCATGAGGAAGATTTCGAACAGGTTCGTGAGGCCCGTGGGGTTCTCGAACGGGTGGGCGGAGTTGGTGTTGAAGAACCCCCCACCGTCACCGCTCAGCAGCTTGATGGATTCCTGCGAGGCGACCGGTCCCACGGCGATCAGCTGGCGCACCCCTTCCATGGTCGTCGCCGGCGCGAAGGGGTGGAGCGTCTGGGGAACGCCTTGCGTCAGAAGCAGCAGGGCGGCGAGGGCCGACAGGGGGAGCAGCACATAAAGGGTGGCGCGGGTCAGATCGGCCCAGACATTGCCGATCGTCGATGATCCGCCGCGCGCGAAGCCCCGGATCAGCGCCACCGCGACGGCGATGCCGGACGCGGCCGAGAGGAACGACGCGACGCCGATGCCGCCCATCTGGGACAGGTTGCTCAGCGTCCGCTCGCCTGAATACGCCTGCCAACTGGTGTTGGTCACGAAGCTTACCGCCGTATTGAACGCTAGGTCCGGCGCCACAGGGCCGAAGTGCTCAGGATCGAGCGGGAGGCGCGCCTGCAGGCGCAGCAGGGCGTAGAGGCCCAGGAACGCGAGGAGGTGGAACCCGATGAGGCAGAGAGCATAGGCGAACCAGGTCTGCTCTCCGTCGGGATCGACGCCGGCCACGCGGTAGACCAGCCGCTCGACGGGCGCGAGGACCGGATGCATGAAGGTGCGCTCGCCGCAGAAGACCTCGGCCATGTAGTCGCCCAGCGGCTTCACGCAAATGCCCGTGAAGGCGACGACGGCAGCGATCTGCAGCCATCCGGCCCAGGTCATACCGGGCGGTGTCCAGCTATGCTGGCTCACTTCTCCGCTCTACCGCTCAACCCCATAAAGAAGTCATACCGTTTAATCCCCGCCGCGACGACTTGGCGTCGCGTCAGCCGGGCGCTGATCCAGGACAACGGACCTTCGGGTATCTCCGACTACTCTGCCTCACCATGGGGGTTTGACGTGAGCCCTACGTCGTCCGCTTCTCGGTCCGTCGCTTCCGGCAGGGATCGACCCAAAGCAGACTTTGGCGAAGTCCGCCTATTGGAGCGGTTAAGACAGGCTTGGTTGCAACCCTCGCCGCCTACGCCAGAGGAGCGGCTAACCTCGCGTCGAGTAGGATCAGCCGTTGCTGCAGGCGAGCGAGGTCGTCCTTTTCAAGATGTTCACTGCAACCCGCGAACAGGCGCATGCCGCGTTCGCGCACGCGCCGCAGGATTTCAGGGTCGGAGGCCGTCTCGGCGATGTCGCAGAAGGCCCGCATCAACCGCAGGCTCACCGCCGCGTCGGCTGAGGCGTAGTGGCGGATTTGCTCGAACGCCAGATCGAGCAGACCATCGACATGGGCCTGGTGAATGATGATCCGCAGCACATGCGGAGGCGCGTAATAATGGCTGGGCGGCGGTGTTCGGCTCAGCCACCGGATCAGGATGCTGGTCAGTTGGTCTACGCAACTGATGGCGGTCGTCGGATCGTTGACGGCGGGCGACATGGCGCGCAGGGCGATATCGACGATCTGGACGATCCCGAACTCAACGTCCTGCTGCATGCTGCGGGTCGCGCCGACGTCGATCGCGCCCAGAAGCAAGAGCTTCAACCCGTCGCTGACCCGCTCGCCGTGCGATGTCCGCATGAGCACGACGCCTTCGGGGACGAAATGGCCGACGCGCCGTTCGAGGCGAATGCAGAGTCCATAGGTCTTCGCAATCGACAGCAGTCGGCCGATGTCGATGTAGCGGATATATCCGGACTGGCGGCTGGCGACTTCGAAATCCAGGGGCGCGTGATGCGCGGGCTCGTGTTCGACGAGCTGCGCCAGGGTGCGCCCATGCGGCATCATCTCGTCGATGATGCTCTCGGTCTCTCTTCGAATACGGTCGACGATGTTGTTGACACTGATGGCGTTGGAAATGTGCTGGATGAAGTAGATCAGCCATCCGATGCACACGGTCGCCAGCGCCATCGAACCCAGGACCGCCAGCACCGGCACGGGCTTTTCGAGCGCCGCCGGAAGCACGGCGATGCAATAAGAAAACGTGCCCAGGAACATCCCCAGCGTCCACTGGGTCACCTTGTCCCTGACAAAGCTGATCAGAATGCGCGGGGAGAACTGCGTCGACGCCAGGGTCAGGGTCATCAACAGGATGGCGAAGACAATCGACACGACCGTCATGATCGAAGTGGCGATGTCGGAGAGCAGGGTCTGCGCCAGCTGGGGGTCGAGACCCGAAGGAAACAGTAGCGTCGGCGCCAGAGCGCTCAGCTCGGGCCGCAGCTGCTCGAGCGTGCTCAGCGCAAGTCCACCGAGTCCGAGCGCGACCGCGATCCCGAAGGGGCGCAGGAGAAAGCCGCCTCGAAAGGCGTAAAGCGCCTCCCGTAACAGTATGGTCC
>DATHPX010000183.1:0-34461 GCA_035483335.1 Caulobacteraceae bacterium | reverse complement strand
GCCGTTCGCGAGCAGGCGCGCCTTGTCGTAGTACAGCTCCTCGCGGGTCTCCACGGAGAACTCCAGGTTCGGCCCCTCGACGATGGCGTCGACCGGGCACGCCTCCTGGCACAGGCCGCAATAGATGCATTTGACCATGTCGATGTCGTAGCGGGTGGTGCGGCGCGAGCCGTCCTCGCGTGGCTCGGCTTCGATGTAGATGGCCTGGGCCGGGCACACTGCTTCGCACAGCTTGCAGGCGATGCAGCGCTCCTCGCCGCTAGGATAGCGACGCAGGGCGTGCTCGCCGCGGAAGCGCGGCGACTGGGGATTGCGCTCGTTGGGATAGAGCACGGTCGCTTTGGGGCGGACCATGTACTTCATGGAGAGGCCAAAGGCGCCGATGATGTCCATCAGGGCCGCGCCGCGGATGGCCTGTCCGATTCTCTGGAACATGCGATCCTACCTCCTCGCCCCGACGCAATCGTAGCTGGACAGTTCCTGGTCGTCGTAGCCGGAGCGAAGCTGCAGCTGGCCGCCGCGCTCCTGGCAGTCCTTGGTCGCCCGGGCCAGCGCATCGTAGCTCGCCGCCCCCTGCCCCACGCCCGAGGCGCAGCCTGCAAGGGCCGCCGCGGCGACGGCCGGCAGGGCGACGCAGATCGCGGTTTCGCGCCTCATGCTGCGGGTCCGAACACGCGCCACGCGCCGATCAGGGCGACGGCGACGAGGGAGGTCGGCAGGAAGACCTTCCAGCCCAGGCGCATCAGCTGGTCGTAGCGATAGCGCGGAACGATCGCCTTCACGACGGCGAACAGGAAGAAGAAGAAGATGATCTTCAGGAAGAACCACATGAAGCCGAAGAAGCTTGCGGCCGTGGGATTCCAGGAGTGCGTGAACGGCGTCGGGAACGGCGCCTGCCACCCGCCGAAGAAGAGCGTGGTGATCAGCGCGCACATCAAGACGATGTTCGCGTACTCGCCGATCATGAACAGCAGATACGGCGTGGAGGAATATTCGACCTGATAGCCGGCGACGAGCTCGGACTCGGCCTCGGGCAGGTCGAACGGCGGACGGTTCGTCTCGGCCAGGGCCGACACGAAGAAGATCACCGACATCGGGATCATCACCAGCGCCGCGGGAAGGTCCTTGAGCCCGCCGCCGCCCAGCACGTTCCAGTTCCAGAACCCGCCGCCCTGGCGCTCGACGATGGTGTTCAGGTTCAGCGAGCCCGCCAGGAGGATCACCGTGACGATCACGAAGCCGATCGAGACTTCGTAGCTCACCATCTGCGCCGCCGACCGAAGTCCGCCCAGGAAGGGGTACTTCGAGTTGGACGCCCAGCCGCCCATGATCACACCGTAGACGCCCAGGGACGAGATCGCGAAGAGGTAGAGGACCCCGACGTTGATGTTCGAGACCACCCAGCCGGGGGCGAGCGGCATCACCGCCCAGGCGCCGAAGGCCAGGGTGAACATGATCAGGGGCGCCAGCAGGAAGATCGTCTTGTCCGCCCCCGCGGGGATGACGATCTCCTTGAGCACGAACTTCAGGAAGTCGGCGAAGGACTGCAGCGAGCCGAACGGGCCTACGACGTTGGGACCTTTGCGCATCTGCACGCCGGCCCAGATCTTGCGGTCGGCGAGCAGGAGGAAGGCGAGCGAGAGCAGAATCCAGATGAGGACCGCGAGGATCTGCCCAACCGTGAGCAGCAGCCATCCGCCAGGGGTGGACCAGAACATTCGAGCCGGCTCCCCTACTCGGCGGCGATCTTGAGGCCCGCGGCCAGGGCCGCGCATTCGGCCATGGTCACGCTCGCCCGGCAGATCGGGTTGGTGAGGTGGTAGGCCCGCACAGGGCTCAGGAAATCCGCGTCGGCGATCTCGCCGGCCTTGCCGAGACCCGAGAGGTCGAGCGGCGCGGCCACCGATCCGGGCGCGTAGTCGATCCGGCCGAAGGTCGGGTGTTCGGTGAACAACTTCTCGCGCAGTTGCGCGAGGCTGTCATAGGGCAGGGTCGCGCCAAGCCGCGCCGAGAGGGCGCGCAGGATGGCCCAGTCCTCCCTCCCCTCGCCCTTGGGGAACACCGCCCGCTCGCCGCGCTGCACGCGGCCCTCGGTGTTCACGTAGATCCCATCCTTTTCGGTGTAGGCCGCGGCGGGCAGGATCACGTCGGCGCGGTGCGCGCCGCGGTCGCCGTGCGTGCCCATGTAGACGACGAAGGCGTCGGTCTTGCCGAGGTCCATCTCGTCCACGCCCATCAGGAACAGGACGTCGAGGACGCCGGGATCCATCATCTGAGTTGCGGTCAGGCCGCCCACGCCCGGGACGAAACCGAGATCCAGGCCGCCCACCCGCGAGGCGGCGGTGTGCAGGACGTTCCAGCCGTTCCAGCCGTCGCGCACGACATTGAAGGCGCTGGCCGCGCGGGCGGCCGAAGCGAGAACCGACGCCCCGTCGCTGCGCCCCAGAGCGCCCGCGCCGAGGATCATCGCCGGCCTCTGCGCCGCCTTGAACGCCTTGACGAAGGCATGGTCACTGTCAGCCAGGCCGCCAAGGGTCTCGCCGCCTGAGCCGAGGTGGTCGTAGTCGTAGGTGAGGTCCGCGGTTCGGCCGATCAGGCCAAAGCGCGTGCGGCCGGCCAGCCACATCTTGCGCAGGCGCGCGTTGAAGACGGCCGCTTCCATGCGGGGATTGGCGCCCACCAGCAGCACCGCATCGGCCTTCTCCAGGCCCTCGAGGGTCGAGTTGAACAGCCAACTTTCCCGCGCGCCGGCGCCCAGAGGCGAGCCGTCCGTGCGGCAGTCCATCGACGTCGCGCCAAGACCGCCGAAAAGGTCGAGCGCCGCCTTCATGGACTCGGCGTCCTGCAACTCGCCAGCGATCACCCCCAGTCGCTGGGGCCTGGCGGCGCGGATGCGGTCGGCGACCACGCCCAGGGCCTCGTTCCAGCTCGCCGGACGCAGCTTGCCGTTCTCGCGGATCATCGGCCGGTCCAGACGCTGCCGGCCGAGGCCGTCGCAGGCGTAGCGGGTCTTGTCGCTGATCCACTCTTCGTTGACCGCGTCATTGGTGCGCGGCAACACCCGCAGCACCGCCTGGCCCCGCGCATCCACGCGGATGGCGCTGCCGAGCGCGTCCATGACATCGACGCTGGAGGTCTTGGTCAGCTCCCACGGGCGGGCGTTGAAGGCGTAGGGCTTGGAGGTCAGGGCGCCGACTGGGCAAAGATCAATGACGTTGGCGGACAGCTCGCTGGTCACTGCCTGATCGAGATAGGTGGTGATCTCCACGTCCTCGCCGCGCGAGATCAGGCCGATCTCCGACATGCCGGCGACCTCGGTGACGAAGCGCACGCAGCGGGTGCACTGGATGCACCGCGTCATCACCGTCTTGATGAGCGGGCCCATATACTTCTCTTCGACAGCCCGCTTGTTCTCGGCGTAGCGGCTCGCGTCACGGCCGTAGCCCATCGACTGGTCCTGCAGGTCGCACTCACCGCCCTGGTCGCAGATCGGGCAATCCAGCGGGTGGTTGATGAGCAGGAACTCCATCACCCCCTCGCGCGCCTTCTTCACCATGGCGGAGTTGGTGATGATCTCTTGGCCGTCCGAAGCCGGCAGGGCGCAGGAAGCCTGGGGCTTGGGCGGCCCGGGCTTCACCTCGACCAGGCACATGCGGCAATTGCCGGCGATCGAGAGGCGCTCATGGTAGCAGAAGCGGGGGATCTCCTCTCCCGCGAGCTCTGCAACCTGGAGAACGGTCATGCCGTTCTCGAACTCGATCTCGACTCCGTTGACCTTGGCTTTGGGCATGATTTCAGACCCGCTTGTCCGCGCGCGACAGGGGACGCTCGAAGTGATCGACGCGCCGCAGCAGGTGCGGCGCGGGATTGGCGGGTTGGTCGGGCATAGCGGGGCGGCGATAGACCCTTCATCCCGCCCCTTCAAGAGCGCGGGACGCCTAAGCCGCTTCGGCGCCCCCTAGGCGAGCGGCCTCGCGACCGCCGCGCAATCGTCGTGATCGCGACGCACCCGCTTCGCGCTTGCGGGAAATCGCGCCAGGGCGGCGGAGGGTCGAATCGGCCGGCGGACAAGTTCGCCGCCGCAATTGGGACAGACCCCGCCAAAGCGATCGCGCGAGCAGGCTTCACAGAAGGTGCATTCGAACGAGCAGATGAAGGCGGCGGCGTCGGGGGCCAGATCGCGATCGCAGCACTCGCAGTTTGGGCGCAGCTCGAGCATTGTGTCGTCCCGTCCAAATTGTCGCCTCGCGTTGACCCGCGGGGCTTGCGCCCATAGGTACCCGCCGCCGCGCCCTCGCCAAAGAGACTCCTGCACATGCCAAACGCCCTCCCCGCCGGCGCCACCGGCGTCCTCGTGCTCGCCGACGGGACGGTGTTCGCCGGCTTCGGCGTGGGGGCTGTGGGCGAGGCGGTGGGCGAGGTGTGCTTCAACACCGCCATGACCGGCTATCAGGAGATCCTCACCGATCCCTCCTACATGGCGCAGATCGTCACCTTCACCTTCCCGCACGTCGGCAACGTCGGAACCAATGTGGAGGACCTCGAGCAGGTCGCCGGTTCGGCCGAGACTTCGGCCCGCGGCGCGATTTTCCGCGACGTTCCGACCGCGCCGGCGAACTGGCGGGCCGACGCGGACCTTGCAACCTGGCTCGCCCGGCGCGGCGTGATCGGACTGGCGGGGATCGACACCCGCGCCCTCACCCGCCGCATCCGCGAACAGGGCATGCCCCATGGGGTGATCGCGCACGATGCGGAGGGGCGGTTCGACATCGACGCCCTGGTCGCCAAGGCGAAGGCGTGGCCCGGGCTGGAGGGCGAGGACCTCGCCACCCCCGCGTCCACCTTGCAGAGCTTCGAGTGGCGTGAAGGCCTGTGGTCCTGGCCCGAGGGTTATGAGGGGCCGGAGGGCGCCGACCTGGAGGCGGTCGTCATCGATTACGGCGTCAAGCGCAACATCCTGCGGGCGCTGGCCAGCGCCGGAGTTAAGGTCACCGTCGTCCCGGCCCACACGGCGGCGGCGGAGATCCT
Source organism: Caulobacteraceae bacterium (assembly GCA_035483335.1). Classification (GTDB taxonomy): domain Bacteria; phylum Pseudomonadota; class Alphaproteobacteria; order Caulobacterales; family Caulobacteraceae; genus Acaudatibacter. The sequence goes on along the minus strand of DATHPX010000183.1, from coordinate 29,433 downwards.
GGCTCGCAAACCCGATGGCGTGGTCCTGGCCAACGGCCCCGGCGACCCGGCGGCGACAGCCAAGTGGGCGGCGCCCGAGATCCGGACCCTCATCGACAGCGGCACGCCCCTGTTCGGCGTGTGCCTCGGCCACCAGCTGCTCGCCCTCTCGCTCGGCGGCCAGACGCACAAGATGGAACAGGGCCACCACGGGGCCAACCATCCGGTGAAGGACCTCGACACCGGCAAGGTCGAGATCGTCTCGATGAACCACGGCTTCACGGTGAGCCGGGAGGACCTGCCGAACACCCTCGAGGAGACCCACGTCTCCCTGTTCGACGGCACAAACGCCGGCCTGCGCCTCAAGGGCCGTCCGGTCTTCTCAGTCCAGCACCACCCCGAGGCCTCCCCCGGCCCCACCGACTCCCTGGGCGTTTTCCGCCGCTTCGCCGAGACGATGCGGGAAGTGAAGAAGGCGCGGGGGTGAAGACAACACCCTTGTCCCTCCCCTTCATGGGGAGGGTGGCTCGTCGCGCAGCCGCGAGACGGGTGGGGAACTTTGGGGAAAGACACCGGCGCCGGGGATGATCCAGACTTCCCCATCCGGTCTCGCTTCGCTCGACCACCCTCCCCAGAAGGGGAGGGACAGCCCTACCCCACCTTGGCGCGGGGCTTGCGGGGCGGAGCGGTCTTGCGGGCGGCGGCGCGCTTTTCGGCGGCGGCTTCGGTCTTGGCCTGCTTGCGTTCGGCCATGGCGGCTTCGAGCGCGGGCAGGAGTTCAGCGGCGTCGGCCTTCTGTCGCTCAGTGCCCTCGGTCTCGAGCCGGCGGGCGTTGTCCAGGAGGTTCTTCAGCGCGCGGTCGTCCATCGCTGGAATTTTTTCGAGTAGGCTCATAGGCGACGGACACTCCAAAGTGATTGTCCTACATGTCGTGGGTCGCACACTCGATTGTAAGGACCAATGAGCGGACCGTTCCGGCGAGCGTCGCAACGCGACGGCCCCGGCGATGGGCGCCGATCGTCCGGACCCGGACCCCTTCCCCGTCCTTGCGCCAGAGGTGAGTGACGTCTAAAGCCGCCTCCTAGCCTTCAATTCAGCCGGCCGGACCGCGCGTCGCGCGCGCGGCGGCTCGCGCGCGGAACCGAACCATGCCCAGACGCACCGATATCGAGAGCATCCTCATCATCGGCGCGGGGCCCATCGTCATCGGCCAGGCCTGCGAGTTCGACTATTCCGGCGTCCAGGCCTGCAAGGCGCTGCGGGCGGACGGCTACCGGATCATCCTGGTCAACTCCAACCCGGCCACGATCATGACCGACCCGGAGGTGGCCGACGTCACCTACATCGAGCCGATCACGCCCGAAGCGGTGGCGAAGATCATCGAAAAGGAGCGGCCGCACGCCCTGCTGCCCACCATGGGCGGCCAGACGGCGCTGAACACGGCCCTGGCCCTCGAGCGCGCCGGGGTGCTCGCGAAGTTCGAAGTCGAGATGATCGGCGCGCGCGCCGAGGCGATCGACAAGGCCGAGGACCGCCAGAAGTTCCGCGAGGCGATGGACGCGATCGGCCTGGAAAGCCCCCTCTCCCGCGCCGCCCACACCCTGGACGAAGCGCTCGAGGCCCAGCAGCTCGTCGGCCTGCCGGCGATCATCCGCCCTTCCTTCACCCTGGCCGGCACCGGCGGGGGCATCGCCTACAACCTCGCCGAGTTCCGCGAGATCGTCGAACGCGGCCTTAGCCTCTCCCCCACCACCGAGGTGCTGATCGAAGAGAGCGTGCTGGGCTGGAAGGAGTTCGAGATGGAGGTGGTCCGCGACAAGGCGGACAACTGCATCATCGTCTGCTCGATCGAGAACATCGATCCGATGGGCGTGCACACCGGCGATTCCATCACCGTCGCCCCTGCCCTGACCCTCACCGACAAGGAATACCAGCTCATGCGCGCCGCCTCGATCGCGGTGCTGCGCGAGATCGGCGTCGAGACCGGCGGCTCCAACGTCCAGTTCGCGGTCAACCCCGCCGACGGGCGCATGGTGGTGATCGAGATGAACCCGCGCGTTTCGCGCAGCTCCGCCCTCGCCTCCAAGGCTACCGGCTTTCCCATCGCCAAGGTCGCCGCACGCCTGGCCGTCGGCTACACCCTGGACGAGCTGACCAACGACATTACCGGCGCGACGCCGGCCAGCTTCGAGCCGACGATCGACTATGTCGTCACCAAGATCCCCCGCTTCGCCTTCGAGAAGTTCCCCGGCGCCGAGCCGACCCTGACGACCCAGATGAAGAGCGTGGGTGAGGTGATGGCCATCGGCCGCACCTTCGCTGAGAGCCTGCAGAAGGCCCTGCGCGGCCTGGAGACGGGCCTTTCTGGCCTCGACGACATCACCATCGAGGGCGCGGCCGAAGGCGATGGCGCAGGCAAGGCGGCCATCATCCGCAAGCTGGGCGAGCCCACCCCGGACCGCCTGCGCGTGATCGCCCAGGCCTTCCGCCACGGCCTCACCGTTGAGGAGGTCAACGCCGCCTGCTCCTACGATCCCTGGTTCCTTCGCCAGATCGAGGCGATCGTGCGCGAGGAGGCGCAGCTCTGGGCTCACGGCCTTCCCGCCGATCCCCTCGCCCTGCGCCGGATCAAGGCGATGGGCTTCTCCGACGCGCGCCTGGCGAAGCTGACGCGCCAGACCGAGGCCGAGGTGCGCGCCTCCCGCCGCCGGCTGGGTGTGCGGCCGGTGTTCAAGCGCATTGACAGCTGCGCGGCCGAGTTCGCCGCCATCACGCCCTACATGTACTCGACCTACGAGACCGGCGTTTTGGACGCCGCGCCCGAATGCGAGTCCGCGCCCACGACCGCGCGCAAGGCGATCATCCTGGGCGGCGGACCCAACCGGATCGGCCAGGGCATCGAGTTCGACTACTGCTGCTGCCACGCGGCCTTCGCCATGGACGAGATCGGCGTCGAGTCGATCATGATCAACTGCAATCCCGAGACCGTCTCCACCGACTACGACACCTCCGACCGCCTCTATTTCGAGCCCCTGACCGCCGAGGACGTGCTCGAGGTGATCGAGACGGAGGCCTCCGCCGGGACCCTGCTGGGCGTCATCGTCCAGTTCGGCGGCCAGACCCCGCTCAAGCTCGCCAAGGCGCTGGAGGCCGCGGGCGTGCCGATCCTTGGCACCAGCCCGGACGCCATCGATCTCGCTGAAGACCGCGAGCGCTTTCAGCAGCTCCTCCAGCGCCTGGAGATCCGCCAGCCGGTCAACGCCATCGCCCGCAGCGACGGGGAGGCTTTCGAGGCGGCGCGCCGCGTCGGCTACCCGGTGGTGATCCGCCCGTCCTATGTGCTCGGCGGCCGGGCGATGGAGATCGTGCGCGACGAAGAACAGCTCGCCCGCTACGTGAGCGAGGCGGTGCAGGTGAGCGGCGAGAGCCCCGTCCTGATCGACGCCTACCTCTCGCGCGCCACCGAGGTGGACATCGACGCCCTGGCCGACGGGACGGATGTGTTCGTCTGCGGGGTGATGGAGCACATCGAGGAGGCCGGCGTGCATTCGGGCGACAGCGCCTGCTCCCTGCCGCCCTTCTCCCTCAAGTGCGAGACGATCGAAGAGCTGAAGGTGCAGACCGCCGCCATGGCCAAGGCGCTGGACGTCCGTGGCCTGATGAACGTGCAGTTCGCCATCGAAGAGCCCCTCTCCGACGCGCCCCGCATCTACGTCCTGGAGGTGAATCCCCGCGCCAGCCGCACCGTCCCCTTCGTCGCCAAGACCATAGGCGCGCCGATCGCCGCCATCGCGGCCAAGGTCATGGCCGGCGTGCCCCTCGCCAGTTTCCACCTCAACGGCGCCGCTCCCACCGATCACGTCGCGGTCAAGGAGGCCGTGTTCCCCTTCGCCCGCTTCGGCGGCGTCGACACCGTGCTGGGCCCGGAGATGCGCTCCACCGGCGAGGTCATGGGCCTGGACTGGAAGCGCGACGGCGAGGCCGACCTCGCCCCCGCCTTCGCCCGCGCCTTCGGCAAGAGCCAGCTTGCCGGGGGAACCAAGCTGCCTAGTGGCGGCGGCGTCTTCGTTTCGGTCAAACCCGCGGACAAGCCCTTCATCGTCGAGCCCGTGCGCCGCCTCATCGACCTGGGCTTCCAGGTCATCGCCACCTCCGGCACCCACGATTTCCTGGCCGAGAACGGCATTGCCTCACGCCAGGTGAAGAAGGTCCTCGAAGGGCGCCCCCACATCGTCGACGCCATGCAGAACGGCGAGGTCCAGCTGGTCTTCAATACGACCGAGGGCCGCCAATCGATGCAGGACAGCTTCTCCATCCGCCGCACGGCCCTGATGCTGAAGATCCCGTACTACACGACCGCGGCGGGGGCCCTGGCTGCGGCCCTGGCGATCAAGGCGCAGGCGGAGGGAGAGATGGAGGTGCGGCCGTTGCAGGGGTATACCCCTCACACTACCTCCACTTCCCCCCGGGCGGAGTTGGACTAGGGGCAGACCTGGCGGGCGTCCGAAGAGGGCCTCGTCATGGAGCCAAGATCAGGCAGAATTCGGGGACAGAATACAAAATCCTCTGTGGCGGGAGTCGCGAGCAAGTCCGTCTGGGCGAACCCCTGTCCCCTCCCCAATAGCGCCGCTGCGCCGGCCCGGCTAAGCTCGCGGCATACGTGAGGGCGGGGGATGGGCGATGGTCTGGGCGCCGAAACATGCGGCGGCGGCCGCACTGACCGTCCTTGCGCCCCTGACGCTCTCCGGCGGCGCATCGGGTCAGGTGCGCGCGGCCGTCTACCCGCCACCCCTACTGATCGCGCCAGCTCCCGTCGCATCGCCGCCGGCCCTCCTCCGGTTCTATCCACCAGACCTGCTGGCGCGTCACGTGAGCGGGCGGGTGGTGCTCGATTGCCAGAAGGACGCGACGGGGGCGCCGCGCGACTGCGTCGTTGCCCAGACGCCCTCGGCGGAACCGGCGTTCGGCGAGGCGGCGCTGCGGCTCGTCCAGACCGCCGAAGGCAAAGCGTTCTTTCCTATTTTCAACGCGCCGAGCGCCATTTTCGTCCTCTTCTTCGCAGATCCGCCGCGCATATCTGTGCAGGATGGCAGACCATCCATCATCACCATGCCCGATTGGATCGCGAAGCCCTCGGGAGAACAGGCGGGCGACGTCTTTCCCGAGCTTGCCGCTAGAATGGGGGTCGAGGGACACGTCCTGATGCGGTGCGGGGTCGTGAGGACCGGGGATGTGGCCGACTGTGTGGTGAAGGCGGAGAACCCGCCGGGACTGGGCTTTGGGGAGGCAGCCCTGAAGCTGGCGCCGTTCTTCAGGATGAGACCGATGACCCGCAATGGCGTCCCTGTGGAGGGCGGAGCGGTGAACATTCCCATCACCTTCGCAATCCCCTACCCGCCGCCTCCCGCTGTAGCCGCGCCAACCCCAGCGTCTCAGTAGCGCCCCGCCCAGGCATCGGACGGGGAGACTGGCGGCTCGCGTGCGAGTCGAGCGCGACAATCAGCAAAGACCAAGACTTCGCCGATCGGGCTCAGCTCCCACACACGGTGAGGGACGCTACGACATCCTGAACGGCTGGTCCCTCGCCGGATGAGCGTGGCGCCCCTCACACCACCTTGAGCTTCACGTCCACATTGCCTCGCGTCGCGTTCGAATAGGGGCAGACTTGGTGCGCCGCCTGGACGAGGCGTTCGGCGTCGGCGCGGTCGAGGCCCGGCAGGTTGACGTCCAACTCCACCGTGATGCCGAAGCCGCCCTCGGAGCGCGGGCCGATACCCACCTCCGCCGACACCGTCGTCTCCGGCGGCACCCGCAGCTTCTGCGCGGCCGAGACGGCCTTCATCGCGCCGATGAAGCAGGCGGCGTAGCCGGCGGCGAAGAGCTGCTCGGGGTTGTTCCCATCCCCGCCCGGTCCGCCGAGCTCCTTCGGGATCGCGAGCTTGACCTTGAGCGAGCCGTCCGTGGTCTCAGTTCTGCCGTCACGGCCACCCGTCGCCACGGCGTGGGCGAGGTACTTCACATCGATAGTCATGGTGTTCCCTCAGCGGTCTTCCGACACCTCGGCCGGCGCGCGACTATAGCAAGCGCTGGTTCCCTCGCGACACCGCCTCGGCGTCACCTGGCCGACTTAGAAGACACGCAGGCGATCCTGATCGATGCGGGCCTGAAGACGGCGTTTCTCAACGGGTTCTGGCAGAAGATCAGCCGCGCGGCCCAGAAGTTGGCCGATACGACGCTGCAGGGCCTCCAGCCGGAACAGGTCCATGCTCGAGGCGGGGTCGATGACTGCGGCGAGGTCCACGTCGCTTGCCATCCCAGCTTCGCCCCGCGCGACAGAGCCAAACAGCGAGAGGCTGGCGATGCCCGCTTCCCGCAGTTCGCGCTCATGGCCGCGCAGGACCCTGATCACCCGTTCCGCAGTGTCTTTAGTCGTGGAGGTCATGCGCCTGTTTCCGCCCCCCGGGCCATAGCACAGAACGGAGGTGCAAAGAGCGCGGGGTCCGTCACCGTCAAGTGGCGCACGGCGCTGGTGGCGTTGGACCAGGCGCAGACCTCAGGGTCGGCCACGGCCCCAGTCCGCTCTCAGACTTCCGTCGCGAACTCAGACGCCCGCGGGTCCCTCTTTCGCTGTGAGGCGGTAGCCCCTCCCCGTCACCGCGAGCCCCAGCCCGATCAGCGTCAGCACGAACAGCCCAAGTACGAAGTAACTCGCCGGCGTCACGCCCGTGCGGGGGATCGGCCAGCGGAGCGCCGCGCCTCTGCGGGCCAGGAACTCGACGACCAGGACCAGGTACATCAGCGGGACCAGGGCGCGGTAGCGGACGAGGGTCAGTACGAAGATCAGGACGAGCATGAGGAGCTCGACGTCGAGGAAGACGCCGACCCCGACCACCGCCTGTGCGGCCGCCGCAGGATAGGTGTTCAGTGGGATGCCGTCGGCCGCAAAGCCGCGAGCCGGGCCGGCGAGCGAAATGACGCTGATCAGCGCCTTGAAGATGACGAGCAGGCCGAACAGCCACAGGGCCGCGGCGTGGCCGCGATAGCGGTTGTCCGCGGCCTTGGGGAAGATGCGCTCAAGGATCGGCATGGTGCGGGCTCTCCCCACCGGCGACTCTCCAACCGCAGTCGATCCAGCTCCCATCGGCTCGCCTCCCACCGGACGTCGCCGGCCCCGGAGGCTTGTCACCAAGCTTTACTTTGAGGCCGACGCAGAGTCTTTGTACCATATCGACCACGCGAAAGACCCGGAGGGAGTCCGGGCCATCCTCTGAAGGGAGGGAAAAATGAAACTCTTTGGGATGGTGGCCGCCGCGGCGGTCGCCGGCGCGGTGCTCGCCGCTGCGGCTACGGCGGCGGCGGAGACCTGGGTGGACTGGAGTCCCGGAAAGGGCGTCACCGAAAAACAGTATATCAGCGTCGCCCCCGGTCACCTGGACGACTATATGACTGGCCTGCGCAAGACCTGGGTTCCGCAACAGGAAATCCGCAAGAAGCACGGCGTCATCACCGACTACGTCATACTGCTGCGCGATCATCGCGACAGCCCGGACGACCAGATCTGCCTCATCACGGTCTATCCAAGCGGGGCGGCGATGGACCCCGACCGCACGCGCGACATGGCGATCGAGAGCGAATACCGCGCCCAGCTGTCCAAGGCGCAATCCGACGAGATGCAGGCCCAGTACGGGACCTATCGCAAGCGCGTCGCCGACGAGACCTGGCGCACGGTGGAGTTCTCCAAATGAGCGCCTCTAACCAGCCAAAAGAGATCACCTCGATGAAGACGATTTCGACTGCGCTGGCCGTTGCGGTTCTCCTGGCCGCCGGGGCGTCAGCTGTCCGCGCCGAACCCTGGACGGACTGGAAGCCGACCAAGCAGGTGGTGCATCGCACCTATGTCCGGGTCGAACCAGGTCACCTGGACGACTATCTGACGGCGATTAAGAAGACCTGGGTCCCGGGCGAGGAGACACTCAAGAAGAGAGGGGTCATCACGCGCTGGGAGGTTCAGTTCCGCGAGGACCAGGTGGGGCCGGGTCCCAATGTGGTGCTGGTCGAATGGTATCCGTCGAGGGCGAAGATGGATCCCGACGAGGCGCTCAGCCGCGACCTCGTCGCCCAGTCCCGCGCCATAACCCCCAAGGACCAGGTCCCGGCTCTCCAGGCGGAGCGCGCCAAGTACCGCACCCTGACGGGCGAGGAGGACTGGACGATCGTCGAGATCCCCAAGTGATCCCAACTCGCCTGTCCTGAAACGGCAGAGCGCCGCCAGCGTGTACCTGGCGGCGCTCCCGCCCGGCCTCGCGGCCGGGCGGCACGTCGAATCCGGCCGCTGACGGCCGACTGACGGATCAGACGCGGAGAGGACTCACCCGCAAGCGTTGCGAGCGGAGGGCGCCCCCCATGGCTCCGAGGCCCAGGAGCATCAGGGCCCACGAGACCGGTTCGGGAACCGCGGAGATGTCAATATTCGCGACGACCGGTCCATAGAACGTGCTGGCGTTGTCAAGACTCTGGAAGGTCAGGAAGGTGGGACCCGTCGCCTTGAACGTCAGACTCTCGGGAACGTACATCATGTTGGTGAGACTGTCCTTCCCGATCGTGTAGGTGAAAGTCTTGCTGACGTTTCCCACCGAGACCTGAAGCGTCTTCGTCGCCGGACTGCCCACCGGGTTACCGGAAAGATCGAAGGTGAGCCTGTAGGTGCCCGTGCCCGTGGCGATCGACTGGCCAAAAGTGCCGTCCGAACGGCCGTTCACATCGACGCTGCCCTCTCCTGATCCCAGTTCCTGCCAGTAGCCGCCGATCAGATCGATGCTTCCGCTCAAGACCGTCCAGGCGCCGAAGCTCTGGCCGGCGTAATAGGTGGTGAAAACGGACCCGCCGTAGGGCGAATTGAATTCAGGGTCGGAAACCAGGTCCGTTGCCGCATGTGCGGCCCCCCCTGCGGCCAAGGCCAAGACTATAGCCCCAGTCGCCAGCGCGCCGGTCTTCGACATGGTGTCGCTCCAGTTTTGTTAATCACACGCGGAAGGAGACGGGGTCGACGTCTCGCTCCGCTTGCTAATGAGGCCCGAAACGCGACGACGACGGCGCGGGTTCATATGCGTCCGATATCTACGAAAGACCGTCTTCGTACTCTTTGGCGGCCAAACCTGTCATTGGGCGGGCTGGAAACCGTCTCGGTAAGCCGCCTGGAGCGAGGTTTACGAATACCTTTCTTCCCTCATCCCGGATCGCAACGATCGCTGGACGGAAGTAGATCCCGCCACAAACGTCGAGAGCCGCCGGGGCGGCTTGCCGGCGGCTCTCTCCGCGCCTCGTATAGGGCGATCTGATCGCGGCCGTGGGTCAACGGCCGGAGACCCTAAGCTCCGGCGAGAGCCGCCGTTCGCGAGCGGTTCGATCGGAGGACGGCGCCCATGGCTCCGAGGCCCAGCAGCATCAAGGCCCACCCGGCGGGTTCGGGAACCGCGTCTATGGCGACATTCGTGACCACCGGACCAAAGGGCGAGCGCGGCTGGTCGAGACTGGTGAAGGTCAGGGTGGTCGGGCCCGTCGCCTTGAAGGTCAGGCTCTCAGGAACGTACATCATGTTGGTGCGGCTGTTCGCCCCGATCGTGTAGGTAAAGGTCTTGGTGACGTTCCCTACCGAGACCTGAAGCACCTTTGTCTGGGGGCGACCGACCGGATTGCCGGAGAGGTCGAAAGTGAGCGTGTACGTGCCCGCGCCGGTGGCGATCGACTGGTCGAACGAGCCGTCCGTATTCCCGTTTACGTCTACGCCGCCCTGGCCTGGCGCCATTTCCTGCCAGTAGCCGCCGACCAGATCGACGCTGCCGCTGGTGACCGTCCAGGGACCGAAGCTCGATCCTGCGGAGTAGGGATGGAAAGCGTTTCCTCCGGACGGGGAGTTGAAGTCGCCGTCGGCGACGAGGTTCGTCGCTGCGTGTACGGCGCCGCCTGACGCCAAAGCCAAGACTATTGCGCCAGTCGCCAGCGCGCCGGTCTTCGTCATGGTCTTACTCCAAGTTTTGTAAAACACGCCCAAAGGAGACGGAGTCGATGTCTCGCTCCCCCGGCCAATGAGGGCGGAAACGCGGCGAAGCGGCGCCGGTTCATATGTGTATGAATTCTACAAAAGACCCAATTCGTACTTTAATGAAACCAAGTCTGTGGGCATCCAGATTTCGAGAATACGAATCTGAACAGAATAGTTCCGCCAAAAACGCCAAACGCCGCCGGCTGTTCGCCGGCGGCGCTGTTCGCGCCTCTCATGAGGCGGATTGATCGCGGCCGTGGAACCCGGCCGTAGACCTGGACTTAGGCCAGGGCCGTCGTGCGCGAGCGGCGCACGCGAAGCGCCCCACCCAGCGCGCCTGCGCCCAGGAGCATGAGGGCCCAGGAGGCCGGCTCGGGCACGCCCGCGACGCCGACATTGCCGATGACGGGGCCATAGGGCGTGCCGACATCCAGGCTGGTGAAGGTCAGGGTCGTGGGGCCGGAAGTCGTGAACTTCAGGCTCTCCGGCGCATACATCATGGCGCCGTGGCTGTTGCCGTCGAGGGTGTAGGTGTAGGTCTGCGTGGCGCTGCCGACCGTGACCTGGACCGTCTTGGTCGTGGGCAGACCGTCCGGGTTGCCCGAGAGGTCGAAGGTCAGCTCATAGGCGCCCTTACCCGTCGCGATCGACTGGCTGATGGCGCCGGGCGAATCGCCGTCCAGATCCACGCTCCCGCCGCCCGCCGGGGCCTGCCAGTAGCCGCCGATCAGGTCGACGCTGCCGCTGTCTACGGTCCAGGAGCTGAAGGTCTGACCAGCGAAATAGGTGGTGAAGGAGCCGCCGCCGGAGGGGGCGTCGAAGGTCGCGTCGGTAACGAGGTTGCTCGCATGCGCGGCGCCGCCGAGGGCCAAGGTCAGGGCGAGGACGCCCGCCGCGCGGAAATACATTTTCATCGTCATCTCGCTCGAATGTGTCAGGAACGACGCAAGTTCGCCCCGATTAGTTCGCATTTTACACGGGCGCAACGCGAAATTCGGTTGCACTTGGTGACATTTTGTCAAAAATTTGTCTTTTGTGTGCGCTTCTCCGCCGTAGCGCCACTCACATCTTCGTCGGAGGTCGCGTCCGTCGAACTATTATAGTTCGCATCCGCACAGGACTAGTCGTCACGGCGCCGCAGGGTTCGAGGACGTCGCGACGGCGACGCCCTCGATATGTGGCTCAACGCCCGCGCTTCAGGCCATCCGGTGCAGGGCGCAGAGCTTGTTGCCGTCCGGGTCACGCAGATAGGCGAGGTACATCTTTCCCAGGCCCCCTGCCCGCATCCCAGGCGGCTCTTCGCACGTCGCGCCTCCGTTGGCGACGCCCGCGGCGTGCCAGGCGTCCGCCTGGTCCGGCGAGCTGCAGGCGAAGCCGATCGTCCCTCCGTTCGCGCACGACGCCGCCTCGCCATTGATCGGCTTGGTGACGGAGAACACGCCGGTTGGGGTCATGTAGAAGATGCGGTCGCCGTCGCGGATCGCCGGGGGCACCCCCAGGGTCCCGAGGAGCGCATCGTAGAAGCTTTTCGCCTTATCCAGGTCGTTGGTTCCGATCATGACGTGCGAGAACATCGCGCATCTTCCTCCCGTGTGTTGTCGTCGACGGGGGCGCGGGACCTTGGCCATTCACGCCACCCGCGGTCAGCCTACTTCGCCTCATGCCGCGTCACCAAGACATACCGCCTTTGCCGCCCGAAGGCCGGCCCTTCCCTCCTAACTGGACCTGCGCCGTAGGAACCTATGTCGTCTATCGTACGGAATCCGATGGCGAAAGCGCTTGGACGACCTGCCGAGGGGCGGTTAGAACGCGTTCAATCGAGGAACGCCGGAATGCCGAACCGAGCCACGGGCGCCCCACGCGGCGCGTCCGGGGGGACCCCTCCGCAATCAGGCAGCCCCACCTCAGGCGCCGAATACGCGCGTCGGGAGGCGGATCTCCGGGTGCGCCTGGCACTCGAAGCGGCGGCTGTCGGCGTGTGGGAATACGACCTCGCAAGCGAGCGGCTGACCCTGGACGAGCGCATGCGCGCGGTGACCGAGGTCGAGCCGGACATCGAGCCCACCTGGAGCGACCATTTCCTGCCAGCCCTTCATCCGGACGACCGTGAGCCGGTTGTGGAGGCGGTTGCGAAGCTTGTGGCGCAGGGAGACGGCGGACGCCTCTCCGTCGAATGCCGCGTCGTGGGCCGCCTTACCCGGCGAGTAACCTGGACCATCCTTCAGGGGCTCTGCATGTCCAAGGCGGACGGGAGCCTGCGCGTCATCGGCGCCGCGCGCGACATCACGGCCGAGCGCAGGATGGCCGAAGACCTGCGCCAGATGAACGAGTCCCTGGAGCGGCGGGTCGGCGAGGCGATCGCCGAGCGGCAGCTGTGGGCGGACATGTTCGAGGGCTCGGACGACCCTGTGGCCGCGCTCGACAAGGACCTGCGCTTCATCGCCATCAACGAGGCCTATGTCAGGGTCTGCGAGCGGCTGTTCGGCGTGCGGTTCGAGGTCGGCGGCAGGATCGACGAGGCCCTGGCCCATCTGCCCGGCGCGAGGGATGCGGCGGTGAGCCTCTGGCGTCGGGCCCTCGCCGGCGAGGCGTTTGAGATCCCGCGTTCCGGCGAGGGCGATCCCTCCGGAGCGTATTTCGATATCAAGATGTCGCCCCTGCGCCGGCATGGGGTGATCATCGGCGCGTACCAGTATTCGCGGGACGTGACGGGGCGCGTGCGCGCGCAGCTTCGGCTGCGCGAGACCCGGGCGGCGCTGCAACAGGCGCAGAAGATGGAGGCGCTCGGCCAGCTCACCGGTGGGGTTGCCCACGACTTCAACAACCTGCTGCAGGTGGTCAGCGGCAATCTGCAGCTTCTGTCGAAGGAGACGTCGGGCAATGAAAAAGCGGAGCTGCGGGTCCGCAACGCCCTGGCGGGCGTCGCGCGGGGAACCAAGCTCGCCGCCCAGCTGCTCGCCTTCGGCCGTCGACAGGCTCTCGAGCCGCGGGTGTGCAACCTCGCTCGCTTTCTGCAGGGCATGGACGACATGCTGCGGCGAACCCTTGGCGAGGAGGTCGAGCTCGAGACGGTCGTCTCAGGGGGTCTGTGGAACACCCTGATCGACGCAGGCCAGCTCGAGAACGCGATCCTCAACCTCGCCATCAATGCGCGCGACGCCATGGAAGGCGTGGGCCGCCTCACGCTCGAGGCGGGGAACGCCCTCCTTGATGACGAATATTGCCGCCGGCACGAAGATGTGGCGCCCGGACAGTACGTGCTGGTGGCGGTGACCGACACCGGGTGCGGGATGACCCGCGAAGTGATGGAGCGGGTGTTCGACCCGTTCTTCAGCACCAAGCCGGAAGGACGGGGCACGGGGCTCGGCCTTTCGATGGTGTACGGACTGATCAAGCAGTCCAAGGGCCACGTGAAGATCTACAGCGAACCCGGCGAAGGCACGACGATCAAGCTCTACCTTCCCCGGGCTCTCCAGCCGGAAGAGCCGCTGCCAGAAACTCCCGGCGCGGCCGTGGGCGGCGGCCACGAAACCATCCTGGTGGTCGAGGACGACGAACAGGTCTGCGAGACCGCTGTGGCCATGCTCCACGAGCTGGGTTACCGCGTCCTCAAGGCGCGCGACGCGATGAGCGCGCTCAGCGTCGTGGAGAGCGGCGCCTCGATCGACCTGATCTTCACCGACGTGGTGATGCCCGGACCGATGCGCAGCCCGGAGCTCGCCCAGCGGGCGCGCGAGCGGATTCCTGGCGTGTCGGTGCTGTTCACCTCCGGCTACACCGAAAACGCCATCGTCCACGGCGGGCGGCTGGACCCGGGGGTGGAGCTGCTCTCGAAGCCCTATACGCGCGAGGCCCTCGCCTGGAAGATACGGCATGTGCTCGGCGCCCGGACGGCGCCGGCTTCGACGGAGCGGCCCGAGCTACGTGGCGGCGGCGAGAGCAAAACCCACGATCCCGGGCTGCGCGTGCTTCTGGTCGAGGACGACGAGCTCATTCGCGGCAACACCGCGGAGATGCTCGCCGACCTTCGACACTCCGTCACCGAGTGCGCTGACGCCGAGAGCGCTTTGCGCGCGCTGGTGGAGGCCGAGTTCGACGTGATCGTCGCCGACCGGGGCCTGCCGGGCCTTTCCGGCGACGCCCTCGCCCAGAAGGCGCTCGAACTGCAGCCGGGACTGGAAATCGTGTTCGCGACCGGCGAGGCGGCTGCCGTCCCCGACAAGGCCCTCCCGGGCGCAGTGTTCCTGGTGAAGCCCTACGCGGCGACGGACCTGGCGCGCGCCCTCGCCCAGGTGATCCTCACAACGGCCCGCCGGGAGGCCGATGGGAGCGAGTCAGCGAAGAACGCCGCAGACTGACCTACGGCCTCGGGCGCAGCGGATTCTTGCCCGCGCCGGGGGAAGACTGTCACCCAGGCATCCGGTCAGAAACGTCACCAAGCTATCAGGACAATTCATCGCCCTTCTCCCCTTGCGGGAGAAGGTGGCCCCGCGAAGCGGGGTCGGATGAGGGGTCGACGCACCTATCCGCTCGACTGCGGCGCCGCTCTGCGGAAGCTTGGGGGGGACCCCTCATCCGTCCGCCTCTCGGCGGCCACCTTCTCCCGCAAGGGGAGAAGGGAGTCTCTATCGCTTCGACACAGATTTGTGGTCACGGCGAGCGGCGGACCAACGCCCCGATCATGAGATGTGTGAACGGCGTAGGCGTGGCGGGGGAGGATCCGCCGCCACCACGCGACACCTTAACCTGCTAGGCCCTGCGCGCCTTGCCGCCGGGAGCCGCGACGATCAGGCGGACAATCTCCTCGGTAACGCGCGGCTCGAGGCCCTCGGTGTGTCCCTTGCCCAGCCGCACCACGTCGGCGACCACCCGTGCGTCCCGGGCGCCCGGATAGGCCCAGACCTGGGCCGTCCCCGGTCCTGGCTTCAGCCCCCAGGCCTTTGTGGAGTAGGCCTCGCGGGTCGTGTCGTGGATCCGGCCGGGCTCGGTGTCCACGATGTCCGGACGCCGCTCACGCGGAGCCGCTCCGTACTTCTCCGCCCAAGGCGAGGTCTCCGGCAGGCTGGCGATCTCATGCTCGCCAACGGCGAAGATGAACGAGAAATCGCATGGGGGCGGTCCGGCGGGGGGCATCCGAGGGAAGGTCATTGGCGGCTGGCCCGGCGCCGGGGGCGGCCCGGCGTTTGGCGCCCGCTCGGCGGGACCGATGCGGCCACCCGAGAGGCTCAACCAGCCGTCGACACGCTCCTGGAAGAACGGGTCTTCGCGCAACAACCGACTCGAGGTCATGCCGCCCTGGGAATGGCCAGCGAGCCAAAAAGCGCGGACGTTGTGCAGACCATACCGCTCGAACATGTAGCCCACGATGTTGTGCAGGTGGGCGTCGTCCGCCTCGCCCACCCATCGCCGGGCGGGCTCCTTGGTCGCGGCTGATGGCGTGGCGATCACCAGTCGGTACGCGTTGCTGTAGTCCGCGGCCGGAAAGTAGAGGCGCTGCCAGGCGCCCACCGAACCGCCGCCGTGCAGGTTGAGGATGAAGGTGACCTCCTCCCCTGGCTTCAGGTCGTCCGGCTCGTCTACGTAGAACTTGCGTCCGGTCATCTCGTCGAGGGCGGTCATGTGGCCCATGGTCGTCATCTCCCGTTTCTCTTCTTTGACGGAAGGTTAGGCGTCGAAGGCCAGGGCCGCCAAGAGCGTCACAGCCATGAAAGATGACGGCGGTGTCACTTGCCTCGTCCGGCCGGCGGGTGTCTGCTGCGCGGCAACGAACCATAAGGGAGGCCTTCCATGGCCGACGGCGCCGTCACGGCCCTCCAGGCTGCGCGCGAAGAGGCGTGGTCCACGCCGCTCGAAGAGATCGATGTCAGCGTATCTTCCCGCTTCGAGAACGACACCATGTGGCCGTTCTTCGAGCGCCTGCGGGCGGAGGATCCGGTTCACTACTGTCCCAACGGCCGCCCAGACGGCATGGAAGTCGGCGTCGGCCCCTATTGGTCGGTCACCCGCTTCGACGACATCGTGGACGTGGAGGTCAACCACGAGGTCTTCTCGTCCGAGGGCAGCATCTCGATCTACGAGCAGGCCGAAGACTTCCAGATGCCGATGTTCATCGCCATGGACCCGCCGCGGCATGACCAGCAGCGCAAGACCGTCAGCCCGATCGTCTCACACGAACATCTCAAATACCTCGAGTCCGTGATCCGGGAACGCGCAGGCCGCATCCTCGACGAGTTGCCGATCGGCGAGCCCTTCGACTGGGTCGACCGCGTGGCCGTGGAACTCACCAGCCAGATGCTGGCGACCCTGTTCGGCTTCCCCTTCGAGGAGCGCCGCAAGCTCATCTACTGGTCGGACCTCACGACCACGGACATGAGCGAGACCATGACCATGGAGGAGGCGCGCGCCGAACTGATCGGTTGCGGCATGTACTTCATGGAGCTGTGGAACAAGGCCAAGGCTGCGCCGCCCAGCCATGACCTCATCTCGATGATGGCCCATGGCGAGTCGACCAAGGACATGCCGTTCATGGAGTTCCTCGGGAACATCCTGCTGCTGATCGTCGGCGGCAACGACACCACCCGCAACTCGATCAGCGGCGGGGTCCTCGCGCTCAACCGCTTCCCTGAGCAGTACGATCGCCTGCGCGCCGATCAGTCAGTGATCCCGGACATGGTCCCGGAGATCATCCGCTGGCAGACGCCCGTGGCGCACATGCGCCGCACCGCCAAGGCGGACATCGACTTCCACGGCAAGACGATCCGCGAGGGCGAGAAGGTCGTGATGTGGTACGTCTCGGGCAACCGCGACGAGAGCCAGATCGCCAACGCGTCGGACTTCATCATCGGCCGCGAGAGGCCGCGCCATCACGTCTCCTTTGGATTCGGAATCCACCGCTGCGTCGGCATGCGCCTGGCCGAAATGCAGCTGAAGATGTTGTGGGAGGAGATCATGAAGCGCTTCCCGCGCATCGAGGTGATTGGCGAGCCCACCCGGCTGAAATCCAACTTCCTGCGCGCCATCCGCAAGATGGAGGTCGTGATCCCCGAGCGGATCTGATGTCCACTGTCTTAGATCGAACCACGAACCTCACACGTGCGCCGAAGACGCAATATTTATCCTTACTTCGTTCGTGTAGTTCGTGAGGTTCGTGGCAAATTATATTCTGACGAACCTCACGCTGGCGCCCGGCCGAAGCGGATTGCTGCGGCGGCTTTCGCGCGCTGCGCTTCCACTTCCCGATCGCGGGGCGGCGCGTGGGTCTCGAGCGAGCCAAGCAGGCGCCGCGCGGCCTCGGTAACGTCCTCGATCGCGGCGTCGAACGCGGGCGCGTTGGCCTTCGAGGGCGCGTTGAAACCGCTGATCTTGCGGACGAACTGGAGCGCCGCGGCGCGGATCTCCTCTTCCGCCGCCGGCGGGTCGAAGTTGAAGAGGGTCTTGATGTTCCTGCACATGCCGGCCTCCAGGGTCTCGCCCAGGACGCGTTGACCGTTCAGGGGCGCAGGGCCAAGAATTGGCCCAAACAGATAATCGGCCAAGGGGGAAATACGCCATGAGATCACGCCACACGCGTCGCGACATCCTGGGCGCTGCGGGCGCCGGGCTGGCGGCGGCCTCGCCTCTCTCGCGCGCCCTCGCCCAGTCAACGGCGCCCGAGCTGGTGGTGATCAACGCCCGGGTGTGGACCGTGGACGACCGGCTGCCCCGCGCCCAGGCCTTCGCCGTGAAGGGCGGCCGTTTCCTGGCCGTCGGATCGAACGAGGACGTCCGGAGCCTTATCGGCAAGGGAACCGAGGTGTTCGACGCCAAGGGCATGACGATCACGCCCGGCTTCATCGACTGCCACAACCACGCACCCGGCCAGGAGCTCCTCTACGAGGTCCTGGTCGGAAATCCCTACGAAGTCGAGTTCGTCACCATCGACAGCATCGTCGAAAAGCTGAAGGCCCGCGCCGCGACCACGCCCGCCGACACCTGGGTAGAGGGGTTCTTCTTCGACGACACCAAGGTCAAGGACGGGCGGCAGCTCGACGTCCATGACCTCGACCGCGTCTCGACCACCCAGCCGGTGGCCGTCCACCACCGCGGCGGCCACACCTCCTTTTACAATTCCCGCGCCCTGCAGATGGCCGGCGTCACCCCCTCAACCGCGAACCTGCCGAGCGGGACCTACGACCACTTCCCCGACGGCTCGCTCAACGGCCGCGTCACCGACCGCGCCCGCGCGGTGTTCGAGAAGGTCGGGACCCGCGTGACCTATTCGCCGGAGGAGACCGCGCGGCGCGAGCGCGAGGGCATGGCGCACATCTCGAAGATGTTCGTCCGCTATGGCCTGACCGGGGTGTGCCACCAGGGCGGTCCCCTGCACGCGATCGAGGCGATCCGTGGCGAGGGCCGCCTGCTGCACCGCGTCAACTACGAGGCCTACGACGACGTGCTCGAGGCGATGATCCGCTCGGGGATCACGACGGGCCTTGGCGATGAGTGGCTGCGCCTGGGCGCGACCGCCGAGCACACGGCCGACGGTTCCTTCTCCGAGCGGACCATGGCGATCAGCCACCCCTATCTTGGCCGCACGGACGGCTACCGCGGCAATGTCACCGAGACCCAGGAAGACCTCGACGCCTGGGCCCTGCGCATCCACCGGGCGGGCATCCAGGCCAACTGCCACGCCAATGGGGACGTCGCGATCGACCACGTGCTCACGGCTTATGAGCGCGCCCAGGCGGCGCTGCCGGTGAAAGATGCCCGGTGGAAGATCACCCACTGCTCAGTGGTCACCCCGCCGCTGCTGGCGAGGATCAAGGCGCTTGGCGTTACGCCAGCGCTTTTCTCCACCTATGCCTACTACAACTCCGACAAGTTCCACTTCTACGGCGAGGAGATGATGGAGCACACCATGCCCTATCGCTCCCTGATCGACGCCGGCGTGCCGGTCTGCGCTGGCTCCGACTTCGACCCCGGCCCCTTCTCTCCCCTGATGGCGCTCCAGGCCATGGTCACGCGGACTGGCTGGAACGGCGAGACGTGGGGCGCCAACCAGAAGATCACGATTGACGAGGCGATCCGTGTCCACACGCTCAACGGCGCTTTCGACACCCGCGAGGAGACAATCAAGGGCTCGATCACGCCTGGCAAGCTCGCGGACTTCGTGGTCCTCGCCGACGATCCGCACACGGTCGATCCTTCGAAGATCAAGGACATTCAGATCGTGCGCACAGTCGTGGGCGGCGGAGTTTCGTATCAGGCTTGAGACTGCCCCCTCGCCCTGCTAGCGCCGGCGGCCAGCACGCCAACCCTCGATCCGGATGACCATGGACCCTCGCCGCCTCATCGCGCCCGCCCTCGCCTGCGTCATCCTGGCGGCCTGCCAGACTTCACACACCCCGAGCGCTCCCGCGGGCCCGGATGGCCCCGCGTTCATGGCCGCCAACGCCCAGGCGCCCGGCGTCGTCAGCGCCGAGGGCCTCGAATACAAGGTCCTGCAATCGGGTCCGGCCGACGGGGCTCACCCGACGCCGGACGACGACGTGACGGTCGAGTACGAGGGCCGCCTCCTGAACGGCAAGGTGTTCGACGCCACTCAGCCCGGACAGCCGGTCACCTTCCAACTCGGCGGTCTCATTCGCGGCTGGATCGCAGGCCTGCAGCTCATGCGGCCGGGCGACGAGTGGATGCTGTGGATCCCACCGGACCTCGCCTATGGCGCAGACGCCACCGGCCCCATCCCGGGCAACAGCGTGCTCGCCTTCCGCCTCAAGCTGGTCAGCGTCCAGCCGCACAAGGACTAAGTCGCGTCGCCAGACTCAGAACCCGCGCATCCACTGTAACAGCACACGCATACGGCTCGGCCGGGTGCGGCGAACACGGTGGATGAGGAAGTTGGCGCGCCGGCGCAGTTGGCGGACGAACTCTAGGTGTCTCCGCACGTCCTCCTCGACGCCGCCGGAGCCGGGTCGTTCGGCCAACTCTGAGAGCACCACGGCCCTGCCCTGCAGGCTGCGAATCCCAGCGTAGAAACGGACGATTCGCAGCGCCGTCCGACGGTCGAAGAGGCCGATCGAGGAGGCGTGGTTGTTGAACACGACCGTGTCGCCCGACTGCAGCAGAACGCGGAGAACCTGAGCGCTGGAAACCTGGCCGGTCAGAACGCGCTGGCCGAAGGCGTCCTCGTATTCGATGAGCCGCTGATGCAGGCCGCGGATCTCCGCGAGCATGGCGACGCGATAGGTCTGGCGGTCGATGAGCCGCTGATTGCGCTGGCTCAGCCGCGACGTGAGATAGCTTACAGCGCCACTGAGCGCTGCTGAGGCGATGATGGTTATGTATAGCGACGCGTGCATGCGTCTGCGGTTCTCCTGGCCCCCTAGGGCGGCCGCGGGTTGAGTCGAAACTTGACCATCAGCTGGTTACCTTTTGGTTCTCACTCAGGCCGCTGCACGCACCTTCAGCAGGCCCATCAGCTCGCGGTCGCGCTGTTCCTCGAGCGAGGGGATCGAACGGTTGGCGACCTCCTCCATGACGCCGGCCGTGACCTTGGCGCGCAGGTCAGGTGTGATCTGCGGAGCGCCGAGGACGCTCCACCAGGCGGTGATCGGGCCCGTGAACTGGTCGAACCAGTGATCGATGCCGCCAGCGCCTCCGCCGAGGTGGTAGAGCATCATCGGGCCCATCACCCCCCAGCGCAGGCCAGGCCCGTAGGACACCGCGGCGTCCACGTCCGCCACGCTGATGACGTCGTCGGCCACGAGGTACATGACCTCGCGCAGGAGAGCCGCGGCGAGCCGGTTGGCGACGTGCCCAGGAACCTCCTTCTTCAGCCGGACGGTCCTCTTGCCGAGGCCATCGTAGAAGGCCGCGGCGCGGTCGAGGGTCTCCGCAGACGTCTGGGCGCCGCCGACCAGCTCGACCAGGGGGATCAGGTGGGGCGGGTTGAACGGGTGGCCGATGAAGCACCGCTCCGGATGATCGGGACAGGCTTTCTGGATCTCGCTCATCGTCAGGCCCGAGGAACTCGAGGCGATCAGGGCCGAAGCCGGTAGCAGCTTGTCGAGCTTGCCGTAGAGATCGCGCTTGAAGTCGATCCGCTCGGGCCCGTTCTCCTGCACGAGGTCGGCGCCTTTCACGGCATCCTCGAGCCTTGGCTCGAACTGCAGCCGCTCACGCGAGGCGCCGGCGGCGAGGCCCAGTTCCTCGAGCGCGGGCCAGCACTGATCGACGAAGGCCCGCAAATGCGCCTCGGCGTCGGGCGCCACGTCGGTGGCGACCACGTCGAGGCCCTTGGCGAGAAAGAGCGCCGACCAGCTGGCGCCGATGACGCCGGTTCCGATGATGGCGACGCGACGGATGGGAGGATGGCTCATCGCGATTGCTCCTGAGCGGATTGGACTTCGGTGTAGGCGATGCCGGAGAGGTTGCCCTGGGCGAAGGCCAGAACGTCGGTGTGCGAGCCATCGAGCCGGACCGCGTAGACCGATCCGCCCAGGTCCGTGACGAAGAGGCGCCCTCCAGGCACATCGAGCGCCAGTCCGATCGCCTCCATCAGATGGCTGACGAGGACTTCCGGCGGCAGACGGACGGTTCCGTCGACCGTCGAGCGGTTCACGGTGTTGCCGGCCGGCGGGTCGCCGCGGTCCGTCCAGTAGAGGAGCCGGTTCTCCTCATCGAACTCCAGGTCGATTGGCTCTGGGAGACGATCGCGCCAGACCTCGATGTCGCTGCGGCTGGCGGCCGTTTCGCCGGGCGGGATCTCGAGTCCCGCTCGAAGTATGCGGCCCACGCCGGCGTTGTCGGAACCTTTCTGGGTCCAGTAGAGCTGGCCGCGCTCATGGTCGATGGCGACCCCGACACACCACCTTGTCTGGTCGCCGCGGTTTGCCGCCTCGTCGCCGGAAACGACGAGCGTTTCGACTCCCGAGCCGTCGAGGTTGGCGCGCATCATGCGCATGCCCTCGCGATCGGCCCAGTAGAGCTTGCGGTGGATACGGTCGAGCATGAGTTGCTTGGGCGTATGGGTGATCCCTTGAGGGATGATCGTCTTCGTGTTCCCGCCTTCGAGATCGCATCGCTCGATCGATCCATCGTTCAGGTTCGGGACGCCCATATTGGTCCAGTAGACGTGGCCCGCCTCGACATCGACGGTGACCCCATCGGGCAGATGGCCAGTCGCAAGCACCTTGTGGTCGCTGCCGTCGGTGTTCATCGACGACACCACGCCTGCGCTGAGATTGAGGACGAAGAGACGACCAACCGTGGATCTTACGGACGTCGATTGGGCGTCTTTGTGGGCGGCAACGGTCATGGGCAGCTCCAATTGGGTGGGATCAGGCAGCACGGCGAGGCTTGGAGGCGACGACGCCGTGCGTCTCGAAGCCGTCGATCTCGGCCTGGGTGAAACCGAGTTCGGTAAGCACCTCCTCGTTGTGCTCGCCGATCTCGGGCGCGCGCCGGGCGGGCGTCTTTTCGACGTCGTGAACGTTGATCGGGCTGCTGATCGTCTCGACGAGATGGCCGCCGGCGCCCTCCAACGGGACCACGATCTTGTTGGCTCGCAGTTGCGGGTCGCCGATCGCCTCGGACGGCGACCTCACGACGCCGTAGGTGATGTGCGCCGCATCGAGCGCCTTGGCCCAGTGAGCCATGTCCTGCGAGCCGAACAGCTCATCGAAGATGGCCGTAAGGGCGCCAGCGTTCTGGACGATCTTGGCGGGATCGGCGAACCGCGGATCGGTCAGCAGATCGCCCCGGCCCAGCGCCTGGGTCAGCGGCGGCCATTTGTCTGGCGTGAGCACGATGACGAACCAGACGCCGTCCGCCGTCTTGTAGAGGTTCGAGGTCGGGTTGGGCGGGTTGGCCCGGTCGTGCAGGGGATAGAACTTCGCGGAGTCCAAGGCGCCCTGGACGACGACGCCGCTCGACCAGACGCCCTGCGCCAGCAGAGACGTCGTGACGTACGAGCCCTTGCCGGTCTTCTCGCGGCGATAGAGGGCGGTGACGATGGCCGAGAACAGGCCGACGGCCGTCGCGTGATCGCCGCTGCCCGCGACGGGCAGGGTCGGCGGCGCCCCGGCGTCGCGGGTCATCCACAGAAGGCCGCTGCGCGCCCAATAGGCGGTGATGTCGAAACCGGGCAGCTGGGCGTCCGGGCCGGCGTCGCCGAACCCTGTCACGTCGGCATAGACGAGCCGAGCGTTGAATGGCGCGACGTTGTCGTACCCGAGCCCCAACCGCTCGCGCGCCGGTTGCGGGGTGTTGACGATCATCACGTCGGCCCAGCGGGCGAGGCGTTCGATGATGGCGCGGGCTTCCGCGGATTTGAGATCGACGGCGAGCCCGCGCTTGTTTCGATTGTCCAGGTGCCAGGGATAGTTGTCGTCCGACATCGGCTGCGGGGGAATGTGGTAGCCGATCCGCCAGGTGTCGCCGGTGGGCGGTTCGACCTTGATCACGTCGGCGCCGAAATCCGAGAGGATCACGGCCGCCGCGGGGCCGGCGATAAAGCTCGCGAGGTCGACGACCTTCAAACCGGAAAAGATGTTATCGCTCATGTTTGGGGCCCTTCAGGCGGATTGCGGGGGTGATCGCGCAGGCGGAGGCTCAGCGGCCTTGGAAGGCTGCGGCGCGCTTTTCCAGGAAGGCTGCGGCGCCCTCAGCCTTGTCTGCGGTGCCGGCGCAGACGCCGAACAGGGCCGCTTCGAGCGCCAGGCCTTCGCCCTGACCGCCGTTGAGCCCGCGGTTCACGGCGTCGAGCGAGTAGCTGACGGCGATTGGCGCATTGGCGAAGATCTCGGCGAGGATGGCCTCGGCCCGCGCGATCAGGTTGGCGGCGGGAACCACTTCATTGACGAGGCCAATGCGCCAGGCCTCGGCGGCGTCGATCGTCCCGCCCGTCAGGATCAGCTGCAGGGCGCGCCCCTTGCCGACCAGCCGTGGCAGGCGCTGCGTGCCGCCCCCGCCTGGAAGCAAGCCCAGCTTCACCTCGGGCTGGCCAAAGCGCGCGTGCTCGCAGGCGATGCGGATGGTGCAGGCCATGGCGGTCTCGCAGCCGCCGCCGAGGGCGAAGCCATTGATGGCTGCGATCACCGGCTTGCCTAGGCCTTCGATCAGGTCGAGCACGGACTGGCCGAAACGGCTTGAACGCTCGGCCTGCAAGGCCGTGAGCGGGGCGAGCTCGGCGATGTCGGCCCCGGCGATGAAGGCCCGGTCCCCCGCGCCAGTCAGGATCGCGCCCCGGATTGCCGGGTCATCGCGCACCTCCTCGAAGGCGGTCTTGAGGTCCGTCCAGGTGGGCGTGTTGAGCGCGTTCAGCACCTTCGGACGATTGAGCGTGACGTAGGCGATCGGCCCCCGCTTTTCATAAAGCAGGTTGGCGAACACGGGGGCGGCGGCGGGCGCGTCCATCAGAGTCTCCCGGCGAGAGGATTGGATCGGAACAGGCGAGCGCCGGCTCAGACGAAGGCGCCAAGACCGGTGACCGCCTTGCCGACGATCAGGTTCTGCATCTGGAAGGTGCCCTCGTACGAGTAGAGGGCCTCCGCATCGGCGAAGAACCGCGCGACGTTGTAGTCCACGACGATGCCGTTGGCGCCGCAGAGCTCGCGCGCCCAGGCGACGGTCTCACGCATCCGCGCCGTGCAGAACGCCTTGGCGAGCGAGGCGTGGTAGTCGGCGAGCTTGCCCTCGTCGTCGAGCTGCGAGAGGCGCAGCATCAGGCACTGGCAGGCGGTGACGTTGGCCAGCATCCTGGCCAGCAGGTCCTGGATCAACTGGAACGCGGCCAGGGGCTTGCCGAACTGTTTGCGTTCCTTGGCGTAGGCGAGCGCATGCTCGTAGGCGCCCATCTGGCAGCCGGTGGACATCCAGCCCACGGCGTAGCGCGTCATGCGCAGCACGCGGGCGGTGTCGCGGAACGAGTTGGCCGACTGCAGTCGGTTGGCCTCGGGGACGCGGCAGTCCTTGAGCGTGATCAGCCCGTTCTGCACCACCTTCAGCGCGATCTTGTGCTCGATCTTCTCGACACTGAAGCCGGGCGTGGTCTTGTTCTCGACGATGAAGCCCTTGACCTGATTGTCGGCCACATCGCGCGCCCAGATGATCGAGACATCGCACCAGGGCGCGTTGCCGATCCACTTCTTCTGGCCGTTGAGGACCCAGCTATCGCCCTCGCGGGTGGCGGTCGTCGTCAGGCCGCCGCCGGTTCCGGAACCGACGAGCGGCTCGGTCAGGCCGAAACAGCCGACTTTCTCCTGCCGCGCCATCGGCGGCAGCCACTTCTGCTTCTGCGCCTCCGAGCCGTCGAGATAGATCGATCCCATGGCGAGGCCGTCGTGGACGCCAAAGAAGGTGGCGATGGAGGGATCGGTGCGCGCCATCTCCATCAGGACGAAGCCGAACAGCTGCTGGCTGCCGCCGCGGCAGCCATAGCCCTGGAGGCCCAACCCGCCGATGCCGAGCTGGGCGAACCCCGGCAGCAGCTCGAAGGGAAAGGCGTCCTCGGCCCAGTACTTGTTGATGATCGGGGCGACCTTGGTCTCCATGAAAGCGCGGACCTGCTTCAAGGTCGCCAGTTCGGTGGGCGACAGGGTCTCCGTGATTTCGTAGAAGTCGCTCACAGGCACAGCATCGGTTTTTGCGGGCTGGGCAACGTCATTCATGTCTCATCCTCACGACCAGGAGCAGAGGAAGCTGCGTGATAATCTGATATCTAGGTCACGCGACCTCTGGGTTATTGGATGAGATGTCCTCGACTTGTACGGGACGCGCCGGGTCCGGAGCGCCAGCACGTGGGTTCCGTCAGATACAGCTCTCGCTGTCTCCCGAGAGCAGGCGCGGACGGAGCTGGCGGAATGAGAAGCGCTCCGCCCGCGCGGCACGGTCGAAGCGCAGCACCACGTCATACCGATCGGACGGCCATTGGGCCGGCAGGGCCACGCCCGGTTGGACAGGGATGCGGGGCACGATCGCCTCGGCGATCTTCTTGTGCTCCCAGCTCACCAGCGCCACGCCAGAGAGCGCAAGCGCCCGTTCCATCAACTTGTCCTCCTCCCCTTGGGCGAAGGATAGATCGAGCAACAGTCCAAGCCGCTCGGCCAGAGGCCGGAGGGTGTCGGCCGCTCGCTGGCTGGCGGAACCCTCTGGCCTTGCAGCAAACAGGGCGCCAGGCGTGGGGTAGTCAGCTCCGCCCAGGCGAGATCCGAACAGGGCGGCCCACGCGCCCGCACGCTCCCAGCCGCGGATCACCAGTGACTTGCCGTTTTCCTCGCCCTGCTCCGTCAGGCCCGGGCCCCGCCACGCCTCGCCGGGCTTTTCGGCATGGCGGATCACCATCAAGATCAGTGCGTCGGTCCGGCTCATGATCCCATTCTAGCGCGCGGCGCGCGCCAGCAAGGCGTTGACCCGGATCAGGGCCGGATGCGCATGTTCCGGGTCCGGCAGGGCGGCGAGGGCGAACTCGCCGATGGCCCCCGGGCGGAAGAGGCAGCAGAGGGTCGAGCCGCCATATTGGAAAAAGCCCAGCTCCTGGCCCTTCTCGACCCTGGCGCCGGGTTTGATCTTCTCGTCGATGACGCATGACGAGATCTCGCCCATGCCGACCGGCATCACCACCATCTGGCCGATCCTCGGGTCGTCGGCGCGGATGTGGATGATCGCGCGCGCGGCAACCTGCGTGAGATAGGCCTGTGAGTTGTTTGGTCCGGCGGGGTCTTCACCCTCGCTCTCGGACTCGGAGAAGTAGGTCCCTCCGACGAAGCGGGTCTTTACGATCGTACCGCTGACCGGGCTGTGCCAGCGGTGGTAGTTGAACGCCGACAGGAAGGCTTGCCACACCACGCCGCCCACGAACTCACCAACATCCGGATCGCCGCCGAGCATGTCCTGGAGGGAATAGGGCTGACCCTTGATCCAGAAGTTCGCCTCGCGGCGAATGTCGCGGGCGACGCGGTAGGGCGTCCCCTCGCACGGGCTCACGATCGACCTGGGATCGTCGGGCGCGGCGACCGGCCGGGCGCCAGGCTTGAAACGGCGGGTGAAGAAGTCGTTCCACGAGGCGAAGCCCCAGTGCGGGTCCTTGGGGTCGTATTCGAACTCGTCGATCCCGACGCGTTCGCGAGCCCGCTTGCACTTCCAGCCGCAAGCCGAGGTGTTGAGGACATGGAGCGAGGCATCGCTCGTCAGGTACTCGCACCATTCGGCCATGATCGCCTTCAGGGCGGCATTGATCGGAGGATGCCGAAAGGCCGCGAAGCCCGCCCGCGTCCCCATGGACCAGTCGAGGATGGCGTTGAGGGGACAGCCGACCATGGCGTCGTCCTCGAACTCGGGCGCATAGGTCAGCACCGAATTGACGAGCACGAGCATCTGCTCGACCGACTCGAGGTGGTGCGCGCGAAAGCGCGGGGTCCGCGGGACCTGAGCGATCATCTCACGCACGTACATCCGCACGATCGGGTCGCTTTCGATGAGATCGGCGAAGGCCTGGACAGAGGGCCGGAAGGGCTCGTCACGCGACTCCGCCCGCGCGCGGAACCGGTGCAGCCAGGCCTCCAGCACGTCCGGCTCCTGCGGAAGCCACTGCCCCGCCCGGAAGGTCGACCTCTTCAACGATGTCCCTCCCATACGGGACCTCCCACGCCACTCTACCGTGGACCGAACGTTTTTCGGCTCCAGTCGTTCGTATCCGACGCGCAACAATCCGACTTTACAATTGCAGCCTTGCATTGAGCAGTGTCGCACGCCAGCGTCCCGGCGCTGGGGGGAATCATGTCTAAGGTCGGCAAGCGTCGGCCGCTCCGGCGAAAACAATAGCGAAAACAACGCTGAAGGACTGATAATGAAAAACTCGATACTGCTTGCCGGCGCCGCCGGCGCACTTTGTCTTGCCGCGACGGCAGGCGCCCGCGCCGAACCTTGGACCGACTACACGCCCCAGAAGGGCGCCTACGTCTATACGCTCGTCCACGTCGAGCCGGGCCATATCGACGACTACCTGGTCGCCCTCAAGAAGACATGGATTCCCACTGAGGAAAGCATGAAGAGCCGAGGCCTGATCGACAGCTATTCAGTCCAGGTGAAGCAGAACGTGTACGGCGATGGGCCAAACGTGCTCACGGTCGAGCACTGGCCGAGCCTGGCCGGAATGGATCCGGACAAGGTCCGCGACCAGGAGATGGACGCACAGTTCCGCAAGATCCTGCCCAAGGCGGACGAACCCGCCCTGGCGGCGGAGCGCGCCAAGTACCGAAAGATCCTCTCGCAGGAGGCGTGGACCTCCGTCGAGTACAAGTGAGTTCAGCGCCGGCGCGTTATCGCTGGCGCGCCGGCGCCTTTCGTCATCAGCAGCGCGACAAACGCATGTCGGCCTGGGTCCGCCCCTCCCCTTTCAGGTCCGCCGCCTCGAGGAAGGCCAGCACCTCGTCGGGATCGTCCGACAGCAGAAGGGCCTGGATGAACCCGCCGTCGCGGGCGAGCTTCTCCACCAGGGGATAGACGGGTTTCGAGTGGGCGCCCCGGGGGCGGGCCTTCGGGTCGAAGCGCGCCGGATCCCAGAAGTCGCGGCCGTAGAAGACCATCGGCGTGGCGATCTCGCCCGGCCGCAGGTAATAGTTGAGGTTGAGGTTCTGGAAGACCTCCTGCACCGTGCCCGCGGCGCCCGGCGCAAAGACCAGACCGCCGGTCGCCACGCTGACCAGTCCATCCTCCCGCACCGAATTGTAGAAGTACTTGCCCACGTGCGTCGCAAAGAGGTTCGGGGGCTCTTTCCCGTAGTGCCAGGTCGGGATGCCGAGGTTGCGGCTCTCCGGCCGCGGCTCCCTGCGCCAGTCGCCGGCCAGCAGGCCTGCGCGCACCGCGCACGCCGCGGCGAGCCACCGGCCCGGATCGTCCTCGTAGGAGGGCGAGTTGCGCAGAGCGTCGTGGGCCGTTTCGAGGCGCTCGTTCTCGTAGGGCGCCATGAAGGCCCCGAAGTTCGCCGCCTCCATCAAGCCGGGGCCCCCGCCCGTGACGATCTGCAATCCGCGCCGGCGTAGTGCGCGCGCCAGACGCGCCACCTCCAGATAGGCCGGGTCGTCGCGCGAAGCATCGTGCCCGCCCATCACCCCAACGACCTTGTAGGGCAGCTCCTTGAGATGGGCGTTGATTTCATGCTCGATCGCCGCATCGTGGATCCGTGCGGCGATCGCCTCGGGCGTAGAGAGTTGGCGGGGCCGATCTGTCTGGGAGTCCGTGAACCACTCCCACGCCCGATGGTCGTAGGTCGCCGTCCAGGTGCTCGGATCGGCAGGATCGAAGGCGTCGTAGAGGTCGCTCACCGAATAGAGCCGGGTGGGCCGCAGCTGGAACGGTATGTCCGCGTGGCCGGGAAAGGCCTCGATCCAGGCTTCAATCGGCGTTTCCGTCATGCCGCGACTCGAATCCCT
>DATHPX010000182.1:0-9695 GCA_035483335.1 Caulobacteraceae bacterium | reverse complement strand
GAATGGCCGGTGATCGACTGGCGGGCGAGGTCGGCGGGGAAGGCCTTGTCGAGGATCTCCGGCAGTTCGCGCTCGAGCCACGAGCGCGTCTTGAAGTGCGCAGCCCACGGCGCCTGTGTCGCATCAAGGTAGAAACCCGCCGCTTGGCCCATGTCGTATTCGGGATCGTCCGCCACCCCTTCGCCGCGAGGGCTGGTGTCGGGCGTGACCAGCATCAGGCCCAGCTCGGCCGCCAACCTCTGGGCGCCGGCCTTGATGGCGAAAGTCTCCTCAGTGCAGGTCAGGCCTGCGAGGCACCAGAGCACGGGGAATGGACCGCTTCCCGGGGGCGTGAACACGCCAAAGCGCATCGGCGTGCCGGTGACGGCGCTGGCGTGCCGGTGGAAGCTCTGCACGCCGCCGTGGCAGGCGTGGCTGCTGAGGGTCTCGAGGCTCATGCGCCGCGATTGCGCCAGGCCGGGGGTCTGGTCAACGTGCTGCGAGATTTACTGGGGTTGTGATCCGGATCGGCCCACCTAGCTTTCGGCGTGCGGCGAGCACCCGGAGCTTCAGGACCCTCGATGACCGATCTGTTCGAACCCTTGACCCTGCAACGCGGCCCGGCGTGGAAGAACCGCTTCACGCTTGCTCCGCTGACCAATTCGCAGAGCCATGCCGATGGAAAGCTCTCGGACGACGAGTTCAACTGGCTGACCTATCGCGCAGATGGCGGGTTTGCCGTGGTCATGACCTGTGCGGCCCACGTCCAGGGGATCGGCCAGGGCTTCCCGGGCCAGTTGGGAGTGTTCTCCGACGACCATCTGGCGGGCCTCACGCGCCTTGCGGACGCGATCCGGGCCAAGGGCGCGGTCTCCTCCGTCCAGTTGCATCACGCGGGCATCCGCTCGCCCAAGGAGTTGACCGGCGAGGCGCCGGTGGGACCCTCAGCCAACGCCGAGACCGGCGCGCGGGCGCTCAGCGAGGTCGAGGTCGAGCAGCTGCGGGAGGACTTCGTTGCCGCGGCGGTGCGGGCCGAGCGCGCCGGATTCGATGGCGTCGAACTGCACGGCGCCCACGGCTACATCCTCTGCGCCTTCCTCAGCCCTGAACTGAACCAGCGCACTGACCGCTATGGCGGATCGGCGGAGAACCGCGCGCGGCTGATCTTCGAGATCATTGCGGGCGTGCGCGCGCAGACGCGGCCTGATTTCCAGCTGGGCCTTCGGCTGTCGCCCGAGCGCTTTGGGCTTCGTTTCGCCGAGCAAAGGGACCTCGCGGCCCGCATGCTCGTTTCCGGCGACCTCGACTACCTCGACATGTCGCTGTGGGACGTCTTCAAGGCCCCGATCGAGGCCGAGTTCGCGTCCAAGCCACTCATCGACTGGTTCGCGGAGCTGCCGCGCGGGACGACCCGCCTTGGCGCGGCCGGTAAGTTGATGACTGCGGCGGACAGCCGGCGCGTGCTCGAGCATGGCCTCGACTTCGCGATCCTCGGCCGGGCGGCAATCCTGCACCACGACTTCCCCCGCCGCGTCGCCGCCGACCCTGACTTCGGCTCTGCGCCGCTGCCGGTGACCCGCGCTTATCTGCGAAGCGAGGGCCTCGGCCCGGCCTTCGTCGAATACATGGCCGGCTGGAAGGGCTTCGTGACCGCGGAGCCGGCCGAAGAGGCGGCCTGAGGTGGATCAACGGCCTGCGCTTCGCGGCTGCAAATGATTTAGCAGCCGCTTCGCGGTTTACAGGATTCCTTCTCCCGCAAGGGGAGAAGGGATCACCTTTAGTCCCGTCTTGATAGGTTGGTCTGAGCGGATGCCTGGGTGACAGTCATCCGGCGGGAGGGCTAGACCGGAGCGCCGGCCTCCAGGGCGTCTTCCCCGTTGATCTTCTCGAGGGACATGCGGCCGGTTTCCGGCACGAGGAGCCAGGTGAGAAGAGCGCCCAGGACCCCGAGCCCGGCGAGGATCCAGTAGGTTGCCGCCCGGCCGATCGCCCCGAACAGCAGGGGGAAGGCGAAGGTGCTGACGGTCGCGCCGATCCGGCCGCCGGCCACTGTTATGCTCTGGGCGAAGCTGCGCACGCGCGTGGGCGCGAGTTCGACGCCGAGGATGCCGCCGCCCGAGACGAGACCGGGGCCGGTGGCGGCCACGTTGAAGAGGCCGAACACCAGCAGGGCGACGATGGGCACGGCCGACAGCTGCCTCTGAAGCAGGGCGAAGACGCCGATGGTGACGGCGCCGCCCACGAAGCCCCAGACCTGAAGGGGCTTTCGACCAAGCTGGTCGATCACGAAGATCGAGAAGAGCACCGAGGCGGGCAGGGTGAAGCCAAGGTACATCACCAGGTTGAAGGTGATGGAACTCAATCCGAGGCTCCCGGCGATCAGCGAGGGGCCGAAGAGGATCGAGGCGTAGACCACCAGGTCATAGAGCATCCAGAGCAGGGCCGCCGCCAGGATCGGGCGCGCGTGCAGGGCGAGCACCTGGCCGAATGGCCTGCGATCGACTGCAGGGGCGGCGGAGCGCTCGCCGCTGATCTGAGCGATCACGGTCGCGGCCTCGTCGGCCTTGCCGCCCAGACGGGCGAGATAGCGCGCGGTCTCGGGCATGGTGCGCCGCAAATAGATCACCCCGAACGCTGGGATCGCGCCGCCCGCCAGGACGAGGCGCCAGCGCAGGTCGGGGTCCACCCCGGCTGCCTTGAGAACAAGGTCGACCAGCGTCGCCGCCAGGGCGCCCAGGGGCCACATGGTGCCAAATCCCAGGCCGATCGCCCGGCCGCGATTGGCTCGGTTGGAGTGCTCCGCCATGATCATGGGTGAGAGGACGTAGTCGCCGCCGACGCCGATCCCGAGGACGAAGCGGATGGCGATCAGGGCGGCGACGCTCGGGGCGAAGGCCTGGGCGATCGCAGCGAGGCCAAGGATCAGGACGTCGAAACCATAGAAGTTCTTGCGTCCGCGCTGGCCGAGCAGGCCGAAACCGAGGCCGCCTATGGCCGCGCCGGCAAGGGCCGAGGCGGCGAGCAGGGCGCTCTCGAGGCCCGTTAGCTTGGCATGGCCGAAATGGGCGAGAATCTCCGGCAGCACCAGGCCGACAGAGGTGAGGTCGTAGCCGTCGCAGAAGACCCCAAGGCCCGTGGTGAGGGTGGCGCGCCAGTGAAAGGCCTTGAACTTCTGTTCATCCAGGGCCGCGAAATCGTTCGTGGTCATCGGCTCCCCCTATGCCGATCCTGCGACTAGCGTGCGACAAGGCAAAGGGCGAGCCTCGATCTCATCGCCGGCGGCGAAAGATCGCCGCAAGCGGCGCTCCGAACAGGAGCGGCAGGGCGATGAGCACGAAATGACCGCGGGTGGTGAGGGTGATCGCGATCGACGCGGCCAGGGCGACGAGGAGGATCAGCCAGCCGGTGCGAGACATGGGGCGGAGGACCGCCTCAACCCTCGTACGGCGCCGCCGCGGCGCAGGTGAGGATCTGCTCCGCTGCGTGCATTTCCTCCAGATGCCGCGCCGCCAGGCCGGCGAGGATCTCCCCGCCGCGAGCGCTCAGCTGGACTATGGTCTCTGACGACCGCCGACACCGCAGGGCGAACGCGTTGTCCACGAGTCGATCGGCCAGGCGGCTCGAGAACGATCTGGACAACTTCAGCTGCCGAGCCAGATCGCCGACGGTGATCTGCTCGCCGGGGCGGGTCTTCATCAGCAGCATGGCCTGGTATTCGAGCTGCGTGACTCCCGCCGCGCCGAGCGCGTCGGTGAACGCCTTGAGGCGTGCGAAGGCGCGACCGACGTCACGTGTCCCGCCGACGTGATTAAAGCGAAGGTTCATCGACACCTCCGCAGGGCAAGACTCTGGAACACTGAGCTGGCCTCGATTACTTAAATTTTAATAAATATGCCGACCCTCAATGCCCTCGGCGAATGTTACAACGTAGCAAAATACTGTCAATGGATTTCTCCGAATTGGAGGGTACGCTTTGAATCCGTAGCATTTAAACTCGCTGGCGCCGATTTTGTTGCTGCGGTTCATCGAAAGCCCACAACGGCCATGTCGCCGGTAAGTTCACGATCGCCGCGGTTATTTCGCACCGGTTGAACTGGAGGCCTCCGGCGTAGCGCGGTAAACTTCTCTGGGGCGTCTCCCTTTGTCTCTGGGCAGGCGCCCGACGCCGATCGCGGCGTCGTCGTCGAAGCGAGTGTCCCTGAGGAAGGGAGGACCGTTTGAGCCTATCTCGAAGCGTCCGCTGTCTGAGCCTGAGCCTGCTGTTCGTCGCGGCCGCGGCCAGTCCCAGCCTCGCCGCCGAACATCACGACAACCGATGTATCCTCTCAACCATGGTGGAGAGCTTCAACGCGCCCGATACTCAAACCGTCTATCTGAGGGTCGGCGTGAACGAGTTCTGGAAACTCGGCCTGCAGAACAACTGCCTGGAACTGCCCTACCGACTGAACGTCGGTCTGAAGGTGACGGGAACCAGCCCCTGGATCTGCTCTCCCGTCGAGGCCACCATCATCAACCACGGCGCAGGCATTCCCCACCAGTGTCCCGTGATATCCATGCGTCGCCTGACGCGCGATGAGGCCGCGGCCCTGCCCAAGTGGGCCAAGCCCTGATATCGGGTCCGTGTGGCGACGAGCGTCTTTGAGTTGTTCAAGCTGGGCGTCGGGCCCTCGAGCTCTCACACCATGGGCCCGATGGACGCCGCTGCGGCGTTCGCCGCGCGCGTCTCCGGCCGCTCCGTCACCAGGGTCCGCGTCAAGCTCTACGCCTCGCTGGCGCTGACGGGGCGCGGCCACGGCACCGATCGCGCGGTTATCCTGGGTCTCTGCGGCTTCACCGCCGCCGCCTATGACGCCGACGCCGCAGAGGCGGTCCTGCGTGACATCCGCGCCGGCGGCGGCCTGCAGCTCGCGGGTCGCTGGCGGATCGACTTCGACGAAGCGAGCGACTTCGTCTGGGCGGGACGCGAGCGGCTCGCCTTTCATCCCAACGCCCTGACCTTCACCGCCCTGGATTCCGAGGGCGCGGTGCTGGACGAGCGGACATGGTACTCGATCGGAGGCGGCTTCATCCGCGACGAGGACGAGATCCTCGGCAACGACCCCGTCCCCGACACCGCCGCCCCCTATGAGTTCGCCTCCGCGCACGAACTCCTCGACCTGGCCGAGCGGGACGGCCTCACCATCGCGCAGCTGATGATGGCCAACGAGGCCGCGCGCCTGGGCGAACCGGAGGTGGAGAAGCGGCTCGACGCGATCTTTGAGGCGATGGAGGGGTGCATCGACCGCGGGATGAGTCAGAAGGGCGAGCTGCCCGGCGGTCTCAAGGTCAAGCGGCGGGCGCGGCAGATCCTCGACGCAATCCGCTCTCGCGCCGAACAGGCGATCACGGATCCGCTGGCGGCGATGGACTTCGTCAATCTCTGGGCCCTTGCGGTGAACGAGGAGAACGCCGCGGGCGGTCGCGTTGTCACCGCCCCGACCAATGGCGCGGCCGGCATCATCCCCGCGGTCCTTCGCTTCTACGACCGCTTCCACCGCGGCACGTCGGAGGGCCGTCGGGCCTTCCTGCTGACGGCGGCCGCCGTCGGCGCGCTTTACAAGCGCAACGCCTCGATCTCCGGCGCGGAAGTCGGGTGCCAGGGCGAGGTCGGCGTCGCCTGCTCGATGGCCGCGGCAGGCCTCGCCGCGGCGCTCGGCGCGACAAACGCCCAGGTGGAGAACGCCGCCGAGATCGCCATGGAGCACAACCTGGGCCTGACCTGCGACCCTATCGGCGGCCTCGTCCAGATCCCGTGCATCGAGCGCAACGCCATGGGTGCGATCAAGGCCATCGATGCGGCCCGACTTGCCCTGTTGGGCGACGGCCAGCACTCAGTCAGCCTGGACAAGGTGATCGCCACCATGAAGCGCACCGGCGCCGACATGAGCGAGATCTACAAGGAGACCTCGCTGGGCGGCCTGGCGGTCAACCTGCCGGCCTGCTGAGTGGGGTCGTCAGGCGATCACACGAAGGGCGTTGGGGGCATGTCCCCGAAACCCTGAACCCTGAAGTCCTATCCTTCGATCAGTGCGGCGCCGAACGCCGGTTGCGGCGTTATTGTTGCAGGGCGCGATGGCGCAGGCTGTTAGGGCAGGGAGGGTCATTTGTTCAAACTGCAGATTGTCCATCGTTTTGTGCTGGCTCCGCTCCTGCTTGGGGCGCTCGCGAGTCCTTGCCTGGCGCAAAGCCGCGGCGGCAACGACTGCTTTCTGGCCAGGAACGTCAGTAACTTCAGCTCTCCGGACGCTTCGACCGTCTATCTGCGCGTGGGAGCAAATCAGTTCTGGAAGCTCGATCTGATGGAAAACTGCCTCAGACTTACTCGGCGGGGCCACATCGGGATCAGGGCGAATGGTGCGAGCCCATGGATCTGCAGGCCCATCCAGGCGACGATTACCAATCGTACCCCGGGGGCTACGCGCCGGTGCTCTGTCACAGGAATGCGTCGCCTCACCCCCGACGAGGTGGCGGCTATCCCCAGTGGCCTCAGGCCCTGAGACCGGCGCGCCTCAGATCGGCGTCAGTGGCTTGGGCTTACCTGTCGGGAGTTCAACTTCGATGCGGTCGCCGGGCCTGACGGCGCCGCCCTTCAGGACGATGGCCATGACGCCGGCCTTGCGGATCAGCGCTCCGTCAGGGGTTCGCTCGAGGACCGCCTGCATCAGGCCGCTTCGGTAACGGTCGAGCTGCAGGCACGGGTTGCGCAGGCCCGTGAGCTCCACCACGGCTTCGTCGCCCAGTCGCAGTCGCGTGGCTTGCGGCAGGGCGAGCAGGTCGAGCGCGCGCGTGGTGACGTTCTCGCCGATCGCGCCGGGTTCGATCTCGAAGCCCTGGGCGCGCAGTTCGGCGAAGAGTTCTTCGTGGACCAAATGGACCTGGCGCAGGTTCGGCTGGGTGGGATCGCGCGCGACGCGCGAGCGATGCTGCACGGAGGCGCCGCCGTGGCAGTCGCCCTCCACCCCGACCCCCGCGATGAGCCGGATCTCGTCGACCACCTGCTTGGAGAAGCGGTGATCCTCGCTGCGCGCGACGGCGATAACCTCACCCATCAGGGTGTCCCCACAGACCGGCCCCTCAGGCCGGAGCTGCTTCCTTCTTCAGCGTCTCGTCCAGCAACTTGACCAGCTCGCGCCAGTGCCGTTCGGCCGCGGCCTCGTTGTAGACCGGCATATCGGGCGGGGCGTAGCCGTGCTTGGCGCCCGGATAGATCGTCACCTCGTTCTCGACGCCCGCGGCCGTGAGCGCCGCTCGCAGCTTGTCCGCCTGTTCGGGGAGGAAACCCGCGTCCTCGTCGGCGCCGGCGATGTAGACCTTGGCCTTGATCCTCGGCGCCAGCCGGTGGGGGCTGTCGGCCGCGTCTGTCGCCAGGCGACCGCCGTGGAAACCGGCGGCGGCGGCGACCCGGTCCGGATAGTTTCCGGCTGCGCGCAGGGCGAGGCCCGCGCCCATGCAATAGCCGGTGACGCCGACCTTGCGGCCCTTCACCTGTGGTTGCTTGGCGAGCCAGTCGAGGAACGCGCCGGAGTCGCGGGTCGAGCGCTCCGGATCGGTGGACCCCATCAGTTTGCCGAACACTTCGCGACGCTTCTCTTCGCTGGCCATGGCCGACTTGAGGTCGATGGGCTCATAGGGGCCGGCGCGCCAGAACATGTCGGGCAGCAGGACGAAGTAGCCGTGCGAGGCCAAACGCTCGCACATCTGGAAGAGGGCCGGGCGGATCGCCGGGGCGTCCATGTAGAAGATCACCGCGGGCCAGGGTCCCTGGCCTTGTGGCGTGAACGTATAGGCCCGCGCCTCGCCGTCGGGCGTGGGGATCTTCACCTCGGTCTGGGTCATCGAGCGTCTCCCTCAGTTGAGTGATCGTCGAGATAGACCACCGGCAGCACCAGGGCCGACGGGTGGTCCTTGTCGAAGTAGATGGTGTTGGTCGCCACGCGAGGTGGCAGATGTTCGCCCGGCGCCTCGCCGTTGTTGTCGTTCACCTCGAACCGAGGATTGTTGGAGGAGGTGATGTGGAGGGCGATGCGGTGGCCCCTCTCGAAGGTCAGGGCGGTGTTCCAGAGGTCGATGGTCATCTCCTCCGGCGCCCCCGGCGTCATCATCTGGACCTGGTCGGGCATGCGCCCGTGGCGATAGCGGGCGCGGATCGGGGCGTCGAGCACCAGCGCCTCGTAGCCGTCGGGATAGACATCGACGAGCTTGGCCTCGAAGTCCGTGTCCGGCCCGTCCGTGGCGCCGTAGAGCTCCACCTTCACGGGTCCGGCGATGGCCACGTCCCTGTCTAGCACCGGCGTCTGAAAGCGCAGGTAGTCCTGGCGCCCCTGGATCGGCCGCTGGTCCATCGGCCCGCGTTCGAACATCAGGTTGGAGCCGCCGATCGTGGGAACCGGGTGCGCGGGGTCGAAGGGGTAGGAGACCTTGTCTGCCGCCGCCGTCGGCGGACTCGTCGAGAGCGTGTGGTCCGGCGCGAGGTAGAAGCGGGTCTGGCGATAGGCGAGGGGCCAGTTGGCCGCGTGGATCCGCCGGTTCTTCGGCGAATAGGCGCCCTTTTCCGCCGAGGCCATCATGAAGACGTCGACCGGCGGTTCGTCCATCACCCCGTTCTGAGCGCCCTTCAGCCAGTGGTCGAACCAGCGGATGTCGTCGGAGCCGACGATGTTCAGCCGGTCCTCGCTGGGATAGGCGAGGTCGCCGCTGAGGGGGCCGTGGCCGAACGGTCCCATGGTCAGCCTTTGATTGCCGCGCGCGCCCTTGGCGCCGTGGTTCTGCAGGTATTCGAAGTTGTAGACCGTGCCGGTGTTGAAGATGTCGTACCAGCCGCCGACGTTCCACATCGGGATCTTCACGTATTTCAGCTCTTGGCCAGGCCCGAGGCGGTCGGCGGCGACGCTGCGCTCGGAGCCGGCCTCGGCCCGATCGATCGTCTCCTGGTCAACGCCCTCGGCCTTGAGCCAGCCGATCGTGTCCTTCTCCTTGGGCACGCCGCCCATGAAGGAGGTGGTGAAGGTTTCGTTCGGCGCCACGATCACATAGGCCGCGAGCAGGTGCGGCGGCGCGGCGACCGCGGCCAGGTTGGACGTAATCCCCATGGCCGAAGCGCCGGTTATGCCGATGTGCCCGTTGCTCCAGGGCTGCTTCGCCAGGCCCTCGACGGTGTCGTATCCGTCCTCGATGTCGTTGGCGAAGGCTTGGTAGAAGCCTTGCGAACGGCCCTTGCCGCGGACATCCTGCACGACGAAGGCGTAGCCCGCATCGGTGAAGTGACGGACCATGGACGTGGAGACCATCCGCCCGTCCTTGAGATAGGGCGTTCGGGTCAGGACGACGGGCCAAGGACCGGTGCCCTCCGGCAGGTAGACGTTCGCCGCGAGTTTGACGCCGTCCCGCATGGCGATGAAGATCTCGGTATGCTGCGGCGAGGCCGTCTCGGACGCGGCCGCCGGCGCCGTTTTCGGCTTGGCCGGCGCGGCCTGAGCCAAGGCGGGCGCCGTACCGACGAGCGCAGCCAATAGCAGCCAACCGGTTGTCTTCATTCCTTGTGTGCCCCTCGGCAGCGGTTGTCGCGGCCCAATCCTCATTTCACCAGAGCGGTGACCTCGCTCACCTCCGCCGGCGTGAGGGCCCAGGACCCCGCCGCGGCATTGGCCTTCACCTGCTCGGGCTTGGTGGCCCCAGCG
>DATHPX010000181.1:0-15462 GCA_035483335.1 Caulobacteraceae bacterium | reverse complement strand
CTCTTCGCCGAAGCCGAGGGCATCGTCGCCGGCGCCCAGCGCGAGCCGTAAGCGTGGGCGCCGCGGTCAACCCCAGGCGTGAGGCCGTCGGCGAGGCCTTCTCGCTGGCCAAGATGGTCCGCGCCCGCGACCTGACCTTCGAGGCGGTGAACCGGATCGGCGCGGCCATCACGCCGGGGGTGACCGAGGCGCGGGGCGGCGAAATCGCCCAGGAGGTGCTCGAGGCCATGGGCATGGACCGCCTGTGGCACAGGAACGTGGTCCGCTTTGGCCCCGGCACGCTCGAGACCTTCTTCGGCGAGTTTCGGCCGGACTATGTGCTGCAGGCCGACGACATCTTCTTCATCGACCTCGGCCCGGTCTGGGGCGGCCACGAGGGCGACGCGGGCGACACCTTCGTCGTGGGCGAGGATGCGGAGATGCACGCCTGCGCCCAGGCCGCGCGCACGTTGTGGGCCGACGTGGCCGCGCGCTGGCGCGACCACGCCGTCAGCGGCGAGGCCCTCTATCGCTACGCGCGCGAACAGGCGGAGGCCGCGGGCTGGCGGCTCAACTGGGAGGTGAAAGGCCACCGCGTCAGCGACTTCCCGCACGCGATCTACAAGGCCGGCGCCCTGGGCGACATGGAGACCGCGCCCAGGACCGGCCTCTGGATCCTGGAGATCCAGATCGCGCACCCCAGCCGCCCCATCGGCGCCTTCTTCGAGGACCTGCTGATCCGCGACGCCGACGCCCTTGGCGGCGCCTGACTAGCGGGCGCGCCGGCCGATCGTCGCCCCATGACGGCCGGCGTGCGACGGAATATAGCCGGGGCGGGCGCCGCTCGGATCGGCAAGGGGAGACGCGAATGAATTGGAGAGGTATCGCCGCTGGGACTGTGGTCGTGGTCCTGTGCCTGACGGGCGTGGGTGCGGCGCAGGCCCAGGTCACCCGTTCGACGCCCGGCCAACCCGAGGCGCGCACCGCGCGGGACCTGATGCCGGCGAAGAAGAAGCTGACCGTCACCACCCCCGCGTTCAAGGACGGCGGCGACATTCCCTTCGAGAACACCCAGTACCGGACCAACACCTTCCCAGGCCTGACCTGGTCGAAGGGCCCGAAGGCGACGAAGTCCTACGTCATCATCATGCAGGACAACTCGCTGATCCTGCGCGGCGCGCCCATCCTGCACTGGACGATGTTCAACATCCCCGCTGGAGTCACCCGGCTCGACGCCGGTATGGCGCCCGACGGCAAGCCCGCGGGTTCGAGCTATGGCCCCAATGTCAGGGGCGCGTCCAAGCCCTACATGGGCCCCCACACGCCGCCGAACATGAAGGACAACTACCACTTCCAGGTCTTCGCCCTGGATACGAGCCTTCCGGATGAGGCGACCGCAGACTACGTGGTCCTGACCAAGGCGATGGACGGCCACGTGCTGGCCAGCGGCGAGGTGGTGGGCGTTGGCCAGGCCGACCCCAACGCGCCGCCACGGCCGCCTGCGCCGCATCCGGCCGCCAACTGACAGGTGCGGCGTGCCCAAGATCGACCTCGCCGCCGCGCCGAAGTTCCAGGGGTCCGGCTATCCGGCGCCGTTCGACGAGCCGTGCGCGGACCGCATCCGTCAGAGACTGGGCAATGCCGGCGGGCTGCAGGACTTTGGCGTCAATCTGATGCGCCTGTCGCCAGGCGGCTGGTCGAGCCAGCGACACTGGCACTCGCATGAGGATGAGTTCGTCTATGTCCTCGAGGGCGAGGTGACGCTGGTCGAGGACGGCGGCGAGACCGTGCTGCGCGCGGGCGATTGCGCGGCGTTCCCGAAGAACTCCGGGAACGGGCACCACATGATCAACCGCTCGGACGCGCCTGCGGTCTATCTCGAGGTCGGCTCGCGCTCGCGCGAGGATCTCACGACGTGCTCCGACATCGACATGATGAGCCCCGCCGCCGACGGCCGGTTCCTCCACAAGGACGGCGCGCCCTATCCGGAGCCAAAGGGCGCGACCCGGTTGCCCTGATCGCCGCCCTCAGGACAACAGGCGCTAACTTAAGGAGACTAACCCGGAGCGCCGGCGTCCTCGCCGGCTCTTTCTCTTCAGCGCCGCATCGCGGGCGTCGACGCCGTTGCCGGCGAAGAGAGGGTGTGAATTAACCCAACGGTGGTCCCTTCGGTGCGCCGGCGTCCCGCCGGCTCTTCTTACTTACTCGAGTTTACTGTAGTCGCGTTCTTTGACGGCGACATAGTCGATGGGAATTCAAGAAGAAAAGAGCCGGCGGGACGCCGGCGCACCGGCGGATGACGCGGGGCCGAAATTAATTCACAGCCTCAGGACGCCGGTGCTCCGCGTGCTTGCCTGCAAAGTCAACGCCTATGGGCCTCAGGAGGGCATGGGCGGCGGGCTGGGCGGGGCTTTGGGGAAGGTCGGCACCCCTTCGTGCAT
Source organism: Caulobacteraceae bacterium (assembly GCA_035483335.1). Lineage (GTDB taxonomy): Bacteria > Pseudomonadota > Alphaproteobacteria > Caulobacterales > Caulobacteraceae > Acaudatibacter. The sequence goes on along the minus strand of DATHPX010000181.1, from coordinate 13,042 downwards.
CAGGTGCCACGGTGGCGCCGAGGACACGTAGAGGTGCAGCATCGGGGTCAGGTCCGAACTGTCGTCGAGCGCTCCCAGCTTGATCGGGGTGAAGGGCGCGTCGGGCGGCAGGCTCCAGAGGGGCGTGCCGCACTCAGCGCAGAAGGCCCGGCGGACTTCGCCGCCGCTGTCTCCCTTGCTGCGATAGATCTTCGCCGCGCCCTTGGTGACTTCGAAGGCCTCATTGGGCGCGATGGCCACATAGTTCGGGCCGCCGCCCGAGGCCTTCTGGCAGTCGGTGCAGTGGCACACCCCGACGCCCATGAACGGGCCCGTAACCTTGAACCGGACCGCGCCGCACGCGCATCCGCCTGTGCGTTCCGTCATTGTGTCCTCCCATCCGCGCTCAGGTCGCGGTCCGTTGATTCAGTCTCAGGTGCGGCCGCGAGGCAAGCGGGCAACTGCGCGGCGGTTGCTGACGCAGGCGTCGAGGTCAGGTGAGGTCGGTAAAGGGGTTGTGGGCCACTTCCCAGAGGTAGCCATCCGGGTCCGCAAAGTAGCCGGAGTAACCGCCCCAGAAGACTTCCTGCGGCGTCTTCACGGGTTTTGCGCCGACGGACAATGCGTGCGCGAACACCGCATCGACCTCAGCCCTGCTGCTCACGTTGTGAGCAAGTGAGAAACCAGGAAATCCGATGCCGTCGTCGGGCACAGTGGCGTCTTCCGCCAGCTTGTCCCGCGGGTAGAGCGCCAGCCATGTCCCCGCCAGAGGGAGCATGCAGAAGTCCTCGCCGTCGGTGAAGTTGTGCGTCGGAAAGCCCAGGCCCTCCCGATAGAAGGCCAAAGCCTTCTGGAAATCGCGCACGCCCAGGCTGATGAGACTGATCTTCGGCTTCATGTCCGTCCTCCTGCTGCTGGCATGTTCTTGGAATGTTCCGGCGCCGTCAAGCGCGCACCCGGTCGGACTCACACCGACTTCACCTCGCCGCCGTCCATGCGCACGGCCGACCCGGTCATCCACTTGGCTCCGGGAGAGACCAGGAAAGCCATCAACTCGGCGATCTCTTCGGGTTCCCCATAGCGGGCAATGCCCGCGGCCTTCGGGAACTGCGCGGTCGCCTCCTCGACCGTCATGTCGTGCAGCGGCGCCCAGTGCTCCAGGTAAGAGCGGCGGCGGCCGGTCATCACCGGTCCCGGCAGCACGCTATTGACCTGCACCCCGTCCTCGATCCCGCGGTCGGAGAAGGCCTTGGCCAGGGCGAGGATCGCCGCATTGGTGACGCCTACGGCGGCGTAGGGCGCTTTGGGAAACACCGCAGAATTGCCTGACATCAGCACCACCGAGCCCTGCGCGGCCTTGAGCGCCGGCCATGCCGCCACCGTCAGCCGTCGCGCCCCGTGCAGCTTCAGCGCGAGCCCCGCTTCCCACTGCGCGTCGGTCATCTCGAAGAGGTCGATCTGGGGCACGGCGCCTGCGATGTTGAGTAGGGCGTCGATCCGCCCGAACGCAGCGAGTGTCTCGTCGACCACGCCCCGGGCCGCCGAAGGATCGGCGAGGTCGAGCGCGAGGGTCAGCGCCCGGGCGCCTGCCCCGCGGACCACGCCGGCGGTTTCCTCGAGTTCTTCGGCGCTGCGGGCGACGAGGGTCAGAGCGGAGAAATCCCGCGCCAGCCGGATGGCGGTGGCGCGCCCGATCCCCTGGCTCGCGCCGGTGACGATGGCGATGCTTTCGGTCACGTCTGCCTCATGGGAATAGGGTGTGAGCCGGGGCGCGGGCGCGCCGACCCTGGCGATCGACGAGCCCGGCTAAGAAGCTCAGCCGAGGAACGCGCGGATCTCAGCCGCGACCTCAGCGGCGTGGGTCTCCAGCGCGAAGTGGCCGGTGTCGAGGAAGGTCACCCTGGCGTTGGGCAGGTCGCGCCTGAAGGCCTCGGCTCCCGCCGGGAGGAAGAATGGATCGTTGCGGCCCCAGACGGCAAGCAGCCGCGGCCGGTGGGTGCGGAAGTACGCCTGGAAGGCCGGATAGAGGGCGACGTTGGACTTGTAGTCGCCGAAGAGGTCCAGCTGGATCTCCGCGTTCCCCTCGCGGGCGAGGTAGTGGTCGTCGAGGGTATAGCCGTCCGGCGACACCCGCTCCGGATCGGCCACGCCATGGGTGTACTGCCAGTAGGTGGTCTGGGGCGTCAGCATCGTGCGCAGGGCCGTGCGGTTGGCCTCGGAAGCGTCCTCCCAATAGGCGCGGATCGGGTTCCAGCCCTCGCTCAGACCCTCGACATAGGCGTTGCCGTTTTGGGAGATGATCGCGGTGATCCGCTCGGGCCGGCGCAGCGCCAGGCGAAAGCCGGTCGGGGCGCCATAGTCGAAGACGTAGACGGCGTAACGATCGAAGCCGACCGCGTCGGTGAACCGCTCGATCGTCTCGGCCAGGGAATCGAAGGTGTTTACCCGCGGCGCATCGGACCGGCCGAACCCCGGCAGGTCGGGCGCGACGATATGGAAGCGGTCGGCCAGAAGGGGGATGAGGTCGCGGAACATGTGGCTGGAAGTCGGAAAGCCGTGCAGAAGCAGCAGCTTCGGCGCGCCGCGGTCGCCCGCCTCCCGGTAGAAGACCCGGGCCCCGTCGGCCTGGACGGCTCGGTAAGTGATGTCGGTCATGAGTCGTCTCCTCTGGGGTGACCGCTTGCGGCGGTGGTTCGAGTCAGATGAGCTAACCGGTATGCCGGTATTGAAGGAGTTGAGATTCCGCCTCGGTGGCCCGTCCCGCGTCAGGCGCGGACGGCGTCGAGGATGAGCGCCGAGACCAGCTCCGGGCGGGCGACCAGGGGGGTGTGGTCCACGGGATGCGAGACCGTGCGCGCGCCCATGCGGGCCGCCATGAACCGCTGATTGTCAGCGACGATCATCCGGTCCTCTTCCGCGACGAGATACCAGGAGGGGAGGTCTCGCCAGAGTGGCCGGGCGACCGGGAAACTGATGCAGGCGGGGGAGAGCGGCCGCTGCACGGCGGCGAGCACTGCCTGCTCCTCCTTCGTGGCCTGGGGCGCAAAGGCGGTTCCGAAAGCGTCGTCGGGCAGCCAGATCAGACCGTTGGCGTCCGGCGCGAGCTGCGGCGCCAGAGGATGCGGCGGCAGGCGGTAGAAGACGTCGGCGACGGTTTCCCCTCCGTCGGGGGCCAGGGCCGCCACATAGACGAGTCCCCTGACCTTGTCCGAGCGCGTCTCGCCGATCACCGCGCCGGCATAGGCGTGGGCGACCAGCAGCACCGGGCCGCCGGCGCGGGCGATCGTGTGGTCGAGGGCTGCGACGTCGTCGGCCAGGCTGGTGAGGGGCAGGGGCGCAGCGATCGCTCGCTGTCCCGCAGCCTGCAGGCGCTCGATCACCCGCGCCCAGCTCGAGCCGTCGGCCCAGGCGCCGTGCGCCAGCACAACGGTCAGTTCCGATCCGACGGCCATTTCGCTTCCTCTTGCTGTTCGCTTCTTCGGTCGGTGAAACCGGCTATCGATGCGTAGGGCGGTTACAATCCAGTCTGTAACTTGTCAACTGCATTTTTGGTGGTTAGCTGGAGCGTGCTCACACCGAGGCTTTGCCGCCATGACGTCCGCCAACCTCCCAGCCTCCTTCGTCGCCGATGCGCGGGGTCTCGATTTCCTAAACTCCATAGCCACGCCCGTGGACGAACCGGTCGACTGGATTTCTGACGGCGCGGGGCTCATCGACTGGCTGGCGCAGGCTGGCCTGGTCCCTGCCGCCGAGCTCGAGACGGTCGCCGCGAGCGCCACGCCAGGCGAGCTGGATCGCGTCGCGGGCCAAGCCCGGGACCTGCGCGACTGGTTCAGGGGCTTTGTCACGGCGCATGCCGGCCGGCCGCTGGGCGCAGATGCGCTGGAGGAGCTTGCGCCCCTCAACCGACTGCTCGAACGTGACGAAACCTTCGACAGGATCGTCGCCCACGCCGACGAGCACGGCCATCGTCATCTCGCGCTGGAGCAGGGCCGCCGCTGGCGCTCACCCGAGAGCCTGCTGCTCCCCGTCTGCGAAGCGATCGCCCGCGTCGTGGCCGAGGAGGACTTCACCCACATCAAGGGCTGCGAGGGGCACAGGTGCACCCTGATGTTCGTCGACCGCACGCGCGCTCACGCGCGGCGCTGGTGCAGCATGAGCGTCTGCGGCAACCGGGCGAAGGTCATGGCGCACCGCCAGCGCCAGCGCGCGGGGTGAGGGCCGCCGGCGGCGGAGATGTCAGCCGAGCGACTTCACGAGCAGGATCGTGGTCAGGCCGCTGTTCCACTCTTTGTCCGGGTATCGGCCGGCTTCACGGTAGCAGCGCGAGCGGTAGAGGGCCTGGCTTGCGAGGTTGAAGGTGTCGGTCTCCAGGCGGACCTGCTCAAAGCCCGAGCTGGCGATGTCCGCTTCGGCGCGATCCATCAGGCGCGAGCCCACGCCGGACCTCGCGTGGCTTGGGCGCACGTGTAGGGCGTGAACGAAGTCGTCCCGCCAATGAATCAGGCCGACGATCTGGCCCTCCAGATCGGCGACCCAGAATTCCAGACCGCTCTCGCTCACATAGGCCGCAGCGCGACCTTGCTCGAGATGCGCCTTGGCCGCCGCAACCGAGATCTGGGGCCGCCAAGTGCTTTCGAACGTCTCGAGCAGCACGCGAACCAGCGCAGCGTCTTCGCCAACGCGCGCGGGTCGGATCACGAGCTCACTCGATGCCATCAGCCCAGGATATGCGGATCTGGCGGACCGACCAGCGCTTCGCCCGCATTCCGCCTTCGACCGGGCGCTGCCCCCCCGGCCCTCGAAGTCAGTGCAGACAGCGGCGAATGTTTAATGCGGCGTCGTGTCGGGTGTGCTTGCCGCCGGCGCCGTCGCCGAGGTGTCGGCGGTCGTGCCGGTGCTGGCCTGCGTCATGGCCATCCGCTCTTTCGGCGTGGACTTCAGGTACTGATCGAGCTGGGCGTAGGGGATCGGCTGATCCGGCGCCGCGTACTGGCTGCGGCTGGCGCGCCGCTCGTTCGACGCCATGCGCTTATGGTGCGCCGTGTGCTTGGCGACCTTCTCCGTACCGGCCGTGGCCGATGCGTCTTTCGGCGCGCTCATCGGCGAACTCGTGTCCGTCGAGCCGGCGGCGGGGGTCGCCTGCGAGTAGGCGGCGCCGGCGGCAAGCGCCGCGATGGCGGCCCCGGTGACCAGGATCTTCACATTCATCTCGGATACTCTCCCAAGCATGTCAGAAGGCGCCTGCCGCCCAGCACGGCTGAAAGCCATGACCCGGCGGCCCAGCGCGTTGGACGCTACACCCGACAAGCCTAGGCGCGCCCCTTGGTCGCGCTTTGATCGAACTCAATGCGCGACAAGCATTTGAGGCCCGTGGGGGCTCCCATCTCGGGGGACGTCGAGGAGAAGATCGACCACGGACCTCACGGACCACACAGACGAGGGAAAATTAAGAGGGCGCCTTCGGCGCGATCTATACGTCCCTGTCGATGCTGAATTTCGTCAGGCGTCCGTGTGGTCCGTGAGGTCCGTGGTCGATCTAGTTTCCATGGCCTTCGAGAGTTTCCTGGCGTTCCAAACGACAGTGGCCGGGCGTCGCCGCCCGGCCACCGAAGTCGCAGTAAACGAAAGGCCTACTGCGGCGGGTTTGGCGGCGTGCTTGGAGCGGCCGCTGGGGGCATGCTGGTCGTATCCGAACCGGAGCTTCCCATGGAGCTCTGAGGCGGCGTCGACGCATTGGGGGTGTCAGAGCCAGCCGCGCCCATGCTTGATCCCGTGCTCGGTCCCTGGCTGGCCGCCGGCGCCGTTGCCGACGTGTCGGCGGTCGTGCCGGTGTTGGCCTGCTGCGCCATCGCCATCCGTTCACGTGGCGAAGCCTTCAGGTACGCATCGAGCTGGGCATAGGGGATCGGCTGATCCGGCGCCGCGTATGTGCCGGCGCCGCGCCGCTCGTTCCTCGCCATGCGGTTGTGATGGGCGTGATGGCGGGCGTGGGTCTTGGCGCCCATGTCGGAGCTGGCGGTGGCGGACGGGGCCGGCGTCGCAGCCGTCGATGGACTTGGGGCTGTCTGGTCGGTCTGGGCGGCGGCAAGGCCGGCGGAAAGAACGGCGACCGCGACCCCCGTGACCAGGATCTTGGCGTTCATCTCGGATACTCTCCCATGACTGCTGGAGCGCGACATCCGTGCGCAAAAGGTTAACGACCCACGGCTTGGTTTCGTTGCGAACGGACGAAGCGGGGTCGAAGGCAAATGAAATCAGCGCCTTTTTCCGCCAACTTCCGGGGCGGGCGAGGTAGGCTCGGTTCTGGTCCAGCGCTCGTTCCGGGAAACGCAGCGGGTTCGCTTGATTGGTCAGGCGCCCCTAGCCAAGGCGGCCATGAGGGATTTACCACTGGGACGAAGAGCAAGGCCTGCAGCACGAGGCGACCCACGATGTCAGCCAAGCCCGCCCTGCTGATCATGCAGCCGCACCTGGCGATGCTGGGGCCGTTCCTCGAGGAACACTTCACGGTCTGGCGGTTCTGGGAGCATCCGCCGATCGAGGCCCGCGACACGATCGAGGCGATGGTCGTGGCCGGCGAGTTCCCGGTCGACAAGCCGCTGGCGGAGGGCCTCCCGCGGCTCACGCTGATCTCCTGCTTCACCGTCGGCTACGACGGCGTCGACCTCGCGTGGGCGCGGGCGAGGGGACTGAAGGTCACCCACTCGCCGCATGTGAACCACGAGGATGTCGCCGATCACGCGATGGGGCTCATCCTCGGCGCCTGGCGGCGCATCGCCGAAGGCGACCGCCAGCTGCGGGCCGGCGAGTGGAAGCCGACGGCCAAGATGGTCACCCCGACTCTGCACGGTCGGAAGGTCGGCATCGTCGGCCTGGGCGACATCGGGACCGCCGTCGCGAGCCGGTGCGCTCCTTTCGGGCTGCACGTCGCCTGGTGGGGGCCGCGCGAGAAGCCGGACGCGCCCTTCGCGCGTGCGGAGAGCCTCATCGATCTTGCTCGTGACAGCGACATCCTGGTGATCGCGTGTCGGGCCAACGAGGAGACCCGGGGCCTGATCTCCAGGGAGGTGATCGAGGCGCTCGGACCCGAAGGCCTTCTGGTGAACGTCTCGCGAGGCCAGGTGGTGGACGAAGACGCCGTCATCGCCGCCCTGAAGTCCGGCCGCCTCGGCATGGCGGCGCTGGACGTCTACGCCCAGGAGCCCACGCCGGCGGCCCGTTGGGCGGACGTCCCCAACACCGTCCTGACGCCCCACACCGCCGGCGCGACCTCCGCGGCCGTGCCGAAGATGGTCGCTCTCACCATCGCCACCCTGCGGCGGCACTTCGCCGGCGAAGCCCTGGAGAACGAGGTCGCCGAATGAGCGAAGCGCCGGGGACCGTCCTGATCGCCGGCGCAAGCGGAGTGATCGGGCGCTCGGCGGTCGCCCATTTTGCAAGCCTCGGCTGGCGCGTCCTCGCCCTCTCGCGTCGCCGCCCGGACCTGCCCGAGACCGTGGCTTTCGAGCACGTGCCCGTGGATCTCAACACGTGCGCCGACTGCGAATCCGCCGCCGAGCGCTGCAGCGAGGTCACCCACATCGTCTACGCCGCCCTCTTCGAAAAGCCCGAAGGCCTCGTCGCCGGCTGGCTGGCCGCCGACCAGATGCAGACCAACCTCGCGATGATGCGCAACCTGATGGATCCGCTGCGCCGCGCCGCGAAGGGCCTGCGCCATGTCAGCGTGCTGCAGGGGACCAAGGCCTACGGCGCCCACGTCCATCGCATCGCGATCCCTGCGCGCGAGGCCGCGCCGCGCGATCGGCACGACAACTTCTACTGGCTGCAGGAAGACTACATCCGCGAGGCGAGCGCCAAGGAGGACTGGCGCTTCACCATCTGGCGCCCGCAGATCGTCTTCGGCGGCGCCTGGGGCGTGGCGATGAACCTGATCCCGGTGCTGGGCGCCTATGCCGCGGTCTGCCGCGAGCTCGGCTCGCCGTTCCATTGCCCGGGCGTGCACGAGACGGTGATGGAGGCGGTGGACGGCGACCTCATCGCCCGCGCCCTCGCCTGGGCGGCGACCAGCGCCGCCGCCGCGGACGAGACATTCAACATCACCAACGGCGACGTCTTCGTCTGGGCCAACGTCTGGCCGGCCATCGCCCGGGCCGTGGGCCTCGAGCCCGCCCCGCCCGCGCCGATCTCCCTCACCTCCTTCCTCGGAGAGCAGGCTGAGGTCTGGGAGCGCGTCGTCGTCCGCCACGGCCTGCGCGCGCCGGCGATCGGCCCGTTCGTGGGCCTCTCCGACCAGTACGCCGACCTCCTCTTCTTCCACGGCGCGCCCGAGCCGCCGCCCTCGATCCTGGTGAGCACGATCAAGCTGCGCCAGGCGGGATTTGGGGACTGCGTGGATACGGAGGAGATGTTCGGCCGATGGCTGGGGGATTTCGCAGGGCGAAGGCTGCTGCCGGCGGCGTGAGCTCGTTAGATTGCACTGAAGGTCGGTAATAGCGCTCGCGTTCCCCCGATTACGCCGCTTATTACGCCAAATGTGAGAGTTCATGGTGCGTTATGAACGCCCGAGGCGGCGACCAGCCGCCTGCTCTCGACGACGGACGCCCTGAACCAGACGAAGACGTTAGCCTATGCCGAAGATGACCGGCCGCTGTCGATCACCTACACCGCAGCGGTTAACCCGACACCGAACGTCAGCTTCGCCTACGATCCCTATTTCCCGCGCCTGACCTCAATGACTGACGGCACGGGGACGACGATCTATTCGTATCAGTCCATCGGGACCCTTGGGGCGCTTCAACTTGCCCAGGAGACCTCTCCCTCCACGGGGGCCACGATCATCTACGCTTATGACGGGCTGGGCCGGCTGTCATCGCGCACAGTTGCCGGTTCGAGCGCCGAGACCTTCGATTATGATCCGGTCGGCCGACTGACCAACCACGATGGCGACCTTGGGGCGTTCGTGCTGAGCTATCTGGGCCAGACCAGCCAGATCGTCTCGCGCTCCTTGATGGGTTCGAACTTGGCCACCACGTGGAGCTACCTGCCCAACTCTGGAGATCGGCGGCTGTCGGGTGTATCGACCACGGGGCTAAGCGCCGGCCAGGCGACCGGCTTCACCTTCGCCACAAACGACGAAAACCAGATCACGGGTAGCACGCAAACCAGCGATGCCCCGATCAGCTATCCGCCGGCGTCACTGAGCCAGTCGGCGAGCTACAACCCCCTCAATCAACTCACGACGCTGTCGGGCCAGACCCTGACCTACGACACTGACGGCAACCTCACTTCCGATGGCACGCTCACCTACACCTGGGATGCGGAGAATCGCCTCGTGGCGGTCGGCTATCCGGGCCAGCCGGGCAAGGCCACGACGTTCGCCTATGACGGGCTGGGACGAAGAGTGCAGGTTAACAGCACGCCGGCTGGGGGCGGCAGTGGAGTGGTGACCAGCTACGTCTGGTGCGGCCACGCGCTGTGCCAGGCGCGGAATGCTTCGGGCGCTGTCACCAAGGGGTACTATTTGGAGGGTGAGTACGCGCCGACGGGGGCGGTCTACTACGCGCCTGATCAAGTAGGGACGGTGCGCCGAGCGTTCTCTACGGCCGCCGCCCCGTCCTATGACAACGATCCCTATGGCGCGCCGCTCCAAGCGACGACACCAGCGACGGACTTCACCTACGCCCGGCTGTTGAACAATTCAAACAGCGGTCTGCTGTTGGCGAACGATCGCGCCTACGGCCCCGCAAATGGGCGATGGTTATCGCGTGATCCTGCGGGTGAGACTGGTGATCGCCTTGGGAACATGTATGTATACGTCGATGGGAATCCGCTCAGTCTCACGGACGTTCGGGGACTAGCGCCCGACGACAAACTTTGTCCCGAAGGGCGAAACGCCAAGGAAGATTGTATAAGACATTGCAGTGATACCGAACTTCCTACCGGTGACTATGGTGTGTCGTTTCAGCGTTGCTTGGCAGAATGTATGAAAGCACGTGGCTTTCTCCCGAGTGGGGCGCCATTGCCGGATGCGGATTCGAAGGTAAATTGGACAATGGTTGGTGCGACCGCTGCCGGAGTGGGGGCCGTACTATGTGCGATTGCTGAGCCCTGTGGCGGGGCGGTCGCCGTTATCCTTGGAGTTGGGGGCGTCGGGCTGGCAGCGTCTAACTAAGCGCTACAGGGCCATCTTAGCTTATGGCGTGTCGCGAAATAGAGATGTATGCTTCATCGAAACAAGGAATCGATATGCAAATCAAACATCCAGGAAGTCGACGTGTTTTCAGATAAGTCCGCAGCCAAGCGCGCACTTTCGTGCATGGATGCTGTCATTGGCAGCATGAATGATTTTCTATATGAACTTAGGGAATCGTGTAAGGAAGAGGAATATATTGAATATAGGCGGGGTATCGGCGGGATTATGGCGGAAATATATATAAGAATAAGGGAGCCAATATACAAACTCCATCCCGATCTAGATCCAGAATCTGACACTGAAGTCTGAGCGGGCGGCGCAATCGCGGAGAGCCAATTGGTCTGCGTCTCCTGGTTTGATGCCTATCTCTTCGGTGACACGTGAATGGGCGGACGGGAGTAACGTTTCCCGTTTGTTCCTTGCGTGCGACGGGAACTATCCGGATAGTTCCCCGTGCGACAACCTTCGCCATAACCCGGCTTGCGCGCATCGTCGTTCCCGTTCCCACTCACCATGTGACCGCGCGCGGCAATCGCCGCGAACCGATCTTCTTCGAGGACGGCGACCAGGAGGTCTATCTCGATCTCCTCTGCGAACAGCTGGCGAAGGCGCGCGTGGAGCTGTGGGCCTACTGCCTGATGCCCAACCACGTTCACCTCATCCTGTGCCCGGCGACGGCGGAAGGGCTCGCCGTGGCCCTCGGCGCGGCGCATCGCCGGTGGGCGAATTTCGTCAACGCCCGGGGCCGCTGGCGCGGTCATCTGTTCGATGGCCGGTTCGCCTCGGTGGCGATGGAGGAGGACCACCTGATCGCGGCCGTGCGCTACGTCGACCTCAATCCCGCGCCTCGTGGCGCGCGCCGCAGCGTGGCCGTGGTCGAGCGTCCACGCCCACCTCGCCGGACGCCCACTCCCGCGCGGGAACACCGGCCCCCCCGTCCGCCAGGGGATTGCACCTGATGTCGTCCTCTACTGTCGGGTGGCGACCGGGGCGTGGTTGTCGACGCCGTCCGTGGGCGGCGCCGGACGGTCTGCGTAGACGTTCGGGTAGCCGATCTCGATTCCCTGGGCGTCGAACGCCAGCTTCAGCCGGAGCTGGAATTCCCGGCCGACCAGCCATTGCTTGCCCGGCCGCGTCTTGATCCGCCCCTTCACGACGACGCCGACGTCGGTGAAGCCATCGACGCCGACCAGTTCCAGAGGCTCCAGGATCATCTCGGAACAGGGCTTCTCGCCCCGCAGCTGGCCGCCGATCTCCCGCATGATCTCCTGGGCTTTTTCGATGTCGGACACATAGCTGATCTTCGGCGCGATGACGGCGTAGGAGAACGACTTGGTCTGGTTATGGATCACCTGCGCCTCGCTGTAGGGGAAGACGTGCAAAGTGCCATCGAAGTCGCGCAGGCGGATGGTGCGCAGCGTCATGGTTTCCACCTGACCGCCGACGCCGCCGATCTTCACGTTGTCCCCCACTGAGACGATGTCCTCGAGGATCAGGAAGAGGCCGGTGATGAAGTCCTTGACCAGGGTCTGGGCGCCGAAGCCCAGAGCGACGCCGATCACGCCGGCGCCGGCCAGCAGGGGTGCGATCTTTACCCCGATCTCGGAGAGCGCCGTCAGGCCGATCAGGATCACCAGCAGCCCGGTGGTCAATCCCCTGACGATCGGGGCCAGGGTCTTGAACTGAGCTGCGCGCCGGTGATCGCCGGTGCGGTGCTGGAGGCCCAGGAACATGCGGTCCATCATGCGGCCGCCGACCTCCACGACGGCCACCCCGAGCACGATCATGAACGCCACCCGGGCCAGGGCGGCGCCCGATGCGCCGGACAGCCATTGCAGCGGCGCCAGGCCCCAGACCTGGAGGACGATCAGAGCCGCCGTCGCCGTGACGGCCAGTTTGAGCAGCCCCCACGACATGGCCGCGATCCGGGGGCCCCCCTTGGCGCCGTCCCCGGCCTGCTGCTTCGCCACCAGGCCCCTGGCCGCGAGCCGCTCGACGCCCCGGCGCAGCAGCCAATCGAGGAGCCGCAGGATGCCGAACGCGGCCGCTGCTGTGACGAGGGTGAGGCCGACGTCGATCGCCGCTTCGCGAGGCTGCAGGTGCGTTACCCACGAAGTCCACGACCGCAGCACGTCTATGATCGCCGTTCCCGCCGAACTGGCGCCCGGACCGCCGGGCGCGGCGGGCTGGCCGGACGTAGCAATCAAGCGAAACCCTTCGGCGACCGACGTCACGCCGTCACTTCCGGAACTCCGGCAAAAGGGGTGGGTTCCTGCCGCCTGGAGAGGTTGACGGCGGACTCGCCCCACGGGCGGGGTGAAGATGGCTCTCAGCGGGGCGCTGACAGTCTAATGACAACCCGTCTCGGGTTTCGCGCCTCCGGCCTCCCCGATCACGTCACCGCGCGGGCCAATGATGCAGCGATGTCGGCCATTGATCGGAACAGGACGAGCGGATCGTCCTTCGAGGGAATGAATCCGCGGCGGCGCCAGAAGTCCGCGGCCTCGGTGTCGACCGCGTTGACCACCAGCGCCCGGCCTCCGATGAGCGCGGCAGCCTGCACGCAGCGCCCCAGAGCATGCTTCACGAGGCCTGTCCCGATCCCACGGCCTGCCCAGCCGAGGTCGGTCGCGAGCTGGGCGAGGAGCAGGCAGGGCACGGGATCCGGTGGCTGGCCGGTGCGGATCGACCGAGGCAGGACGGTCGGGACGACCGCGCTCGGCGCCAGGCCATAGTAGCCCACGACCCGGCGAGCTTCATGGACGACCATGACAGCGGTGAAGCCCTTCTCCTGGTTGGAAAGCGCTCGGACCTTCAGCCAGTGGTCGAGGCTCGGCTTTCCGCAGGAGAATTCGGAAACGTCGTGGG
>DATHPX010000180.1:0-5349 GCA_035483335.1 Caulobacteraceae bacterium | reverse complement strand
GAAGGGAAGGTCGCCGCCGAAGCCGTTCAACGATAGTGTCGGTGAGCGACCTCCCGAAAGCGGACTTTGCGAAGATCTCAGTTGGGTGGAAAAGCGACGTTCGACTACACGATCAAGTGCGCGCGCGTCGCCCGGCCGGGTATTCGGCGACGGTCCGCTTCTGAAGAACCTTAGTGCCCGTATACAATTTTCCAGACGAATGGGCGCGCAGCAGGGAGGGCAATCCACGCGAAATGAAGGATCGTTCCCGCGGCACTGACGACAGCGAACAGGGATAGGATGATCGCCACGATTGTCGAGCGCACCATCTCAAATCGATCACCGCCTCGGTGGCTCTCTAGAGCCAAGCGACCGCGTTTCGCCGCCATAAGGGCGAAACTCACCGATGCCACAGCGGTCACCGCCAACCAGCCGAAATTGCTCGCCCAAGACGCCATACTGAAGGCTTAGCTGAAGGGACATATGTTGGCGAGTTCGTCCGCTTTGGGTCGTTTTCTCCCTTTGGCCTGACGCCGGAAAGCGGACCTTCGCAAGCCGGCGCTGAATGTCTGGTTTCCGGAAGCGACCCAATGTCCGCTGCTGGCGCGAAGCGGACCTCCCTTCTGAGCCCCGCACCTGGCCGGAAGCAGCCGTCGGGCGGAAAACCAGTCGAGAACGGAACAGGAACTGGACGCGACCGCTCTCATACGTCAGCTTCGGCTCCTATTCGAATCGCCCGCCTTCGCTATCTTGAGTTGGGAGCGTTGGCGGACTCCAGGACCGGGGAACAGCGGCATGCCTGGCTTCTACGAGTTCTTCGCCGGAGGGGGTATGGCCCGCGCCGGCCTAGGACCGGTGTGGCGGTGTCTGCTGGCCAACGACTTCGACGAGAAGAAGGGGCTGGTCTACGAGGCCAACTGGGGCTGCGGCGGCGAACTGCGGGTCGGTGACATCCGCGACCTCGAAGCCGGGACCTTTCCGGGTCATGCGGACCTCATCTGGGGTTCCTTCCCCTGTCAGGACCTTTCGCTCGCCGGGAATGGCGCCGGCCTGCGCGGCGAGCGGTCTGGGACCTTTTATCCGTTCTGGGATCTCATCTGCGATCTGGTCGAGGTCGGGCGCGCGCCAACGCTGGTGGCGGTCGAGAACGTCTGCGGCGCGCTGACCTCGCATGGGGGCAAGGACTTCGAGGCGATCTGCAGGACCTTCGCCGAGGCCGGCTATCGCCCCGGCGCGCTGATCATCAACGCCGAGCTGTTCGTGCCCCAGTCACGGCCCCGCCTGTTCGTGATCGGCGTCCGTGAAGGTGTCGACATTCCGCCCGGGCTCCTCGGCGCGGGCCCCGACCTGCCCTTCCACCCGCGCGCTCTGCGAAGGGCGATCGAAGCCCTGCCCCAGGCCATGCAGGAAGACCACCTCTGGTGGAAACTGCCGCGTCCCAAGACGCGCGCGAAGACCTTCGCCGACGTCATCGAGGAGCATCCGCAAGACGTGGAATGGCACACCCAGGCCGAGACCAAGCGCCTGCTCGACCTGATGTCACCGCTGAACCTGCGAAAGGTGGAGCAGGCTAAGGCCGCCGGTCGCCGCATGGTCGGCGGCGTCTATCGGCGCACGCGGTTCGACGAGGCGGGCCGCAAGGCGCAGCGCGCCGAGGTCCGCTTCGACGACGTGGCCGGCTGCCTGCGCACCCCCGCGGGGGGATCCAGCCGTCAGGTGATCATGGTGGTCGACGGCTACCGGGTCCGCTCGCGCCTGATCTCCACGCGCGAGACCGCCCGCCTGATGGGGCTGGACGACAGCTATGTCCTGCCACGCCGCTATAACGACGCCTATCACCTCACCGGGGACGGCGTCGTCGCCCCCGTCGTCCGCCACCTGGCGAGGCACATCTTCGAGCCCCTGACCCTAGAGCCGCAGTTGCGTCGCAAGGTGGCCTGACGGCCGCATGTCGCCGCCGATCAAACGGCCGGACGGGACCAACATCCCGCCATTCGAAACAGAGGACCTGCGCGCGAATCTCGCCGCCTTCCTCGACCACCGGATCACCGACCCGTCGGGAAAGCTGGTGCGCGTCGGTCACTACAAGTGGGGCGTGTACGCCTTCTTCGATTACGACGGCGAGCCGATCTATGTCGGCCAGACCAACGAGATGCTGCGCACGCGCATCCGACGGCATCTCACGAACCAGCGGACCGACGCCGTCGCCATGTCGGTCCTGGACCCCTTCGAGGTGTTCGAAATCGAGGTCTGGCCGCTGCCTCAGTTCCAGAACACGCCAGGCAAGGATCCCGGGGCGCGGGCCCACCTCGACGCCCTGGAGCGCCTGATCACGCAGCAGGCGGTGGAGGGTTCCGAGTTCAAGGCCATCCTCAACGAGAAGGACCCGCCCCCGGGCCGCCTCGCCGTCGAGGCGCCGCCTTCGCACCGCGGACGCATCGTCTCCGACCGTGTCCATGAACTGCGCTCGCACCCCGACTTCCGGATCGCCCGCCGCGCCCTGATCCTCTCGCGCCTCGCCCAGGTGATCTCCGAGCGCAAGGTTCAGGGCGGACTGCGCCGCGTCCTCCTCACCCAGGCCAAGCGCCTGCAGTGGCTGGCCGAGCGCCGCTACGAGGCGCTCGGCGGCGCGGCGACGGTGGGGGTGGAGGACGGGGAAGAGATCTGAGGTGAAGTCCACGCTCGCGCCCGCTCGTCAGCCAAAGTTGTTCTAGCTTGGTGCGCGGATAACCTGTCCCCCAATTCGGCCGCAGGAGCGGGATTACCCCCAACTCGTCTCAGCTTGACGATTTGCTTTGCTGCGCGCCAATCCTGGGCTCCGACAAGGTCCCGGGGCTTCCGAAAAGGTAGTCAAGAAGGGGCTCGGGGAGGTTGAGGATGAGCAGCTACGATTTCGTCATCGTTGGCGGCGGTTCGGCGGGCGCTGCGCTCGCCGCTCGACTTTCGGAGGACCCGGGCGTGAGCGTGGCGTTAATCGAGGCGGGCGATCGACCGCCGCCGCGAGAAGCGATGCCAGTCGCCTGCGCAACTCTGCAACTCGATCCCGAGACCGACTGGATGATGAGCGGCGATCCGGGAAAGGGCGGACGGGGGTTCAAGAACCGCCGCATGCCGGCGCCACGCGGCAAGATGCTCGGCGGGTCTTCCGGCATCAACTACATGGTGTTCGTGCGGGGGCACCCGGGCGATTTCGACCACTGGGCCGAACTGGGTGCGGAGGGGTGGAGCTACGAGGACGTGCTGCCCTGCTTCAAGAGGATGGAGGAGGTCGCACCGACCAACGAAGCCAGCATTGACCGTAGCCTGCGAGGGTATGGTGGACCGGTGGGCGTCGGCATACGCTCGCCCGTCATTCCGGCGGCGCGCGACTTCGTCAGGGCCGCGGAGGCAGTCGGGATTCCAGCCGGCGACTACAATGGCGCGGGGCGCTTCAACCCCGCCGGCGTCGCGTCGCTGACCCAGACCAACACCCGCAGGGGCAAACGATCGAGTACGTTTCACGCCTACCTCGAGGGGACGGCCGAGCAGCGCGACAACCTGACGATCATCACGGGCGCCCACGTCACGCGGCTCATCCTCGACGGGCAAGGCGAGGCGCTGAGTGCGACCGGAGTCGAGTACCGCGACCGCGAAGGCGAGCTCGGTACGATCCAGGCGCGGCGCGAGGTGATCCTCAGCGCAGGGGCGGTCGGCTCGCCGCATATCCTGATGTTGTCGGGCGTCGGCCCGAGGCGCGAGCTCGAGGCCGCCGGAATCGCCTGTCGCCTCGACCTGCCGGCGGTCGGCAAGCACCTGAAGGATCACGTCCAGGCGCCGATGGTGTTCGCCGCGCCAGGCGTCGGCGTGTCGATGGCCGAGATCGGCGTGTCGGCCGGTCCCGACGCGCTTCGTGCGCCCGCCGGGCCCCTGCCAGCCGATCCGGCGGACGACGCGGGCCTGGCCGGCGATCTGGCGCTGCTCAAGGCCGAGGCCGAGCGGCGCCTGTCCGAGTGGGTCGAGACCGGCGCCAGCCTGGTGTCGTCGTCGCTCTATGACGGCATCTCGTTCTACTCGACTGGCCTCGGCGACGGCTTCACGCACGATGCGCAGATCGGCTTCATTCCCTGCGGCTACGATGCCCATGTGCTGGGCGACTGCATCAATCTCGACCTCGACCAGTACCTGGAGGACCCGGCCACGGCTCTGGCGTCTACCGCAGAGAACGTGCTGTTCCTCGCCAGCAACTGCGTGCCGCACAGCGAAGGCGAACTCGTGATCGTCAGCGCCGATCCAGCCACGCCCCCGGACATCCGGTTCAACTATTTCAGCGACAGCCACGACCTCAAGGTGATGGTCGCAATCATGCGCCGCGTGTTGGCGATCGCCGAGAACTGGCCCGCGCCGGGCCGACTTGGACCGTGGCTTGTCCCGCCGAAGCTGGCCGCGCTACACGGCTTCCGGCCCGGCGAGCCGCCCAGCGACGCGCTGCTGGAGAACTTCGCCCTGCACTTCGGAATGACCGTATATCACCTGAGCTGCACATGCCGGATCGGCAGCGTCGTCGACCCACGCCTGCGAGTCATCGGGGTCGGCAACCTGCGGATCGCCGACGCGAGCGTCATGCCCGAGATCCCGAGCGGAAACATCAACGCGCCATCGATCATGATCGGCGAGCGCGCAGCCGATCTCATCGCGGCCGATCACGGCATCCGGCCCGCGGCGATGAGCGCCTAAAGCAAACCCCGTTCAGACGGAACCGTCTGAACGGGGATGATTTGCTCTAGATTCAAAAAGTGTAGAGCCTGATTCACCGTTTGCATCTGTTCCGTGCAAACGGATCAGGCTCTAGAGCGCTTTCCGCTCCGATTGCGTCGGAGCTGCGCTCTAGTCTTTGATTGGACGCGCTTTCTTGCGGCGAACCAGTTCCCACTTCGCCGGAAAGCGCTCTAGTAGCGGCCTGACGCTCTTTCGCCTGCGCCGGGAAGCAGACCGTGGGTACTTCCGCTTTGGGTCGGTCTCGCCCGTGCCGAAGGGGTGCAGTCCAATAACCTGCCCCCCCATTCTCGCCCATCAACGATCGGCTAAGATCATTCCCCCGGTCAGTAAGGACCCCAGCCGTCCTCTCCCCACGGACCCCAGCCGAATGAATTCCACTGTGCGGCGGTCTCGTTCAACATGGCTGCTTCGTTCGCTTCGGTGGCGGCGGCTTCGTTTTCCTCGGCGAGGTGTTGGGCAAACCGCTCCTGATGGTAGGCTTGCAGCGCCGCCTGGTCCCCGAAGAAAAGGCAGCGGCAACCGGCCGGATCTGCATACAGCGTCAGCGTCTTGCCGTTGTGATCCTTCTGGATGAACTTGAGCGGCGGAAGCTTCTTGAGCTCAGCCATCTTTTCC
>DATHPX010000179.1:0-5732 GCA_035483335.1 Caulobacteraceae bacterium | reverse complement strand
GTCCTGCGCCAGCGGCGCCAGGCGGATCGCCGCCAGCGCTGCGGCGGTGGCGATGAAGCCGTCCACGACCACGATGCGTCGGCCTGCGGCCGCGCCCAGCAGGGCGCCCGCCATCATGGCGATCTCCAGTCCGCCGAATTCGGCCAGGACTTCCAGCGGGGCGTCCGGGGCGGAACGCGCTGCAGCGCGGGCGAGCACGGCGGCCTTGCGCGCGAGGCCCTCGGCGTCGTGGCCGGCGCCCGGGCCGATGCAGTCGGCGAGCGGGGCCGGGGCGAGCCGGCTCATCACCAGGGCGGCGCTGGCGGTGTTGCCGATGCCCATTTCCCCCAGGATCAGGGCGTCGACGCCCTCCGCCGCCGCCTCGGTCGCAAGAGCCATGCCGGCGTTCAGCGCCGCCTCCACCTCGGCGGTCGTGAGCGCGGGCTCGACCGCGGCGTTGCGTGTGCCGCGGCGGACCTTGCGGTCGAGCAGGTCGGGATGGGCCGGCAAGTGTGCGTCCACGCCGGCGTCGACCACCGCCACCTCCACGTCGCAGGCGCGGGCCAGGGCGTTCACGCTGGCGCGGCCGGCGAGAAAGGTGGCGACCATCGCGGCGGTGACCGCAGAGGGATAGGCGGAGACGCCATCGGCATTCATCCCGTGGTCGCCGGCGAAGACGTAGGCGCGCACCCGCTCCATCCGCGGATCGGCCCGCCCCTGCGCCTGGCCGATCTGCACCGCGAGGTCCTCCAGCCGGCCAAGCGAACCCGGGGGCTTGGCCATCCCGTCGATGCGTGCGCGGAGCTTTGCGCCGAGGGCGGGATCGAGGGGCGGGATCGGGGGCGGTCGGAAGGTCATAGTCCGGCGATCCTCGCGAGGTTGTCGATGTCCAGGCTTTGCGCCAGCACGGCGGCCCAGGCGTCCAGGTCGGCTTCGACGGCGTCCGCCCGATGGCCGCCCGAGCTGGGCGCGCCGAGCTGCGCCAGGAGAGCGGCCCTCGCTTCGGCGCGATCGAAGAGACCGTGGACATAGGTCCCGGCGATCCGGCCGTCGGCGGAGCGCGCGCCGTCGGCTCTGCCCTCCCCCAGCCTGGCGAACGGGCGCGCCGCATCCGGCCCGGAGGTCTGGCCCAGGTGGATCTCGTAGCCGGCGAGGGACGCCTCACTCTCGCAAAGCCTGCCCGTGACCTCGCGCACGATCTTCTCACCGCCCAGAACGGTCTCGATCTGCAGCAGGCCAAGGCCATCGCTGGCGCCCGCGGGGCCTTCCAGCCCGTCGGGATCGGAGATCCGGCGGCCGAGCATCTGATAACCGCCGCAGATCCCCAGCACGCGACCGCCGCGGCGGGCGTGGGCGAGCAGGTCGATGTCCCAGCCCTCCGACCGCAGGCGCTCCAGGTCGCGTCGCACGGCCTTGGATCCCGGTAGGATCACCAGGTCGGCGTCGCCGGGGAGCGGCTGGCCGGGCGGAACGAACTGGAAGTCGACGGCCGGCTCGGCGGTGAGGGCGTCGAAGTCGTCGAAATTCGCGATCGAGGGCAGCAGCGGGACGACGATCCGCACGGGCCGCTCCGCCCCCGGCGAGCGAGGCGCCTGCAGGACAACTGCGTCCTCCGCCGGGAGCCGCCGCGCCTCCGCCCTCCACGGCGCCATGCCCAGATCCGGCCAGCCGGTGCGCGCGACGATCTCGCGCCGGCCGGTCTCGAACAGGGCGGGGTCGCCACGAAACTTGTTGATGATGAAGCCGCGGACCATCGCCCGATCCTCCGGCGCCAGCACGGCATGGGCGCCGACCAGGGCGGCGATCACATGGCCGCGGTCGATGTCCCCCACCAGGACGACCGGCGCCCCGACGGCGCGGGCGAAGCCCATGTTGGCGATGTCGCCTTCGCGGAGATTCACTTCCGCCGGGCTTCCCGCCCCCTCGATGAGAACGAGATCCGCCTCGGCCCTGAGTTCTTCGAAGCTCTCTACCACTGTTGCGAGCAGGTCCCTCTTGTGACGCTGGTAGCCACCCGCCGTCCACTGCCCCGCAACGCGTCCGCGGACTACCAGCTGGGCGCCGGTGTCGCTGTGCGGCTTGAGCAGAACTGGATTCATGTGGACGCTCGCGGGCGTCCGGCAGGCGCGCGCCTGCAAGGCCTGGGCGCGGCCGATCTCGCCGCCGTCGGCGGTCACGGCGGCATTGTTGCTCATGTTCTGAGGCTTGAACGGCCGCACCTTGAGCCCGCGGTCGGCGAAGAGGCGGCAAAGCCCCGCGACGAGGACGGACTTTCCCACGTCCGAACCACAGCCCTGGACCATCAGGGTCGCGGTCACGGGCGTCGTCTCCTTCGGGCGACGGCTACCGCGCCGAAGCACAGCCCAAGCAGCAGACAGGCGCGACCGTAGACGGCGAGGCCGCGGGCGAGGTCTGAGGCGGCGGGCCTTGGCCCATCACCAAATCTCGGCCGCTCCGTCGGAACGCCGTCGTAGGTCGCCGGCCCGCCCAGCTGCACGCCAAGCGCCCCGGCCATCGCCGCTTCGGGCCATCCAGCATTGGGCGAGGCGTGCTGAGGGGCGTCCCGCAGCATGATCCGCCAACCGCTTCCGCCCGCCAGAGCGATCAGCGCCCCGGCGAGGCGGGCTGGAATGAGGTTCATCGCGTCGTCGAGCCTGGCCGCCGCCCAACCGAACAGGCGCCAACGCGGCTCGCGATGGCCTATCAGGCTGTCGGCGGTATTGACCGCCTTGTAAACGTAGAGGCCCGGCAGACCGGCGAGGGCCAGCCAGAAGGCGGGCGCGACGACGCCGTCGTTGAAGCTCTCGGCGAGGCTCTCGAGCGCAGCCGCTGCGATCGCAGACGCGTCCAGGGCCGCGACGTCGCGGCCGACGATGCGGCTCACGGCCTGACGCGCAGCGGCCAGGTCGCCACGCTCGAGCGGGGCTCGGACTGCCTCGACGTGCTCACGCAGGCTTCTCTGGGCGAGGCCCGGCGTCGCGGCCAGGACCGCGGCCGCCCGCCCCGCCGGCGAGGGCCCGCAGGCCCGTTCGACAGCCCAGGCGAGGAGGCCGCTCGCGCCGGCGACCAGGCTGACGGTCGCGACGCCGAGACCCCGGCGTGCACACGGAGCGCGGACGTCCTCGTCCGCCCTTTTCTTCCGCTGATCGTCGGCGTCCGAAGGGCGTGAAGAGCGGACGGGGACGTCCGCGCTCCGGGGTCGGTTCCAGTGGAGCTCCAGGAACTCAATTGCGCGGCCCATCCAGACCACCGGGTGAGGCAGACAGCGGCCGAGCGCCTCGGGATAGCCGATCGCCGCCTCCAGGCCGAGGGCAAGGGCTGCGTCGCCGGAACTCATCGGCGCGCCACGACGTCCAGCAGCGGTCCGGCGAGCCCGTTCGTCCATCGGGCGTCGATGGCGTAGGCGCGGGCGAGGATCTCCGGCGCCAGGGCCTCAGCTGGCGTCCCGTCGGCCAGCACGCGCCCGTCGACCAGCATCACGACCCGGTCGGCGAAGCGTGCGGCGAAGGCGAGGTCATGCAGCGTAACGACCACCCCGCCGCCGGCGCGCGCGAAACCCCGCATCAGGTCGGCGGCGTCCATCTGATGGCTGGGATCGAGGCCGGTGAGCGGTTCGTCGGCGATCAGCCAGCGGGGTTCGCCGGCGAGCACACGGGCAATGTGGGCCCGGGCGCGTTCGCCGCCTGAGAGCGTGGTCACGTCCCGATCCGCCAGGTCGATGAGCTGGGTCATCTCCAGGGCCTGCTCCACGGCGATGCGGTCCGCCTCGCTCGGGCCGCGGGCGCTCAACCGCGCGGTGCGACCCAGGCCTGCGAAGGTGCGCACGTCAACGCTCCAGGCGATCTCCGGGCTCTGCGGGAGGTAGCCCAGGAGGCGGGCCCGCTCCTTGTCACGGAGCATCCCCAGAGGCCGGCCGCCCAGGCGGGCGTCGCCAGACTGTGGCCTGCGAAGCCCCGCCAAACATGAAAGCAGCGTCGACTTGCCGGCGCCGTTGGGGCCGAGCACGGCGGTGACTGCGCCAGGCGCAAACGTCAGGTCCACGCCATCGAGGATGGCCCGACCCCCCAGCCGCACGATCAGGCTCCGCGCTTGGAGCGCGAGTCCAGCTTCCTGCTCACGGGAGGCCGCCGTCACGCGAACCTTCGCCGGATGGAAATCAGCCGCCACAGGAAGAAAGGCCCGCCCAGGACCGCCATCGCCACGCCTAGCCGCACCTCGCTCGCGGCGGGGATCAGGCGGACCAGGATGTCGGCCGCCAGCAGCAGGGCGGCGCCCGCCAGAGCGCTGGGGACGAGCAGGGACGACGGACGGCCGCCCACGAGGGCGCGCATCAGGTGCGGGACGATCAGGCCGACGAAGCCGATCACACCGCTCACCGCGACACTCGCGCCGCAGGCCAGGCCCACGCCCGCCGCGATCAGGCCCTGCGTCCGCCGCAGCGAGACGCCCAACGACCGCGCGCCTGTCTCGCCCAGGGTGAGGGCGTCGAGGTCTCGGCCCACCATGAGGAGCGCCACCCCGCCCAGGGCGACAAACGGCGCGGCGGTCCAGACGTCCGTGAAGCTCCTGTCTGACAGGGAGCCGAGCAGCCAGGTCACGATCTCCGACGCCGCCCAGGGATTGGGCGAGAGCATCAGCGCCAGGGAAAGGCCGGCCTCGGCGATGATGTTCAGCACGACCCCGGCCAGCAGGAAGGTCGTGGCCCCCCCAGCGGACCCCGTGAGCCCCAGCAGGATGAGAACGCCCGTCGCCGCTCCGGCCATGGCGAAGGCCGCCGTGGCGCCCGGCGCCGTGAGGTTGAAGTAGAGGGTGAGGACCGCTCCCAGCGAGGCCATCGACGAGACGCCCAGCACGCCCGGATCGGCCAGGGGATTGCGCGTGTAGCCCTGCAGGACCGCGCCGGAGAGGCCCAGCGCCGCCCCGACCGTGAGGGCCAGGAGGGTCCGCGGGACACGCAGACCGGTGATGATGGCCCACCGCGGATCGCCGGCCTCGCCCAGCCTGTCGAGCGGGGTCCAAACGCGTCCGGCGATGAGCGAGAGGACGCACAGCGCGGCGATCAAGGCCAGCAGCCCCGCCACGACGGCCAGGGGAGCGACCCGCCTCACAGCCCAGCCCCCACCCGGATCTTCCACACTCGGGCTTCTGCGAACTGATCCTCCTCCATGGCGCGCAGCGGCATGGGGGAGGGGGACCGCATTCCTCCCCTGCAAAGCGGGCTACGGTGTTCACACAACTCATCGCCAAGGCGTGTCCGCCGCCCGCCCTGACCATCAGTCTCTGCCGAGGGCGCACGGGACTCCCTTCTCCCCTTGCGGGAGAAGGTGGCCGCCGAAGGCGGACGGATGAGGGGTCTCGACCAACCCTCCGCAGAACGGCGCCGCGCTCCGCCCGACAGGTGCGTAGACCCCTCATCCGACCCCGCTTCGCGGGGCCACCTTCTCCCGCAAGGGGAGAAGGGCGACGAAAACAGCCACGCTTCAAACGGCCTAGCGATGCGCGGGGAAGGTGGATCGGATCGCGAGGCGGACCGAGACGGAGGGGGCCCTCCAGGGGCGGTGGAGGGGGCGGGGTTCTCGAGCGATTTCAGCTTCGGTGGAGCTTCACGCGCCTTTCGTCGAGGCCCGAGGTGCGGCCGCCCCCTCCACCACCTTCGGTGGTCCCCCTCCCCCACGCTCCGCGTGGAGGAGGATCCAAGGGGAGCAACCCGCCTCATGAAGCGCCCTCGCCCAGGGCGTCGCGCCGCGCGGCCG
>DATHPX010000178.1:0-2531 GCA_035483335.1 Caulobacteraceae bacterium | reverse complement strand
CGGGTGGAATTTGAGATGGCCCCGCCGTTCCATCCGTCATGGCCGCGCCTGCCCGGCCACTCACCTCGGCACGGTCGCCCACTCCTCCGGGAGTCGTGGGATCGGCCAATGCGGATCCGGCCTCCACTCTGGCCAGCCTTCATTGAAAGGCGGCGCGCGCCGCTCGATCATGTCGACGACCCGCTCGCCTTCCCGGCGGATCTCGCGCGTCTCCGCCTCGGTCGCCCAGCCCAGCTCGGGCATACGCGCCAGGTGATCTTCGTCCTTCCACCGCCAGCGCAGGTCGGGGCCCACGACGATGTCGAGGTCCTGGTCCATGGTGACCACGCCTCCGCCCGCGCGGCGGAAGGGCGCCTGCATGTCCACGTACCAGCACAGGAACGGGCCGCCGCCTTCGCGCCAGAACAAGGAGATGGCGTGCGCCGCGCTGGCCGGCAGGATCGTCAGGGCGTCAGTCGTGTGGCGCGGCTGTGGGCGCGGCGGCGTGATGGCGCCGCTCTGGTGGTCGAAGAAGCTCCACTGCCGCACCGAGCCCGCCGGCTCGTAGACGATCAGGCGCTCTGGCCTGTCATCGACGACGATCGCCGGATGCGCGAACCAGACGGCTCCCCGCCAGACGTGGCGGACGGGGATCATATCCCCTGCGCGCCAGGTCGTCAGGTTGTTGTCGGGCATCGAGTGTTTTCCCCCTTGGCCACGCCTCGCTCGTCTGAAGAGAGCTACCGAGGATCCACCACGGCTCAAAAGGCGTGCGAAGCAAGTTCAGTGGCGGCCAATTCCGCAATGTCGCCTCGGCCGATGGCTTTGAGAAGATACATCCCTTCGATTGACGCGATGAACAGCGGCGCCAATAGAGCGGGCTTGCGGTCGCCTTGCAGCTGAAGGCGGATCGCCACCCAGGCAAGGAACCCGTCGCCGATCTCGTCGGCAATATCGCGGTGCGGTTGAAGTCCGCGGGCCGCCCGCGACGCCAGGTCGAGCCATAGGGGCATGAACGGCTGCAGGCTCTCAGTGGCCAACGCCTCCCATACCTGCTCCAGCAGCACAGCAAAGGGTCTGCGCGGTTCGGCAGGGATTGCGCAGTCGAGCTGCGCGAGCATCCGCTTGGCGATCCTGTCCAGCGTGGCGGCGAGCAACTCGTCCTTGTCGGCGAAGTAATAGAGCAGCATCCGATCGCTGGCGCCCGCCGCCGCGGCCAGGGGCCGGAGCGTCGCCGCCCCAAGTCCCTCCGACAGGATGTAGTCGGCCATGCGTTCGATGGCGGCTTCCCGGCGCTCGTCGCGGATCGTCATGCGAATGCCTGTAGCGCACGCTACATGAATGCGCTATGTAGCGACTGCTACGCGATCACCGCGGAACATGACGAAAGGAAGCGAACATGTCCGAAGGCGTCGTCGTCACCGTGACCTGGAACGTGAAGCCCGAACTCACCGACACGATGGTCGAGACTCTTCGAGGGATGTTCACGCAGACCCGGCTACGCAAGGGCTTTCGGAACATCCGGCTCCTGAGGAGCGATCTCGATCCGAATCAGCTCGTGCTGATCGAGGAGTGGGACCAGGTCCAAGATTTCCATGCCTATGCCCAGTTCCGCGTCGAGACCGGCGACACGGAGAAGCTGTTGGCGATGACAATCAGCGACCCGCAGGTGGGGATCTGGACCCTCGACCCGCTCGCTGCGGCGCAGGCTTAGCCGCTAGTGGCGAAACATCCTGTAGGCGACAACATCCGCGGCCTTTGACGAGGCGGGAGTCTGAGCGGAAACTCCTCGCGGAGGAGCGCCACGATGATCCGCAAACCGATTTCGGCCGACTCGCACATCACCGAGCCGCCCAACTGTTATGTCGACTACATCGACCCGGCTTTCCGCGAGCGCGCGCCGCGAATTCATCAGTTGGACGGGGTCGGCGACGCCTTCGTGGTCGAGGGGATGGCGACCCCGGTGCCGCTGGGCCTGCTGGCCGCGGCCGGCAAGGATCCCAAGGACATCACCACCAGCGGCGTCGCCTTCAAGGACCTCTGGCGCAGCGGCTGGGACCCAAAGTATCGCCTCGCCGACCAGGATCGCGACGGCGTCGGCGCCGAGATGATCTACCCCACCGTCGGCATGCTGATCTGCAATCACCCGGACTTCGACTTCAAGAAGGCGTGCTTCGAGGCCTATAACCGCTGGCTTGCCGAGTACTGCGCCGAAGCGCCGGACCGGCTGCACGGCCTGGCGCAGGTCTCGATGCGCACGCCCAACGACGGGGTCGCCGAGCTGCACGTGGCCAAGTCCATGGGGTTTAAGGGCGTGATGATGCCGGGCGACCCGGCGGTCGAGGACTATGACAGCGCCGTCTACGACCCGGTCTGGGCGACGGCGGTGGAGCTTGGCCTGCCGCTCTCGTTCCACATTCTCACGACCAAGTCGGGCTCCCTGGCCCAGAATGCGCGCGGGCCGCGGATCAACAGCTTCCTTTCGATCATCCGCGGAAATCAGGACATCATTGGCACACTGATCTTTGGCGGCGTGTTCGACCGCCATCCAG
>DATHPX010000177.1:0-2397 GCA_035483335.1 Caulobacteraceae bacterium | reverse complement strand
GCCCGCGATCTGCAAAGCTCTCCGTACATCCGCCAGGCCTCTTCCAGCGCTTCCCGCGCCTCACGGACGCCGGCGGCGGTGGTGAGGTCGGCGGCGTCGGACATGTCGAGGAGGCGGACGATCGCGGTCTCGCTGTCCGATCCGGCGGCCGCCACCGCCTGCTCTACGAGCCAGGCGATCCTGGCCGCGACCGGCGGCTTTTTGGCGAGTGCGCTGGCCGCCTGGCGGGACCGCTTGTAGCCGGCTCGTTCGTAGGCGTTGGTCTGGTTCAGACCCGCCGCGCGGGCCTGGGCGAAGGCTTCGCGACGCGCATTGCGCAAGGGAAGTTGCGGAGGAGGGGGTTCCCTGACTTTGCGGGCGGACGGCATTAATTGCATATTGCAATCTCAATTGCGAAATGTCAAGATTCCTCGTTCCCAGAGGAGTCGACCTGTTGGATCCGGAAAAGCCCCTGGCCGACCCTCAACGCGAAGCCTTCGCCCGCGCCGTCGCGCGCGGCGTTCATCGCGACAAGGCCTACCGGATGGCCCGGATCGGACGCGCGCGGAGCGCCGCCTGGGCGATGGAAAACCGCGCTGAGGTCAAGGCGCGCATCGAGGCGCTGGAGCGTCGGGAGGCCCACATGGCCGCGGCGGCCACGGCGCCGACCCTCGCGGCCCTGGTCCGGTTGGCGGATCGCCTGAAAGACGCCACGGGCCCCCGCGCCCGCGAGGCGCGAGCGACCCTCAAGCTCATCGGCGAGCTGCGCGCGCTGGTCGACCAGGAGACGCGCGAGGCGATCGCTCCGCCCCCGCCGCCGGCCTTCACGCCCGTTCCCCAGCTCACGAGGCAGGAGTGGATCGACAAGTACGCCCACCTGGGCGCGCGCTGAGCCGAGGGTTCGGGCCCGGGGCGGAGTGAAGGCTGATCCCCCTCCGCGAAAGGGGGGCCTTTTGAAGCGTGGCCGTTTTCTTCGTCCTTCTCCCCTTGCAAGGGGAGAAGGGAGTTTTGTGCGACATCGACAGAGACTGACGGTCAAGGCAGGCGGCGGATCGATGCCGCGGCGACGAGATGTGTGAATGGGGTAGACGGAACAGGGGAGGACCTAGCCCTGGGGAACGATCGTGGGGTTGGCGGCGCCGTCGGCGAGGTTCTGGCTGACCTGGCGGACCGTCCGATTCATCATCCATTTCCAGAACCAGCCGGTCCCGAAGTGCTTCGGCTGGAACTGCGAGCGCCAGAAGATCCGGGTGCCCCCGTTCGCGAGAGGCTCGAGGTCCACGTCGGCGTGATAGTCGACAAGCGGAAGTCCGCCGGTGAGCTCGTAGCTAAGGCGACGGCCTGGCCGCAGCTCGACGACCTTTTCGTGCGAGGCCGAATAACTCGTCCGGAACACCCGGATGCTGCCGACCCCCAGCGGCTCCTCATCGCCCGGGCGCTCGAGTTCATGGGAGTCGAAGATGGTCCATTGCGGCCAGGTGGATCCGTCCTTCAGCAGAGCATAGACCCTCGCCGGATCAGCGCTGCTCGCCGCCTCCGCTTTCACCTCGATTCGCCGCATCTGGGGGCCTCCACGCGAGTGTTCGAGTGAACCACCAAGACACCAAGGACACCAAGTTTCTTTTTCGCGCCGCAGGCGCAAAACACGTTTTGAACCACGAGCCTCACGAACATTATTTACTGCGCTTCGCGCACGCCCAACGTCCTGAACTCACTATTGTTTCTTGTTCGTGTAGTTCGTGAGGTTCGCGGTTTTCTTCTTGGTGTTCTTCGTGTCTTGGTGGTTCATTCGAGGATTGGCTACCAGACGATCGGCGCCAGCGGGCTCAGCGAGCTTCGCTGAAGACGATCACGCTCGGCGCTTCGGCGGCGCTGGCGCCATTCGGGCCGATGCGGACGAAGGCGGCCGTGCCGCGAAGGGCGGCGGTCTGGGCGGGCGGGACCTCCTGCAGCTTCACGCCCGCCGCTTCGACGGCTGCTTTGAATTGGGGTGCGTAGGCGTCGGTCGGGATCAGGGCCGGCTTCTCGTCGCCCGGGGTCGAGGCGCCGAGGCCCATGAGCATCGGCGGCGCTGCGGCCAGTTCCGCCAGGTCTTCTCCGTCCAGCAGGCCGGCCGCGACGCGCACCGTCTCGGGGACCAAAGAGGCGCCGATCGATGCCACGGCGGCGACTGGCCGGCCGTCCCGGAAGGCGATCAGCGGCGCCATGTCGGTCGGTAGCCGGGCGCCGGGCGCGAGGTTGACCAGGCGATATCGGTTCACCGCCGCCGGCGAGCCGATCGGGATCCCGCCGACCACCAGCCCGGTCTCGCCCCACATCAGCGAATTGATCGAGTGCACGAGGGCGGCGACATTGCCCCAGCGGTCTACCACCACAACGGCGGCGCTGTGGTGACCGGCCTGGCCCGTCTCACCCGTC
>DATHPX010000176.1:0-31400 GCA_035483335.1 Caulobacteraceae bacterium | reverse complement strand
CAAGGACGCCGTGCTCAAGCTCTCGGGCGACGATCGCGACGACGATGCGGCGGTGGAGGCGGCGATCTCGCGGGCCTTGAAGAAGGCCGCCTTCCGCATCTGGAAGCGCCGTCCGGTGGTGGAGGCCACGGTCCTTCGGGTGTAACGGGTCGGCTCTAATTCGGCCGAGGGCGCAATCGAAGATGATCGGAAAGCTCAACCACGTCGGCATCGCCACGCCCTCGATCGAGGACTCCTGGCGGCTCTATCGCGATGTCCTGGGCGCCACACGGGTGACCGAGAAGCGCGCCCTGCCCGAGCAGGGAGTCTGGGTCTCGTTCGTGGACCTGCCCAACGCCCAGATCGAGCTGATCGAGCCCCTGGGCGAGGACTCTCCGATCCATGGCTTCCTCGCCAAGAACCCGCGCGGCGGACAGCACCACGTCTGCTTCGAGGTGCCCGACATCATCGCCGCCCGCGACGAGATGCGCGCCAAGGGCGCCACCGTGCTTGGGACCGGCGAGCCCCGCATCGGCGCCCACGGCGTCCCGGTCATCTTCCTCCATCCAAAGGACATGGGCGGCGTCCTCGTCGAACTGATGGCCGAGCCGACGCACTAGGCGCCCAGGCGAACTGCTGCGGCGCGCGAAGCCAATGGGAATCAGGGGGCCGCGCCAAGCGCTGCCGGCCGTCTGCGCGCCGCCTGCAGGCGCGCGAGGATCGGCTGCTCGACGTACCGCCAGAACAGCAGACCGCCGCACACCGCGCTGGCCACGGCGATCAGGAACCAGGCCTCCGCCGGCAGGGCGAGATGCGGCTGAATGATGCGAGCCGCCTGGCGGACGAAAAGCAGGACGATGACGTGGACCAGGTAGAGTGAGTAGGAGGCGGCGCCCAGGGTGACGAGCGCACGCGGGGTCCGAAGCCGCCCGCCGATCTCGGCGCCCGCCAGGCCGTACAGCATCAGCGCCGCGCCCGCGGCGTAGGCCAGGTGGCGGGGCGGCCATTCGATCGGGCGGGGTGGGCCGAAGGACTCGTACAGCCCGGAGCCAAGGAAGAGGACAAGGCCGATCACCGCCGCCGCCCACGGCCGGCGTATCCAGCCGCGGCGGACGAGCAAAGCCACGCCGATGCCGAAGAAGAATTCATCGTTGAAGATCCGGAAGGCCAGACTTCCCCAGAGGCCGTGGAAGAGCGGAGCCCCCGACGCCCAGGTCCAGGCGACGTTCAAGGCGGTGAGCGTTCCCCAGGCGGCGAGAACGGCCAGGCCCACCCGGCG
This sequence comes from Caulobacteraceae bacterium, assembly GCA_035483335.1. GTDB lineage: Bacteria > Pseudomonadota > Alphaproteobacteria > Caulobacterales > Caulobacteraceae > Acaudatibacter. The sequence continues at coordinate 30,142 of DATHPX010000176.1, read as the reverse complement.
GTGGAGCACCAGCATGCCGAACAGCACGTAAAACAGCATCTCGTGCTTGAGAGACCAGGCCACGCCGAGCAACGGGTCCTTCGGCCAGGGGAGCAGCAGGATGCTGGTGACGAGATTGCCAACCTGGTGTTCAGAGCGGTCAGGGGTGGGACTGACGACCATCAGACCGAGCATGATGGCGAGGGCGACCCAATAGGTTGGATAGATCCTCGTGAGCCGCCTGCGGGCGTAGGTCTCAAACCGAACGGGGCGCCCGACGTCCGGGGCGTGCACATAGGTGATGATGAACCCGCTGAGGACGAAGAAGAAATCCACCCCGGCGTGACCGAACGTGAACAAGCCGCCGAACGGGACAGCCCCTGCGTAGCGTTGGCCCTCCAGCAGCCGCGTGGAATGCACCGTCACGACAAGCAGCGCCGCAAACCCGCGGGAGGCTTCGATTCCGAGCAGCTTCATGCGGTCTTCTCGCCCCTCGCACAGGGGCAGGTTCGTGCTCTCGCCCCGCAGGTAGAGCTCGTCGCTACCATTTGGCCGAATTGAGCTTCTCTCGGCTGACGGCGGCAGGTGACGTGAGACGATGCGGCCGCGCCGAAGGCGCAATGTCCTTGGGCCCGTCCCCAGGCGCACCGCCTGGTGAAAGCTCTGTGGGTTCGCCACACCTCACTGGCCGTAAGCGAATACGTCGGATAGGAACGGGCGATCGTATGCGATCCGGAAGGCGTCGCCCTGCCGGATCGTGCGCCGAGGTTTCGAGATGAGCATCGAGTTCTGCATCGCGGTCTATCTCACCATCTGGTGGACGACCCTTTTCGCGGTCCTGCCGCTGGGCGTGCGCAGTCACGCCGAGATGGGGATCCCGGTGCCGGGCGGCGGCGATCCGTCCTCGCCGGTCAATCCGAACCTGAAGCGCAAGTTCATCACCACGACCTGGGTGTCGGCGATCCTCTTCGCGATCTTCTGGGTGATCGTGGAATTCCACCTGATCACCCTGCCAGGCTTCGGTCATCCGACCTGACGGCGCGCCGCGCCGTCCGCCGACACATCGATAAAGGAAGGTTCAAGAAGGCCTATGCGCCTGTCGCGCTATTTTCTGCCCTTGCTCAAGGAGACGCCCGCCGAGGCGCAGATCGTCTCCCACCGGTTGATGCTGCGCGCCGGGATGCTGCGCCAGGAGGCGGCTGGCATCTACGCCTGGCTGCCGCTCGGCCATCGCGTGCTGAGTAAGGTCGAGCAGATCGTGCGCGAAGAGATGGACCGCGCCGGGGCCGTCGAGCTGCTGATGCCGACCCTGCAGCTGGCCGACCTGTGGCGCGAGAGCGGACGCTACGACGACTACGGCGCGGAGATGCTGCGCGTCACCGACCGCCACGAGCGCGAGCTCCTCTACGGGCCAACGAACGAGGAGATGATCACCGAGATCTTCCGCGCCTATGTCCGCTCCTACAAAGCGCTGCCGAAGAACCTCTACCACATTCAGTGGAAGTTCCGGGACGAGCAGCGGCCGCGCTTTGGCGTCATGCGCGGGCGAGAATTCCTGATGAAGGACGCCTATTCGTTCGATGTGGACGAAGCGGCGGGGAAGGCCGCCTACAACCGGATGTTCGTCGCCTACCTGCGCCTCTTCAAGCGCATGGGCCTCTCGGCGATCCCGATGAAGGCCGAGACCGGCCCCATCGGCGGGGATCTCAGCCACGAGTTCATCGTCCTGGCCCAGACCGGCGAGTCGCAGGTCTTCCTCGACCGCCGCATGCTTGACCTGCCGGTTCCCGGGGAGGACGTGGATTACGATGGCGATCTCGAGTCCATCGTGGCCAACTGGACCCGGCTCTACGCCGCCACCGAGGACGTCCATGACTCCGCGCGCTACGACCGCGAAACGCCGGAGAGCGAGCGGATCACCGCCCGCGGCATCGAGGTCGGCCAGACCTTTTTCTTCGGCGACAAGTATTCGAAGCCGATGAAAGCGGTGGTCAGCGGGGCCGATGGCGTCGAGCGCCCCGTGCAGATGGGCAGCTACGGGGTCGGCGTGTCGCGCCTGCTTGGCGCGATCATCGAGGCGAGCCACGACGAGGCCGGCATCATCTGGCCCGATCCGGTGGCGCCCTTCGGCGTGGGGATCGTCAACCTTCGTCCCGGCGACGCGGCGACCGACCAGGCGTGCGCGGAGGCCTACGCCGCTCTCACGAAGGCCGGGAAGGAGCCCCTGCTGGACGATACCGACGAGCGCCCAGGCGGGAAGTTCGCCGCCATGGACCTCATCGGCCTGCCCTGGCAGCTGATCATCGGCCCGCGCGGTCTTGCCGAGGGCAAGGTCGAGTTGAAGCGGCGCGCGACCGGGGAGCGTCACACCGTGCCTCTCGCCGAGGCGCTTTCCATGGTTGGAGCCTGACGACGGCCCAGATGTCGGCTCCATTCAGCGGCTGGGAGCGGGCGATCGCCATCCGCTATCTGTTCGCCAAGCGCAGTCATGGCGGCGTCGCTCTGATCTCGGTGATCTCCTTCGCCGCCATCGCCCTGGCCGTGGGAGCGCTGGTGATCACCATGTCGATCATGAACGGCTTCAGCACCGAGCTGACGGGTAAGATCCTCGGCTTCAACGGCCACGCCTTCGTCGTGGGCGGAGCCATGAGCGCCGAGCAGCGGGACGCCATGGTGGGGCGGATCCGCCAGCTCCCGGGCGTGGTCCAGGCCATCCCGGTGATCGAATCCCAGGTCCTGGCCCAGGGGCCGGTCGCCGTTTCCGGCGCCGTGGTCCGCGGTGTGACGCCCGGCGACCTGCGCGCCATGCCCATCATCACCGGCAATATGAAGTCGGGATCGATTGCCGGCTTCGGGCTCGGGGAGGAGGGGGGCGATATCGTCTTGCTTGGCGACAAGCTGGCCCAGACGCTCGGCGTGCGCGTGGGCGATCAGGTCTCCCTCATCTCGCCCACCGGCGGCGAGACGGTGTTCGGAGATCTCCCGCCAGCCAAGAGCTACATCGTCGGCGGGATCTTCTCGGTCGGCATGAGCGAGTACGACCAGAGCTTCATCTACATGCCGCTGACCCAGGCTCAGCTCTTCTTTGGGCGCGGCCAGGCGGTGGACTTCATCGAGGTGCGCTTCGCCGATCCAAACAAGGCGCCGGCCATGAAGGCGGCGTTGGCGACGGCGGCGGGCCCCGGGGCCGTCGTCACCGACTGGACCGAGCGCAACCGCGCCTATTTCGGAGCCCTGCAGGTCGAGCACAGCGTGATGCGGATGATCTTCCTCTTCATCGTCGCGCTGGCGGCCCTCAACATCATCTCTGGCCTCGTGATGCTGGTGAAGAACAAGGGCCGCGACATCGCCATCCTGCGCACCATGGGCGCGGGGCAGGGGGCGATCCTGCGCATCTTCTTCATGGCCGGTGCAAGCATCGGCCTGGCCGGCACGCTCGCGGGCCTCCTGTTCGGCATCGTCTTCTGCCTCAACATCGAATCGATCCAGACTTTCATCGAGTGGATCACCGGCGTGCAGGTGTTCAACTCGGATGTTTACTTCCTGGCTCACGTCCCAGAGCGGATCGACTGGTTGGAAGTCGCGGGCGTGACATTGTGGGCCCTGGGGGCCTCCTTCCTCTTCACTCTCCTGCCGGCCTGGCGGGCCTCTCGCCTCGATCCAGTCGAGGCCCTTCGTTATGAGTAAGGCGCTCTGGTCCTTTGGGCCGCCGGCGTCCCGCCGGCATCTTCGGCGCCGCCAAGACCCTGTCCGAAGAACAGAAGAGCCGGCGAGACACCGGCGGTTCGGAAGAAGCGTGCGCCATGGCTGAGCCGGTCCTGCGCATCCGCGGACTTTGCCGGACCTATGAAACTGGCCAGGGTCCGCTGGAGGTTCTCCGCGGCGCTGATCTCGATGTGGCTGCGGGTGAGGTCGTGGGCCTCGTCGGGCCTTCCGGATCGGGAAAGTCGTCCCTTCTGCACGCGGCGGGCCTCCTGGAGCACCCCACCGCCGGGGAGATCCGCATCGAGGGACTGGACTGCGGCGATCTCAATGACCGGGCGCGCACGCGTATCCGCCTGAAGACGATCGGCTTCGTCTACCAGTTCCACCACCTGCTGCCCGAGTTCAGCGCCCTCGATAACGTCGTGATGCCGATGCTCATGGAAGGCGCTCGCCGGCGCGAGGCCCTGACGCGGGCGGGCGCGCTGCTGACCGCATTGGGTCTGGCCGAACGGCTCGACCACCAGCCGGCCCAGCTCTCGGGAGGCGAGCAGCAGCGTGTCGCCGTCGCCCGAGCTCTCGCCAACTCACCTCGCTTGCTGCTGGCGGACGAGCCCACCGGCAATCTCGATCCCAAGACCTCCGAGGCGGTGTTCCAGGGTCTCCACGACCTGGTCCGTCGCACCGGCGTGGCGGCCCTGATCGCCACCCACAATCTCTCCATGATCCCTCACATGGACCGGGTGCTTACCCTGCGCGACGGCCGGCTTGTGGAAGAGACCTGAGCGTTCGCCGCGCCGGCCGGGGCTGACGCCCGGTCGGGGCGACGCTTAAGAAAGGTTCGATCCCTCGCTGCCACCGCCAAGAGATTCGCGATGTCCGATACCTCCAACGCCCCCCGCCTGCTCGTCCTGCCGGGCGACGGGATCGGGCCGGAGATCATGGACGAGGCCCTGCGGGTGCTGGGTCGCGTGGCCGAGGATGCGCGACTGGCGGTTGAGATCGAGACCGGGCTCGTCGGAGGCGCGGCGATCGACGCCTGTGGCGCGCCCCTTCCTGACGAGGTGCTCACCCGCGCCAAGGCGTGCGAGGCGGTCCTGTTCGGTTCTGTGGGTGGCCCGAAGTGGGACCGGCTCGGTTTCGACCTGCGGCCCGAGATGGCGATCCTGGGGCTGCGCTCGGAACTCGGCCTCTTCGCCAACCTGCGCCCGGCGATGGTGTTCGATTCCCTCGTCGCAGCCTCGCCTCTGCGACCGGAGCTCGCCCGCGCCCTCGACGTGATGATCGTGCGAGAGGCTACCGGCGGGGTCTATTTCGGCGAGCCGCGCGGGATCGAGACGCGGCCCGACGGTTCTCGCCGGGGCTTCAACACCGAGTCCTACGAATCCTCCGAGATCGAGCGGGTGGCTCGAGCGGCCTTCCAGATCGCCCGCGGTCGGCGCGGCCAGGTCACGAGCGTGGAGAAGGCCAATGTGATGGAAAGCGGCCTCGTATGGCGCCAGACCGTGGAGGCGCTCGGCGCCCGCGAGTTTCCTGACGTCACGCTCGAGCACATGTACGCAGACAACTGCGCCATGCAGCTTGCGCGCGATCCGGGCCGCTTCGACGTGATCGTGACCACGAACCTGTTCGGCGATCTGCTGTCCGATCTTGCCGGCGCCCTCACCGGCAGCCTGGGCCTTCTACCGTCGGCGACGATAGGCGAGATCGGCGCGAGGGGTCCGTTCCTGTTCGAGCCGATCCACGGTTCGGCCCCGGATATCGCCGGCCAGGGCGTCGCCAATCCCCTCGGCCAGATCCTCTCGCTCGCGCTGCTGTTCCGATGGGCCCTGCGCATGGAGCAGCCGGCGGCCAGGATCGAGCGCGCCTGCGCCGCGGCGCTCGCAGGCGGCGCCCGCACGCGCGACCTCGGCGGCGACCTGTCGACCCGCGCCATGGGCGATGCGGTCCTTGCCGCCCTGTGAGGGCGAAGGCCAAGGTTCATCACCCCCAGCAAAAACGTCAGGGAACGGCGCTAACTGCTGGACAGTCCGTTACGAGACGCTAAGCGTTCCCCCAAGACGGGGCCCTAAGCGACGTTGAAGCGGCGCGAGGGCAGGGCAGAAAATACCCGTCACGTACCTTGTAGACGGGGGAGCGTATGACTGGACACCTTCTCGCGGGGGCGGGCGTGGGTGCGCTTATCTTCGGCGTGGCTTCGGGCGCCGTGGCGCAGTCGGCTGTAGGCGCCGTGGGCGCCGCTGCCCCGGGCGCCTCGGCTGCGTCTCCTGTGGCCGCTCCCGGCAACGCCAGCGTCAGCGAGATCGTCGTCACGGCGGAGCGCCGCTCCGAGTCGGCTCAGAAGGTCGACATCTCGATGACCGTGCTGAATCAGAGCCAGCTGATCAAGCAGAACATCCTGACCGTCAACGACCTCCAGAACGCCTCTCCAAACTTCCAGGTCGAGTCGGCGTTCGGCGGCGGCCAGCCGCAATTCCGCATCCGCGGCGTCGGCTTCCAGGACTACGCCTCGAACAACTCTCCGACCGTCGGAATCTATATCAACGACGTCGCCTATCCGATCCCGATCATGACGCAGAACGCATTCTTCGACATCCAGCGGGTCGAGGTGCTGCGCGGCCCACAGGGCACGCTCTATGGGCGCAACACCACCGGGGGCGCCGTTAACATCTGGACCAACCAGCCCACCGCGAACTTCACGGCGGGCGCCTTGGTCGAATACGGCAGCTACTCCTGGCTGCATGCCGAGACTTACGTTTCGGGCCCGATCGCCGACAATCTGACTAGCCGCTTCGCCTTCATGACCGAACAGGGGGGCGCGTATCAGTACAACCGCGACACCCTCAGTCCCTTCGGCAACGCCCACCGCTTCGGATTTCGCTGGATCACCGACTGGACGCCGATCAGCCAGTTGGACGTGAAGCTGGAACTGCACGGCTTCATCGACAATTCCGACGGTCAGGGCCTCTACCTGTTCACGCCGGCCAATGATGGCGCGGGCTTCACAGCGCCGGCCGATAAGAGCCCTTACGCCACCGGCTGGGGTCTCGATCCGACCTTCGCCAAGTTCATCGGCGCGCCGCCCAACGCCTCTCCGTTCAAGAACAACGTCCAGGACGGCGGCTCCTTGAACGTCAAGTACGACCTGGGCTTCGCCGAGCTCAACAACATCTTCAGCTACGACTTCATGAACCGGCGGGAGTTCGAGGACTGGGGCGCGGTTCCGCAGGAGGTGGCGGACACCTTCTTCCATACTCGCTCGACGGTCATTGCGGACGAACTGCGGCTCGTCTCTCGTGACACCGGTCCGCTCACCTGGATTGCCGGTCTGTACGTCTCGTACCAGAATCAGAACGAAGCCTATCTGTCGGACTTCCTCGACATCTACGGCATCTCCGCGGGTGTCCACTACAACCAGCACGTCAATTCCGAGGCCGTGTTTGGCCAGATGACCTACAAGATCACCAATACGGTGAAGCTGATCGCCGGCCTGCGCTTCGAGGACGAGCATCGGTATCTGGACAACTTCACGAGCCAGTTCCTGTTCGGGACGATGCCGATCGCTGGACTCGCGCCCTCTAACGTCAGCCAGTCCATGACGCCCGTCACCGGCAAGGTGGGTCTGGAATACACTCCGTCCGAAGACCTGATGTTGTATGGAACGGTAAGCCGCGGGGTGAAATCGGGTGGTTTCACCACTTACAATACTGCGAACGTTCAGGGAATTTCACCGTTCCAACCGGAAAAACTGTGGGCATTCGAGACAGGTTATAAATATACACTGCTTCGGAACCTGCGGTTTGATGGTGACCTGTTCTATTACGACTACACTGATCAACAGGTTCTCTCCGCGCTGTTCACCCCGGGGGTCAACGGCGCGCCCCCGACCATCATCGGACACTTCGTCAACGCTCCCAAATCGCACATCGAGGGCGCCGAGGTCAGTCTCGAGGGCGAACTGGCGCCTCACCTGACGATCTCACAGCAGATCGGCTATGCGATCGGGCACTACGACAACTTCAGGGAGTTCAATCTCGCGGCTAACGAAGAAACCGGAGCCGTAGGGATTAGCGACCTCTCCGGTGCGTCCATGCCGTTCCCGAAGCTGAACTACCAGGGGACTGTGTCCTACTGGTTCTGGATCGCTCCAGACACAAAACTCGAGCCCGAGGTCGACTACAGCTACCACGGGAACTATCCGTCGTGGCTTGGCTCACTCTACACCATCCCGCCCTACTGGCTGGCGAACTTCAACCTCACCCTCTATCCGCCGGGCGGCAAATGGACGGCGGCCCTCTGGATCCACAACCTGTTCAACAAGGAGTACGACCTGACCCGGAATTTCTTCGTGCCCGGCGTCAACGTCGCCAATCCCGGCCCGCCGCGCATGATCGGCGGGCGCCTCACCTACGCTTTCTGAGGAATGGGCAAGGCTCAGCCTTGGCGCCTCCTCGCCTAAGGTCATTCATCGGAATGGCCTTCGGCGGCCCGCGCAAGCAGCAGGTCCATCAGAGCCAGCAGAACGCCGGAGACGACGAAGGTCAGCAGGATCACGACCTCCCAGATGAGCTCGGCCGGGTTCGGCGTGTGGTCGTGGATCTCCAAATAGGTCTTGAGCAACGCGATGGCCGAAATCGCCACGATCGAGGCGATCAGCTTCATCTTCAGGTTCGAGAAGTCGACTTTTCCCATCCATGAAGGCCGACCGTCGGGGTTCTGCACCTCGATGCGGGAGACGAAGTTCTCGTACCCTGAGAGCACGACGATGATCACCAGATTACCCACCAGAGACAGATCAATCAGAGATAGGGACATCAGAATGCCGGCCTCGGGCAGCTTCGGCAGCGGCGTGTGAAGCAGGACCACAACGTCTTCCACCAGCGAGATGACGAACACCACCAGCAGGGTGGCGAGGCCAATGACGAGGCCGACATAGAAGGGCGCCAGGAGCCAGCGGGAGGCGAACAGTCCGCCCTCCATCGACCTTTCCACCCGCGACCGGCCCATCCCCGTGCTCCCGTTTCGAGCGTGCCGGCCGCGGCCGGTTGCAGGTCATAGCACGGCCCGACGAACGAGGCTGTACCGCGCGCTCAGCTCAGGGGCGGCTGCGAGGCTGGATCGTCAGACGGCGCGCGAGCGAGAAAGGCTTCGAAGCGGTCCTTCGGCAGCGGTCGGCTGAACGCGAAGCCCTGGCCGAGGGGGCAGTTCATTCCCCGCAGGACCTCCAGGTCTTCGGCGTGCTCGACGCCCTCGGCGACGACGTCGATTCCCAACTCGCGGCCTAGCGAGATCACGGCGCCCACGATGATGCGACGAGCCGGGTTGAGGCGCAGGTCGCCCACGAGGCTGCGGTCGATCTTGATCTCCGTGATTGGAAGACGGTCGAGATAGGCCAGGTTGGAATAGCCTGTGCCGAAGTCGTCCACCGAAAGGCCGACGCCCATCGCCCGGAGGCGCCTGAGCAGGTCCAGCACCTCAGGCGAGCCCTCGGCCAACAGGGTCTCGGTCAGCTCGAGGGTCAGCCACGACGGGTGGGCGCCGGACCGGGCGAGGCTGTCGGCCAGGGAGTCGGCGAAGTCGCGGTGCATGAGTTCGGCGACAGAGACGTTGACTGCAATGGTCAGGGGATGCTCGCGGCCTTTGTTGAGCTCCGTGGCGAAGCGCGCGGCCTCAGCTCGTCCCCATTGGCCAAGCGGCACGATCAGGCCGCTCTCTTCGGCGAGGTCGATGAACCGCGCAGGGGGCTGGAGTCCGAACACGCCGTGGTCCCAGCGCATGAGGGCCTCGGCCCCGACGACCTCGCCCGAGCGCAGGTCGATCTTGGGCTGGTAGTGGAACAGGAATTCGCCGCTCGCGAGGGCGTGCTGGATCTCGGTGGTCAGGCGGACCCGATTGCGGAAGCGCGTGACGCTGACCGCGTCGAACTCGCGCGGCTCCCGCAATCGACTGGAGCGGGACTCATGGAGGGCAGCCCCCGCCTGACGCATCAGGTCGATGGCGCTCTCACCGGGCGAGGCGACCACGAAGCCCAAGGCGAAGCGCGGCTCGATGGTCGCGTCAGGGAGGGCGTAGGGCCGCTCGATCGCCGACTTCATCGCCTTGAGCCGCGCCTGAGCGGGCTCCCTGGGCCCGAGCCGCCAGGCGGTCGCGAACTCGTCCCCGCCAGTACGGCCCAGGGCCTCAGGCCCCAGAGCCGCCAGTCGTTCCGCGATCCTGCGGATCAACTCGTCGCCCGCGTCGTGCCCATAGCCGGTATTGATCTCGTGGAGGCCGGCCAGATCGACCTTGATGATCATCAGCCGACCCGTCTGTTCCGCCAGAAGGGTCTCCACGCGCTGTTGCAGGGCATATCGGTTTAGGACGCCGGTCAGGGGGTCGATCTGTCCGGCCCGATCGAGCCGCTCTGCGGCCAGGCGCGTCTCCGTCACGTCCTGCATCAATCCGAGGTAGTGGGTCGGTCGGCCGGCGCCGTCGGTCACGGGCAACAGGCGAAGGGCGTTCCAGAACAAGGTCCCGTCTTTGCGATAGTTTCGCAGCGTCACCGAGGCGGGGGCGCCCCGAGAAACCGCCTCTTCCAGGACGGCGATCTCGGGCTGCAGCTGGTCGGCGGCCTGAAGGAAGCGGGTGTTCTGACCGACGGCCTCTCGCCGCGAATAGCCGGTAATGGTCTCGAACGCGCGATTGACGAAGGTCAACGGCAAGCGTGGGTCGTCGAGGGCGACTATGAGGGCGCCTTCGCCGCTCGCATCAAGCATTTCGAGGAGAGCCGAGAGCGGAATCGCCCGTGCGTCGAGGTTCGAAGGGTCCGCCATCACCCGGCCGGCGCGCAGGGGAAGCGTGTTCGACAGGAATCCTTGGGGTTTGCGCGCTCAGGCAAGACGCACGAAATCCAATGAAATGCCATACATACGGCCCCGATACTGACCTGACTCGGAATGCGTAAGCGTCCTCGCCACGTCAAGCCACTTGGTAGAATTACCGGGCGTTCCACCCTATCCTGATTGAGAGGGGCGTAACCGACGGTCAAGCCAGTGGGCGTCGCCGGAGGCGCGCCGCCCGAGAGAGAGGTGATGCTGAAGGATTTCGCAGTCAGGACTGGAATTGAACCGGTGGGTAGTCTGCCATGGGGCGCCCACATCTCTCTTTTCTATGAATCGGCGCAAGATCTCATCGAGATCAATGCGGATTACCTTCGCGCGGGTCTCGAGGACGGCGAGTTTTGCCTGTGGGCCGTGTCCGATCCCCTGTCATGCGAGGCGGCTCTCGACGGTCTGCGCGAGCGGATCCCGGATGTCGACGACCACGTGGCGGCGGGTCGGCTGCAGCTGGCGCCCGGGTACGGATGGTACCTGCGCGGCAAGGCGTTCGATGCTCACCACATCACGAGCTCTTGGCTGGCGAAACTGGCGGACGCGAAGTCCAGAGGGTTTTCGGGCCTGCGGGCCAGTGGCAACGCTTTCTGGCTGGAGGCTGACCTGTGGACCGATTTCCGAGAGTACGAGGCTGATCTCCATCGCGCGATGGGCCAGGAGCAGATGATCGCCCTGTGCACCTATCAGCTGGGTGTGAGCCGTTCGGCCGACCTGCTGGAGGTGGCGCGGCTCCACCGCTGTGCAATTACCCGGCGTGACGGTCGTTGGGAGCTGCTCGAGACCTTGGAAGGCTCGCCCGCTCCCCGCAACGGCGGCGTCCTGGAAGGCTCCGGCGAAGGCCTGTTGACCTCGTTTCCTGGACATGAACTGCTGACGCCCAAGGAACGCGTGGTGCTCTGCCAACTTCTCAAAGGCGCTTCAGCCAAAGAGAGCGCCCGTATGCTCGGCATCAGTCCGCGGACGGTCGAATTCCACCGCGGGAACATCATGAGAAAGGTCGGCGCGCACACCACCGCAGAACTCTTCGCGCGCATGATCGCATCTGAGGAGCACGGCGCCCGTCAGCACGGCTTCGGCTAAGCATGTTGCGTCGAAGCGCCACAGCAACGTTTCCTCGCAGCTGGCGTTTTCTCGAAAAGCCAAAGGCTCGAGCCACGGCCTCGGAGAGGAAGCTCATGAACAGACGGCTCTTCTGTGCATCGGCGTTGGGGTTGGTGTTTCCCGCTTTGGCATGGGCGCAGGAAGCGCCGAACACCGGCCGAGGACAGGGCGGACGCGGGCAGGGTGGCGGTCAAGGTCGTGGCCAAGGTCAAGGTCGGCCGTCCGGCGGTGGCGGCCAAGGTCAAGGTCGGCCGCCCGGCGGCGGCGGCGGCCAAGGTCAAGGTCGGCCCGGCGGCGGCGGCGGTCCTGGCGGCGGTGGCGGCCCCGGCGGAGGGGGTGGGCGCCCACCTGGCGGACGACCCGGCGGAGGACAAGGGGGTGGTCGACCCGGAGCCCCGGCGACGCCGCCCAATACGGGCGGTCCGCCGGCAGGCGGCCGGCCACCCGGGGGTAGGCCTCCTGGCGGACGGCCTCCCGGCGGACGGCCGGGTGGTCCCGGCGGCGGGGCGCGGCCGCCAGGGACCCACCGGCCGGGTTCGGGACGCCCACCGGGTTTTCGCCCGATAAGAGGTCCGGCGTGGCGGTACCCGCCCGGGTTCAGATACCGGCGCTGGGGGATCGGCCTTACGTTGCCGACGCTCTTCCTGACCTCTACGTATTTCTTCAACAACTGGGCCATGATGGGGCTGGAGCCGCCGCCTCCCGGCTATCGCTGGGTCCGCTACGGACCTGACCTGCTCATGGTTGAGGTCTTTACAGGGCGCATCGTCGACGTGATCTACGGGGCCTTCTACTGAGGCGCAGTTCCCGCCTCGCGAGAGCGGGGCGGGACGGCCCAGCTCCGCCTGGGGAGGGCTGACTGTGGCGAGAGGTCTGTGGGCCGGAGCGCTTGCCGGCGCCTTGATGCTGGTCGTTTGCGCGGTGCGCGCCGACCCGGCGCCCGGCTCGGCGGCGTCGCTTGCCCAGGCGTACCGCGCCATTCACGCGGCGCGCGTTGTCGATCTGACGCACGCATTCGCGCCCGGAATTCCGCATTGGAAGGGATTCCCCGACGAGGTCGTCCGTACGCCCTTCACGCAGAAGAAGGACGGCTTCACCGCGCAGGTGTTCACCCACGTCGGCCAGTGGGGAACCCATGTCGATGCGCCGGCTCACTTCCACCAGGGGCTGGCCACGGTCGACCAGATCGATCCGGCGCAGTTCGTTCTGCCTCTGGTGGTGCTCGACATCCATCGGCAAGCGGCGGCGAACGCTGACTACCAGGTCTCGATGGCCGACGTGCGTGCGTGGGAGTCACGCCACGGGCCCGTTCCCGCCGGCGCCTTCGTGGCGTTGCGGACGGACTGGTCGAAGCGTTGGCCCAGCCAGGAGGCGTTCCAGAACAAGGACGCCGCAGGGGTCTTCCACTATCCCGGGTGGAGCCTGCCAGTGCTCAAATACCTCTACGAGACGCGCCACATCACCGCCTCGGGCCATGAGACCTCCGATACGGATCCGGGCTTTCGCGCCTACGAGGACGACTTCTCGCTGGAAAGCTACGTCCTGGGCCTGAACCACTTCCAGATCGAGTTCCTCGCCAGCCTCGATCAGGTTCCGGAGGCCGGAGCGCTCGTCATCGTCACCTTCCCGAAGGCGCACGGAGGGACAGGCTTCCCCGCGAGGGTGGTGGCGATCGTCCCGCGCTGAGGCGGGAGATCGAAGTCAGCGCGCGGCTTGGGTCGTCGCTGCCGAGCGGCTGAGGACTCGCGCCTCTTCCGCATCGGCCATGGCTGTCCAGATTGCGGCCGCGCGTCGCCGCTGTTCACGGACTCGGTCGAGGGTCGTCTCCTCGGCAAAGGCCAGCGCCTCGCGCTCCCTCGCCCGGTATTCTTCCACCTTGGTCATTCCAGAGATATTGTCCTCCCGCAGCGGCGGACAACGGCCGGCGTCAACACCGGCCGTTCAAGGCGCTTGGTTAGGCTGCCTGCAGTTGGCCGGCCGAGGTCTTGCCCGTGCGCTTGTCGCGCTCGAGTTCGAAGCTCACCTTCTGGCCTTCCTGCAGCGTGCTCATGCCGGCGCGTTCCACGGCCGAGATGTGGACGAACACGTCCGTGCCGCCGTCATCAGGCTGGATGAAGCCGAAGCCCTTCTGACCGTTAAACCATTTTACAGTGCCGATTGTCATTGGTTCTCCCTTTCCGGGTGCGAAATCTCGCGCCCACGATGGACGGCGAGTTCAAATTCTCGGACAGGACCGGAAACCAGAGCAGGGCCGAAATCTGCGATCACGGCGAAGGGGCCAGGTGAGCCTAAGCGATATTTGACTAATAAAGTTTGGGCGTTCGCGATACAATTGGCAAGCGCCATTGGGAAAAACCTGCCGTCCTCCGCTCCGGTTCTCGGTCAAGAAACCCTCTTGCGGCGAGGTTATCATGACGCGCTCCAACGCCGGAGGGGCTCTGCGCGCCGGCCGCGCCGAGGCTGATTCCTGGCCTTCCCTGCCTTACACGGAGTGGAAGGACACCTGCCGGACGCTTCACCTGTGGACGCAGGTCGTCGGCAAGGTGCGTCTTGCCCTCACGCCCTGGCTCAACCACTCCTGGCAAGTCCCGCTTTACGTCACGGCGCGCGGCCTCACGACAGGGGTCGTCCATCACAAGAGGGGCGGGTTCGATATGGAGTTCGACTTCACCGATGGCGTGCTTCGCGTTCGGACACCCGAGCGAAACGGCGACCTTCCTCTGGAGGGGGGCGCGGTCGCGGACTTCTATCAGCAGTTGATGGAACTGTTGGACGCACTGGACAGACCGGTCGAAATCAACCCAGTCCCCAACGAACTGCCCGAGGCCGTTCCATTCACCCTCGAGCGCGCCCCGCGCGCCTATGACCCGGGTCAGGCGCTTCGGTTCTTCCAGGTGCTTTCCGACGCCGATCGCGTGCTCAAGCGCTTCCGCACGGCTTTCCTGGGCAAGGCGAGCCCCACGCACTTCTTCTGGGGAAGCTTCGATCTGGCGGTCACCCGCTTCTCGGGGCGCCGGGCGCCTCCGCACCCCGGGGGTGTTCCCAACCTCCCTGACGCGGTCGTACGGGAGGCCTACTCGCATGAGGTGAGCAGCGCCGGCTTTTGGCCAGGAGGGGAGGCCAGGGGCGAAGCGGTGTTCTATTCCTACGCCTATCCCGAACCGCTCGGCTTCCGCGACGCCAAGGTGCGTCCTGCCGAAGCCGCCTATGATCCGGCGATGGGCGAGTTCGTCCTGCCCTACGAGGCCCTGCGTAGTCTGCCCGATCCTGAATCGGCCCTGCTCGACTTCCTCCAGACGACCTACGTTGCTGCGGCGGAGCTGGCCCATTGGGACCGCAAAGCGCTCGACTGTGTCTTCGGCGAACCCGGGCGTCCCCGCTCCGTCTAGGATCGCGTGAGAGGGCTCTTCTGACATCTTCGCCGGACAGCCCCTCGCAACCATGCCGGGCCGAGTGACGTTCGTACGGGCCTGAGGGGTGGGCGGCGGCAGCCTCCGACCGGGACCCTGCGAATGTTCCCAGCCAAGGCGCTCCTCCGCAGGTGCGCAAGTCACCTGATCCCGTTTTTCATTGTCGCCTGGGCGCCATCCGCCCTCGGGGAGGCCAGCCCGGCCGCGGCGCAGTCCGCGACTTCGGCCACGTCGACGACGACCGCTGCCGCCCCAACGACGCCTGCCCCTGCGCCCGCACCCAATCCCAGGCCGCCGCCGCTCACGCCCGCTCCGCCAGCCTCCGCCCACCCGGGCGCCGTGGACATCGCCGCCAATGACCAGGTCCTGGCGAAGCTCGAATTCCTCCTGCCGCGAACCACGAAGGACGCGCCTCTTGCGGCCATGAGCCAACAGGCGGCCACGATCGAGACCGCCGCCCGGGCCGCCCTCGCCACGGCTCAGGCGCAAGCGGCGTCCGATTCAGCCGCGTTGCGCCGTCTCCCGTCGCGCCGTCGCCTGTCCGAAGCCGAAGAGCGCAGGCGAGCCGCCCTTCTCACGGATCAGGTGGCCGCTCGCGCCAAGGTGGCGCAGCTGCAAGGCCTGACCAATCGCGCAAGTCAGGTCTACGATCAGATCGCTGAGCGTCGGCGCCAGGGTTTTAGCGGCCGCGTTCTCCAGCGGACCGACTCGCCATTCTCGCCCGTCTTCTGGACCTCCCTTGGCGGCGCGATCAGCGGCGACATTAGTCGGGTCGCCTGGACCACTCGAAATATCGCAGACGTGGCTGGGCGCGCGACAGAGCCGCGTGGCGCTGTCGGGCTCGCCGCGGGTCTTCTGATCGGAGCCATCCTGGCCTGGCCGCTTCGCCGCCTGCTCGACCGCTTGGGTTGGGAGCGCGCCAGGCGCGTCGGCTCGCGTGGCGCAGCCCGGACGCTGGCCGTGGCTTGGCGCGTGATCGTCGACGTCGCGGCGACCACGGCGGCGGCCCAGGCGATTCGCCTTGGGGCCCAGTGGGGAGGGCTGCTGTCGCCCGCGGCTGACCAGCTCTGTGCGGCGGCGGTGGGTTCAGTGGCCTGGGCGGCCGCCGTGATCGCCCTCGGCCGCGGGCTGACGACTGGGCGCGAGCCCGAGCTTCGCCTCCTCTCCATTGGCGACAGCGAGGCGGCGCGCGCGCGGGTCGCCCTCTGGGTGGTGGCCCTGATCACGGCGGCAGGGTTCTTTCTCCAGAGGCTGGCCTTCGTCATCGGCGCGAGCGTGGACGCGACGATCGCAGTGGATTGCGCGACCTCAGTCGCCTACGCGGGCGCCGCCTTCCTCGTGTTGGCCAGCTTCGGCCGGTCCGACGAAGGCGCCAAGAGTGGAACGGAAGCTGCGCGCGCTCCGGCGTGGACCTTCGTGTCGATCATCCTCGCCATGGCCATCGTCGCCACCTTGGGTTCGGTCCTCCTGGGCTACGCCACTTTGGCGGCGCTGATCTCGGGTCAGATCTTCTGGCTCAGCCTGATCTCGGCCGTGACCTATCTCGCCCTGCGGCTGGTCGATGACGCCCTGGGAGGCCTCTTCGCAGAGCAGGGACGCCTCACCCAGTCGATGCGCCAGCTCTTTGGCCTCAGCGCGTCGACCGTGTTGCAGATCGGGCTTTTGATCTCGGCCGCCCTGCAGGTCATCATCGTCCTGGCGGCTGTGCTGATGGCCCTGACGCCCTTCGGGGAGAGCGGTCAGCTCTTCATGAGTCACCTGCGCCTGTTCGGCTCCGAGGTCCGGGTCGGAAAGGCGACCATCTCCCCGATGGGTCTCGCCGGCGGGTTGGTCACTCTCTTGATCGGCGTCGGCCTCTCTCACCTGGCGCGTCGTTGGGTGGTTCGACGGTATCTGCCGGTCACCAACTGGGACGCCGGCGTGCGCAACTCGGTCGCGACCGGAGTCGCCTATCTCGGCGTCGCGATCGCGGTCGTCTGCGCCCTGGCCGTCACCGGCGTCGGCGTCGCCCAGATCGCCCTTGTCGCCAGCGCCCTTTCGGTCGGCGTGGGCTTCGGCCTGCAGCAGATCGTCCAGAACTTCGTCGCCGGCATAATCCTGTTGATCGAGCGGCCCGTGAAGGTCGGCGACTGGGTGAGCGTCGGCGGCGTCGAAGGCGACGTCCAGGCCCTCAGGGTCCGCGCCACCGACATCCGCGGCCTCGATGGCTCCACGGTGATCGTTCCCAACTCGAGCCTTATCACCACCAACGTGGTCAACAAGACCCTCGGCGCCGCTCAGACCCGCATCCAGCTGCAGGTCACCGTCGCCAAGCCGACCGATATCCGGCGCGCCTGCGACGCCATAGTCCGGCTCGCCGTGGCGCGTGACGACGTACTGAAGTTCCCCGCGCCCCAGATCTTCGTCGACGCCCTGACCGCCGGCGGGGGCGCCAACCTGGACGCCTGGGTCTATGTCGCCGATCCGCGCGCCGCAGTGCGGGTGAAGAGCGAAATCTATCTCGCCCTTGTCGACAGCTTCGCGCAGGGCGGCATCGCCATGTGAGCCGGCTTGGGCTTAGCTTGGCGCATGAGCGCCACCTTTCACGCCCCCTGCGATGCGGCGTCTGCACATTTGGCCGTCGTTCGGCCGAAGTGCGTGCGCCCGCGCCTGGTCCTGGCCGCCTGCATCCTGGCGTCCGGCCTGGCCTTCGTGGACGGCTCGGTGGTGAACGTTGGCCTGCCGGCGATCGGGCGCAGCCTCGCGGCCAATTCCGAAGGCCTGCAGTGGATCGTCAACGCCTACCTCCTGCCCCTTAGCGCCCTGCTTCTTCTGGGCGGGGCCGCCGGCGACCGCTACGGCCGGCGACGCCTGCTGATTGTCGGCACGGGCGTCTTCGCCCTGTCTTCCGTGGGTTGCGCCATGGCCCCGAGCCTCGAGTTCCTCCTGGCCGGGCGCCTTCTGCAAGGGGTGGGCGCTGCGATACTCCTGCCCAACAGCCTCGCCATCCTGGGCTCGACCTTCGAGGGCGAGGCGAAGGGACGGGCGATCGGGGTCTGGGCCGCTTCGGGGGCCGCGCTGGGCGCCATCGGACCGGTCCTGGGGGGATGGCTGGTCGACCTGGGAAGCTGGCGCGCCATCTTCCTGATCAATCTGCCGATCGCCGCCGGCGCGATCGTCCTGGCCTGGCGGCACGTTCCGCAGGATCCCGACGAGAGCGGCCAGTCCCTGGACGCCGGAGGCGGCGCCCTGGCGACCCTCGGCCTGGGCGCGCTCACCTGGGCGCTGACCACCGGCTCCGGGCGCGGCGGCTGGACCACCGCCGCCATCGCCGGGGTCATCGCTTCGGCAGGCCTGTTGGGCGCTTTCCTGCTGGCGGAACATCGGCGGGGCGATCGGGCCATGATGCCGCTTGCGATGTTCGGATCCACGACGTTTGTGGGCCTGACCCTGCTGACCCTCCTGCTCTACGGCGCTCTGGGCGGCCTCTTCATCCTCGTCCCCTATGTCCTGATAAAGGGCGCCGGCTACAGCGCCGTGGCTGCCGGTGCGGCGCTTCTGCCTTTGCCAATCGTCCTGGGCGTGACCTCGCCCTTCCTGGGAGCCCTGGCAGGTCGGGTCGGGTCGCGTCTGCCCCTCGTTATCGGGCCTCTTATTGTCGCCGTCGGTTTTCTCCTGGCGCTCCGGATCCGCGCCCCCGCGCACTTCGTCACCCAGGTCCTGCCTGCGATCCTCGTCATCGCCATCGGCATGAGCGGGGCGGTGGCCCCTCTGACGACCGCGGTGCTGACTTCAGTGGACGAGCGCCACACCGGATCCGCCTCGGGTCTCAATAGCGCCGTGGCGCGGAGCGGGGGCCTGATCGCCACCGCCGTCCTTGGCTCGGTTCTCGCGGCTGCGGGCGCGCCGCTTCTGGCCGCCTTCCACGCCGCCATGCTTGTCGCCGCCGCAGCCTGCGTCGCGGCGTCGCTGAGCGCGTTCGCCCTCATCCGAAGGTGATCGGAGGCTGCGGCGCGGCTCAGCCTCCGGCCGCGAGTCCAACATAGGACCGATAAAGCCTAAATCTGCGCCCGGTCTGCCCGGCGGTCACGCCGAGACTTTATGAAGACGCTCAAGCGCAGCCGCCGGCCACAACTTCTGGGTGTCGTAATAGACCTCGAAGGCTGGCGTTTCCGTCGGCAGACCGATCCAGGGAAGCTTCGAGCGGGTGAAGATGTGGACGTCGGGCGCAACCGTGTCGGGCTCGTCCAGGGTTCCCACTCGCACGAAACGCAAGCCCGCGCGTCCGCCATAATCGCTCCACACCGCCGTCCCGCAGTCGACGCAGCGGTAGATGTCGTGGGGGTGGCCGCTGGACGTTGGCATGCGGAAGGCCGCCGGCTCGCCGTGACGCAACGAGATGCGATCGGTCTCGATCAGCGCGTTCAACACAAAGGCGCTGCCGGTCTGCCTCTGACAATCGCGGCAATGGCAGCAGTGGGTGAACATCGGCGGGCTCTGCAAGGAGTACCGAACCGCCCCGCAGGCGCATCCGCCCAGGGCGAACGTCGTATCGCTCATGGCCGTCCCTCGGCGACCCTGGCGAACGCCGCCGCGCCCTCTTGCATCAGTCCTTCCACCAGCGGCGCAGCGTCGTCGGGCAGGAAATCGCTGGTCCAGAGAAACCGGCACCCGCCGCCGTTCTGCACGATCTGCATGGCGGCGGCGTGCTGGCTGAAGCGGCCGCCGACGACGGCGTAGGCGACGCGGCGCCGGACGCCGTCCAGATCGACCATGATCTCGCGGGCCTCCATTCCGTTGGCGAAGGTCACCACGCGACCGCCATCTTCCTCCCGGGCGTCGGTCAGCACGCCGGCGAACGCCTTGTGGGCGTTTCCGAAATCGGCGAGGAGCGCCCAAGCCGCCTCGGCGGGGCACTTCAGCTCATTTTCCACGGTCACAGAGGCCATGTTCTTCTCCCAGAGCGAGACTGCGCGCATCATTGCGCGGTCCTCGCGCAGGGACTTGGGGAAAACGGTTGGGTCGCCGGATGCCGGAACAACCCGTGGAGCCTGACAAGACGCGCTCGCTTCTGATCGCCGAAGGGCAGGGGTGGCGGGCGGCCGAGGTCGTTTGCCTTGCCGGACCGGCCGATCGCCCGTTCGAGGAGCAGCACGCGTGGACCTCGGTGGCCGCGGTGCTGGACGGCGTCTTTACCTATCGTTCCCATCGCGGTCGGGCCTTGATGACGCCCGGCTCCCTGCTGCTGGGTGAGGGGGGGACCTGTTTCCACTGCGGCCACGAGCACTCGACCGGCGATCGGTGCGTCGCCTTCCATTTCGGTCCGGATCTGGTCGACGAGACGTTGTCAGGCTTTCCCGAGCGTCGTGCGTCACGTTTCGCAGCGCCGAACCTGCCGCCGCTCGAACGCCTCCTCCCGCTTCTGTCGAGGGCGAGGACCTTGGCAGCCTCGCGCGATCCCCTGGAGGCGGAGGACCTGGCCCTGGGCATGGCGCGAGCGGCCTTCGCCGTCGATGGCGAGATGGCCTCGCGCATGCCGACCGCGCGCGAGGAGGCGAAGGCGGCCGAAGCGGTTCGGATCATCGACGCGGCCTCCGCCGATCCGCTCACGGTGGAAGGCCTCGCCGCGGCGGTGGGCCTGGGCCGGCAGCGTTTCGCCCTGGCGTTCCGCCGAACTGTGGGCGTGACGCCTTACAACTACGTCCTGCGCCGACGGCTCGAGGCGGCCGCCGAGCGTCTGCGGGCCGGCCCGGAGCCGGTGCTCGCCGTCGCCCTGGACGTCGGCTTTGGCGACCTGTCCGAATTCACCCGCCGTTTCCGCCGTCACTTCGGCGTGTCTCCCGGCGCCTGGCGCCGCAAGCTTTGAGAGACCGCGTTCCCTTGCCGGGTCAGGCAGGCTGACGCTGCAGGCGGCAGAAGACCGGACCATCGGGTCCGAAACGGAGCACGCCTTCGACGCGGTCGAGATCGACGATCACTGCTGCGCCCTTGCGCTCGGGATCGGCGGCCTGTTCGCGCTCAGGTGCGTTCTCGAACACGCGCTTGCGCTCGGCCTCGTCGGTGGCGATCCGGGCGCGGCCATGGAACTGGAGCACGGGGGTCGTCGCCGAGCGATAGACGAGCACGACGTTTGGATTGGCGGCGATCGCCTCCAGCGTCCCGCCCTGGCCATGGCGCGCCCACAGGCCGAGCTGATCGTCGCTGTAGGTCTGCACGGACCCGCGGAAGGACACCACCGGCTTGCCCGCCGGCGACACCGCCGCCAGCAGCAGCGGCGTTCCGTTGGTCAGGGCGCCGTTGACGAGGGCCTTGATCTCGTCGGTGAGGGCCAGGGAGTCAGTGGTGGCGTCGGTCATCGGGCGGTTTCTCCGAAATCTGCATTCGAAAGGCCGACTGCATCCCCTGATCGGGGTCATAGAAGAAGGTCTCTGAGGCGATCCTGTCGTCGCGCCATATCTGCCAGGCCACTTCCTCCTGGCAAACTGTCGAGCCGTTCTTGAGGCGAAATGTGAAGCGCCAGCGGATCGCCACGGTGTCGCCCCCGATTGCCGGGCCGCCGAGCAACTCGGTGTCCACGTGTTCGCTTGCGGCGAGCACCGCCGCCTCCTGGCTCATCAGCACATCGCGACCGCCGCCACGCGGGGGCGCCTGGTTTTCCTGCATCCAGGCGTCAGGATGATACCAGTCGCGGATGGCGCCCACGTGATCGCCGCCCACGACCTGAGCGATGAACCGCTCGACGAGGGATCTGGAAGGCACGGCTCTGGTCCTCTGCTGCGGACTTCGCCGAACCTAGCACGCCAAGGCCAGCCCGCTACCGGCCCTGAGGCCGCCGAGTCCTTGGAAATCAATGTCCCGCCTTCGAATCTGCTTCGCCTTGGAGCGGGAAGGGCGCATTCTTTACTGTACGACATCAGTCCAAGACGGAGGAGGCGATGAGCGATTCGACGCCATGCCTGTGCGGCGCTTGTGACGGGGCGCATGCGCTGCTGGATCGCCGGGGCTTCATGGGCGCGGGGGCCCTGGTCGCGATGGCCGGGGCGTTCCCAT
Source organism: Caulobacteraceae bacterium (assembly GCA_035483335.1). Classification (GTDB taxonomy): domain Bacteria; phylum Pseudomonadota; class Alphaproteobacteria; order Caulobacterales; family Caulobacteraceae; genus Acaudatibacter. The sequence continues at coordinate 8,049 of DATHPX010000176.1, read as the reverse complement.
TGCTGGCGGCTGGGGGCGCACGCGCCAAGACATCGCTCAGTCCGGATCAGGCCGTGGCCCGGCTGACGGCGGGCAATGACCGCTTCGTCCGCGGCCAGTTGGACTCGCTCAAGGAAAATCTCGACGAGCGCCGCCGGGCGACGGTCGATGGACAGGAGCCCTTCGCAGCCGTGCTCTCCTGCGCCGACTCCCGCGTTCCCGTGGAGTTGGTGTTCGATCAGGGCATCGGCCAGCTTTTCGGTACGCGGGTGGCGGGCAATGTCGTGACGCCCGAGATCCTGGCCAGCCTCGAATACGGCGTCGCGGTCCTGGGGGTTCGGGCGATCCTCGTACTTGGCCACCAGAATTGCGGCGCTGTGCAAGCCGCGATCGAGGGCAAGGCGACGCCCGGCCAGATCAGCGCCCTCTACACGCCGCTCAGTCAGGCGGTCGCGCGAGGGGGCGGAGAGGAGGCGGTCACGAAGGCGAACGCCCAGATCCAGGCCGGCATCCTCGCCACTGCTTCGCCGGTTCTTGCGAGCGCGGTGAAGCAGGGCGACCTGAAGATCGTTGCTGGCTACTACGCTCTGGGTAGCGGAAGAGTGACGCTGCTGACTTGACGTCCAGGCGCCGAGCGACCGCCAGCCAGGGAGCTGCGCGGTTCATGTCCGGATTCTTCATTGAACCTTTTCCGTGAGAGGTCCCACCCACCGGCAGAGGACCGTCAATCGTGGATTTTTTTGCCTGTGAGCGTACTCTCTTTGAGGCGAAATCCGGCGCGGAAGGACCAACGCCGATGACCAGTGCCCTGCAGCTGCGCTCGATCCTGGCGGCGAGCGTGACAATGCTTGTTCTCACGCCGTTGTCGGTCGCCGCCTCAGGCGGGGGCGGCATGGGCGGAGGCATGCCGAGCATGCCGCCCAGCATGTCCGCGCCTGCCTACAATCCGGTCGTCGAGTACAACAGGGGTGTCGCGGACCTTCGGGACGGCAAGTTCAAGGACGCGGAGCGGGACTTCGGCAACGCGCTATCGGCGGACCCGAAGAACGCCGACACCCTATACATGCTTGGCGCGGCCCGCGCCGGACACGGGGACGAGAAGGGCGCGGCCAAGGCCTATGAAAAATCACTGTCGATCGACCCGCAACAGGTTCCCGCTCGCCGCGAGTACGCGGTGACGCTGGCGAAGATGGGCCAGACCGACAAGGCGCAGGCCCAATTGGCCATGTTGCAGGCGAAGGCGGCAAGCTGCGCCGGATCCTGCCCGCAGGCATCCGAGCTCGCCGCGGCTGTGACGACCGCCCAGCAGGCCGTGGCGCCTCCTGGAGCGCCTGCTGCGGCTTCCGCCGCCGCCCCGGCCGCGGCGACGGCCCCGCAGACCGCTGCTCCTGCCACGCCTTCGGCGGCTGCGCCGTCGTCCGGCGCGCCGCCTAGCGCCGTGAGCCTGCTGCTGAGCGATCCGGCTGCGGGCGACGGCTCCTATGTGGACGCCGTGCGCCTGATCAATCTGCACCGCTATCACGACGCCCTCGACGCCCTCGCCAAGGCCCGCGCCGTCTTCGGGCCACATCCCGATGTGCTGACCTACACGGGTTATGCCTGGCGCAAGCTCGGAGACTACGCCCGAGCCGAAGCCTACTATCGCGAGGCCTTGGCCATCGCCCCGAAGCACGTCGGGGCCACCGAGTACTATGGCGAGCTGATGGTCGAGCGGGGTGATCTTGCCGGCGCGCGGCGCATGCTGGCGCGGCTCGAGGCGGACTGCGCCTTCGGCTGTGTCGAGACCGAGGACCTGCGCCGGTGGATCGAGCACGGGCCCCCCGCCTCCTGAAGACCGTCTGCTGGGTTGCGTTCGCCGGCTTCCTGCTGACAGGCGCGGCAGGGCCGCTGGCCGTGCTGCATCCCGCGCGCTGGCTGACGCCTGGCTCCGATCCGGTCGGACCCCTCACCACCACCTTCGCCGAGTGCGCTCGCCCGCCTGCCGACCCTCAGAGCGCCTGGCTGTTTGAAGTGGGACGCGCCGCCTTCCGCACGCCTGAGCTCCTGGGCGGACAGGCGGCGCGGGCGGGGCTCGCCTGCGAGAGCTGCCACCAGGCGGGTCGGCGCAATCCCGACTTCTTCTTCCCCCACCTCTCCGGCGCTCCGGGGACGGCGGACGTGACCACCGCCCTTTTCAGCTCGCATCGCGACGACGGGATAGACAATCCCAAGCCGATCCCGGATCTCAGCGGGCCAAAAACCTCTTTGAAGGTGCCACAGGACCCGGCGAGCGGCGCCCTGGCCCACTTCATCCATGGACAGATCACCGAGGAGTTCGACGGCGCCGAACCGCCGCCCGCCGTCCTCGCCGGCCTGGCGACCTATGTCCGAAGTCTCGATCCTGCGGCCTGCCCGATGCCGGCGCGCACGTCTCTGAGGGTCGCCGACCAGGTGGACGACGCCCGGCGCGCCGTCCGCGCGGCGTTGGGAGCCCTGGACCGACATGACGCGCCCACCGCCGTGGTGATGATCGAGGGCGCACGCTGGCGCCTGGGCCTGATCGACGAGCGCTACTCCGCGTCGGACCTGGCGGATGCGCGCGGAGCCCTGCGCACAGCCGCCCTCGACCTCGCAGCCGCCCTCGCCGCCGTCCGGGCCGGCGACCCCCACGCAGCTGTCCTCCTCGACCTCTGGCTCGCTCGCTCGATCGCGTGGGCTCATGGGCTCGAACGCGAGGAACCCCGCTCCCTGTACGACCCTGGGCGACTGGCTGCTGCAGCCGGGAGGTGAGGAGGCGGGCCGTATCCGTACGCGCCGAACCTCGTTAGCCTAGCCGCAACGAAGCGGACGGGGGTCATGGCCGAGAGAGTCGAGGAGCCAGGGGCGGACACCGAAGACGCACTTGACCAGGCCAGCCCGGCGGCCATGGCCCTCGCGCTTGGCCGCGCCTCGCGCGGCGGTGCGGGGAAGTCGTTCGACGCCGAAGCGACCGCCTTCCTCCGCGACCATCGCCGTCTGATCAATCTCCAGACGGAACACCTGCACGAACAGCGCCTGCTGCAGCTTGCCCACCTGCAGGTGCGCAGGTGGAAGGACCGTCTGTCCCTGGCCCTGCAGGGCTTGGGCGTGGTCTTCGGTTTGGCGGTCATCGTCGCTCTCGCCGTCCTGGCGTGGCAGGCGCACGAGGATCACGGCCTTGTCGTGGAGGCTTTCTCCGCACCGCCGTCCTTCGTCCAGCGTGGGGTCAGCGGCGAAGTCGTGGCCGCGGATGTGGTGGACAAGCTCTCGACCATGGTGGCGATCGCGCGCACCCGCAGCTTCTCCAGCACCAACGGCGTCAGCGCCGACGTGGCAAAGGAGGTGAAGATCGAGATCCCGGAGACGGGTGTCTCCCTCGGCGAGGCCTGGCGCCTGATGCGCGACTGGCTGGGTTCCGGACGCAAAGTGACCGGAGATCTTCGGGAGACGGGCGATGGCCGTATCGCCCTGACCGCTCGCCTGGACAATGGCGAGGCCTTCACCGCGACCGGCGCGTCTTCAGACCTCGACAAGCTCGAACAGCAGATCGCCGAACGGCTCTACGCCACCAGCGATCCGGTCAATATCGTCATCTACTACTGGTCCCAGGGCCGGAAGGCCGACGCCATGGCGGCTGCAGCGCGTAACGCCGCGACTGCGCACGGGCGTCTCGATCGGGCGGACGCCTTCGCCCTCTGGGCCGAGGCCGACGACCCGCAATGGGAGCAGCGCCTAGCGCGTATTTCCCTGGCGATCGATCCGGGCCTGTTGGCGGGGAATTATGATCTCGTGGACGCCGATCTTGCGCTGGGCCACGAACAGGCGGCGTTCGACACATCCCGTCACATGCTCAAGCTGCACGACGCCGACCAACCGCTCGCTCACCGTGGCGCAGGCGCCGCGGAGATGCGCGCCTTCGCTCGTGCGAAGGTGGAGGGATTGACGGGCGACTTTGCCGCCGCCTCGAGGGACGCCGAGCTCTTTTACGGCGGCGACCTGTCGAGGGTCCGGCGTCTCGTCGCGACTGCCGACGACGCCGCCAGGCGTCATGATCCGGCGGCCGCCGAAGCGATGCTCGCCGAAGCCACGGCCTCAGGGACGCCGAACCGCTATCGCCTGCTGACGACACGCTACGATCTCGATGTCGAGCGCGGGGACTGGCGAGCCGCGCTGGCCGACGCCCAGGACCTTGTCGCAGCCGCCGACAGCGCTTTGGCAGCATCGAACGATCCGGACGAGAAGGCGGGCCTGAAGGTCGCCTCCGCCACGCGCTACCAGCCGATGCTCGCCGAGGCCAAGGCGCATACGGGCGATCTCACCAGTGCGGCCGCCCTGATCGCTGCGAGTCCCCTGGACTGCTACGAGTGTCTGCTTCGGCGCGGCCGCATCGCAGCGCTGTCGGGAGACGCCGCCGGCGCGCAGCACTGGTTCGCCGAGGCGGCCCGCCAGGGACCTTCGCTTCCCGTCGCCTATCTTGACTGGGGCCGCTTCCTGCTGGCGAACGGGCGATTGGACGAGGCCATAGCCAAGTTCGCCACCGCCCATGCGCTTGGACCGCGCTTTGCCGATCCCCTCGAACTCTGGGGCGAAGCCCTGCTGCGCAAGGGTGATGCGAAAGGCGCCATCGCCCGTCTGGACGAGGCCCAGCGCCTCGCGCCCGCCTGGGATCGCCCCGCCGAGATGCGCAAGCGGGCGGCGACCCTGGCGCTATGAAGCGTCGCGCTTAGCCGCCTGTGCGCGCGAAGCTGGCGCGGTCGCCGTCGGCGCTCTGGACCACGAGGATGCTCGCACGGCTGCCTGGATCTTTTTCGAGCATCAGGCGCGTGCGCGGGGCGTCGGCAAGGGCGAAGGTGTCGCCGCCCAGCGGGATCATCCGCAGGGGCGGGCGCCGCTCGCGCCGGTAGATGAGCGCTCCGCCTTCCAGCCTCACCGCGCGATCGCCGAATTCGCCGACATAACCAGCCTGTTCCTGGGGCGTCAGGCGCAGGCCCGCGCGCTGCGCCTCGAGCCGCTCGAGCGTCCAGCGCGCCTCGGTCGGAGCGGTCGAGGCGACCTTCGAAAGCACCGCCTGCAAGGCGAGGGTGTGAGCGCGTTCCAGCGCATCGTCCCCAGGAACCTGCACATCCGGCTTCACTCCCACGCCCTCCCAGTTGGTCCCCGTCACCGGGTTCCTTGCCGCGCCCGTGGAGATGAAGATCTGCAATCCCCCGCCCGCGTCGAACACGCCGCCGGGATTGGCGCCTCCGGCGCTTGTCTCGCCGACGACGATCCCACGTTTCTGGGTCTGGACATCGTAGGCGAACTCTTCCGCGCCCGAAGCGGTCGAGCCGCTGATCAAGACGAACACGGGCGCGTCCGGCAGGCGTGGGCCGGCATAGTTGGCCAGGGTGGTGAAATCGACGGTCCGATCGCCCTGGCGCTGGTAGAAGCGGTTCAGCAGCACCGGCTTTTCGCCCAGGAAGGCGGACAGCAGCAGGTCGATCATATCGGGCGAACCGCCCATGTTCTGGCGCAGGTCGAAGATCACCGCGTCGGTCCCGCTCACCAGCCGCAACGCCGCCTCGCCCGCCTTGCGCGCGGCCGGCTCGGCCTCGCCCGTAAGGGTCCGGTCGAACGGGGCGAAGAAGTTCATCTGGATGTAGCCGATGTTGCCTGCCAGCCGCTCGACCTTGGCGAAGCCGAAGTTGTCGGCGGTCAGAGTCCGTTCGAGCGCCTTCGGGTCGGGCGGAGTTCCGCCGACCAAATTGGACGCCGGGGTCGGGGCTGCGGACCAGGATACGTTGAAGTGGATGTCGTGCGCCTGCAGCCGCTGGGTCAGGATCGCGGCCCACATCACTTCGTCGGTCGCCCTGGCGAGCTGAGGATCGTTCTTCATCGCCCGCACCTCGGCGCCGATCGCCTCGGCCTTGTCCTTATAGACGTAGTTCCGCTCGATCAGGTCGGCGATCCGCTCGAGTGTCGCCGCCCGCTCGGCCGAACCGAACGGTCGGTTCTGCAGCGCTTCGGCAGGGACCGTCTCCTCCGCGGGCGGGGGGGCGGCGCGCGCCCAGAGTGGGAGGATAACAAGGGCGGCGAGCAGGGCAGGGGCCTGGTGGGCGATCGCGCGGCGCATGGCTAAGGGTCCGGGGTCGGGGATCGGTTAGGACACAGGAGCTTAACCGCCTTCGCGTCCGAAATCCGCAATCGCGAAGCGATGCTTAGGTCTCCGATGCGCGTCTCGCGCTGACGGCGCAACCCGCGCGCGGCGACTCGCCACAAGTGTCATTGCAGAAAAGCATTCTTGTGCGACGTATAGTGCGGTTGTGTCCCGTGTTGGGGGAAATCGGTTGCCGACCCTGTCCGCCTTCCCGCCGTTGCGCCGCCGCCGCGGGTCCGCCCCGATCACCGGCGTCGAGTCCTCAGGCCGCTTACCAGACCGCGGTATCGCCGCGTCAGGCCTCGAAGCAGCCGAAGTGGCGGTCTTCCGCTCGAAGCCGCGCGCGGGACTCGTGGAGCTGGACGCGCACGGGCGGGCGATGTTCGATCTCCCCACGAGCGGCGCGATCGCGACCGGAGAGCTTCTGGCGCGGGTGGTCGAATGGGATCGGGAGCGGCTGGCCGCCGCCCTTGCGGCCCCGAGCGCCGACGCGTCCTTCTGCATCGAAGTGCGCGTGCAGCCACGGGAAGCTCCGGGTCGCATGCTGCTGTGCCGGGGGCGGGGCGCCCAGGGTGTCTTCATCGACATCACCGAACGACCGTCTTCGGATCTCCGCGCAGAATACGCCCTTCGCCGGAACTCCGATCCCGAACCGCAAGCGGCCGGCATGGCCGAGCGGGACCGGCTCTGGCGCTACTCCCGTGACATCATACTGGTGATGGATACCGACGGGATCGGTCTGGCGGCCAATCCCGCGCTCACACGCATCCTTGGCTGGCTCCCGGAGGAGATCGTGGGGCTCGACGTACTCGAGCTTATCCACCCGGAGGACCACGAGACGGTCTTGACGGCGCTGGCGGACGTGCTGAACCGCGACAACAGCGTGCCCCCGGAACCGAGCGCGGATTCCGACGTGTTCGAGATCCGATGCCAGCACAAGAGCGGCCGGTATGAGTGGATCTCGTGGGTCGCGGGCTACGAGGGGGCTGAGGGACGGACCCTCTACGCCACCGGGCGACTGATCTCCGGGGAGAAGGCGGCGGCGGCCGAGCTCGTGCTCGCCCAGGAGGCCCTTCGCCAGTCCCAGAAGCTGGAGGCCATGGGACAGCTTACCGGCGGCGTGGCGCACGACTTCAACAACCTGCTCACCCCCATCATCGGCGGCCTCGACATGCTGCAACGCCACGAGGTCGGCGGCGAGCGCGAGCAGCGCCTGATCGACGGCGCCCTTCAGTCGGCCGAGCGCGCCAAGGTCCTTGTCCAACGCCTGCTCGCCTTTGCCCGCCGCCAGCCATTGCAGCCGGCCGCGATCGACATCACCGCGCTCTTTTCGGGCATGAAGGAGCTGATCGCGAGCACGGCCGGCCCTCGCATCCGCATCGAGTTCGATGTCGAGACAGACCTGGCGCCGGCCCGCGCCGACGCCAATCAGCTTGAGATGGCGCTGCTGAACCTGGCTGTAAACGCTCGGGACGCGATGCCGAACGGAGGGCTCCTCGCCATCTCGGCCGGCCTGCGCGAAGTGCTCGCGGACAACCGTCACAGCCTGGCGCCAGGGGAATATGTCCTCATCGGCGTGGCGGACACGGGCGTGGGCATGGACGAGGAGACGCTGCGCCGTTGCGTCGAGCCCTTCTTCTCCACCAAGGGCGTGGGACGGGGAACGGGCCTCGGTCTGTCGATGGTCCACGGCCTGGCCTCGCAGCTCGGCGGCGCGCTCGAGATCGAGAGCGCCGCTGGCCGCGGCTCGCGCTTCACCCTGTGGCTGCCGGCCAGCCAGCGCCTGGACCACCAGGCGACCGGCCCCCTCGCCGCGCCCGAGGCGAGGCCCGTCCGCGGCCTGGCCCTGGTGGTCGACGACGAGGATCTGGTGCGCGCCAGCACCGCCGACATGCTCGCGGAGCTCGGCTACGACGTCATCGAAGCGTCCTGCGCCG
>DATHPX010000175.1:0-12525 GCA_035483335.1 Caulobacteraceae bacterium | reverse complement strand
ATGGCGACCGCGTTGTACGAGCGGAACACAAGCTGGCGAAAAAATTTGCGGGCAGCTGTGCGCTCGAATCTCCATGGAATGCAAAGTCGACGGGAAGTGCGCTGGGCGCGACAGATGGCCAGGGCTACCGGCTGTTGGGCGGGCGCGTGCTTCCAAATCACGCCCGTGTGCTTCTTGAAGTGGCGCCAGCCTGGTCTTCTAGGGGGCGTGCGGCGGATCGCCTGCGCGCTCCTGGATCAGATCTTGCCGGCGGGCGCCCGTGCGGCGTCCTGCGCCCGCGCATAGGCCTGGGTTCCGCGGGTGAAGACGCGGTCGGTGGGAAGGACGTCTTCGATCTGGATGTCGGGCGCCCCGGCAAGGCGCGCATAGATTGGCCCGAAGTCCTGTAGCGTGCTTTCCCGCAGAGCTTCCAGCGAGGGAATGACGAAATAGGTCTGCTGGAAATCATCGATGCGGTAAGGGGTCCGCATCAGCCGTTCGAGGTTGAAACCCAGGCGGTTGGGGGAGGGGTCTTCAAGCGCGAAAACGGACTCGGCCTTGGATGAAACGATCCCTGCCCCGTAGATGCGCAGACCCTTCGGGGTCTCCATCAGCCCGAACTCCACTGTGTACCAATAGAGCCGCGCGAGGTGGTGGAGTTGCTCGAGCCGTCCGGCGCGCAGGCCACCTTCGCCATAGGCCTGCATGTAGTCGGCGAACACCGGATCGGTCAGCATCGGCACATGGCCGAAGACGTCATGGAAGATGTCCGGCTCGCTGAGGTAGTCGAGCTGGTCGGGGCGGCGGATGAAGCGTCCGGCAGGGAACCGGCGATTGGCCAGGTGCTTGAAGAACACCTCGTCGGGCACCAAACCGGGCACGGCCACGACGCTCCAGCCGGTCAGCCGCTGGAGCTCGGGATTGATGCGGGCGAAGTCGGGTATCCCCCCGCGGTGAAGGTCGAGGGACTCCAGGCCACGCAGGTACGCGTCGCAGGCGCGGCCGGGGAGCAGGTGCTTCTGCCGCTCGTACAGGGTCACCCAAACCTGATGGTCGGCGGCGTCATAGGCCGCCCAGCCTTGGTCCACGACCCAGTCAGGCGAGGGGGCCTCGCTCAGGGCGGTCGCTACGCTCATGAACTTCTCAACGCTCCTGGACCACTGCCTGTTGCGCTCGAGTCCACCCTAGTGGGTGATACGAGGCCGAAGGCGGTACCGACCCTCGGCGAACTCCGAGAATATAAGCGCCGTGTGGGGATGTCCTACAGGTTCGCAGCTGTCGTCAGGCAGCAGGTTCTGCTCCGAGACATAGGCGACGTAGCTCGACTTATCGTTCTCCGCGAGCAGGTGGTAGAAGGGCTGGTCCTTCCTTGGCCGCACCTCCTCGGGAATCGACAGCCACCATTCCTCGGTATTGGCGAACACCGGGTCGACGTCGAAAATGACACCGCGAAAGTGGAGGACACGGTGTTTGACCACTTGGCCAAGGGCGAATTTTGCGATTCTCGTGGTCATAGCAGGATGCAGCCTGGCGGCTTCACTTTGAACGGGCGATGAACGTAGAGGGTTCGGCGCGCTCGACAAGGCCCGCCTTTTTCCCGCGGTCGAGCGTTGCTACCTTGCAACTTGGAGATGGCGACGGCTTGTGGTCCGGGGGCTTCAAACTGTCTCGCCACGTGGAACGGTTGAGAATGGACGAGGCGACGACGGCGCTCGAGTTCCCGCGTGGCCTCATGGCTTTGGCTCCTCGGGCGCCAGTGTTCGCCGCGCTGGATCTCGGCACGAACAATTGCCGTCTGCTGATCGCAAAGCCCAGCTTGCGCGGATTCCGGATCGTGGATGCGTTTTCGCGCATTGTCCGCCTGGGAGAGGGACTGACGCGCAGCGGCCGTCTGGCGGAACCGGCGATGGCGCGTGCCCTCGAGGCGCTCGAGGTCTGCGCCGAAAGAATTGCGCGCCGCGGCGTGTCCCAATTGCGGGCGGTGGCGACGCAGGCGTGCCGCGTCGCGGCAAACGGCCCCGAATTCCTCGAACGGGTCGCCGAGCGCACCGGGCTGCAATTGCAGATGATCTCGCCGCGCGAGGAGGCCGAACTGGCGGTGATCGGCTGCCTCGACCTGCTCGATCGCAAGGCCGAAGCGGGTATCGTGCTGGACGTGGGCGGCGGCTCGACAGAACTGTCCTGGGTCGACATGCGCGCCCCAGGATTGTCCGAGTTTGCGAGCGGCCGGTTCCGTGGGCCCCCTCCAATCGCCGCCTGGTATTCGGCGCCTATCGGTGTGGTTACCCTCGCCGAAAGGTTCCCGGAGGCCCACGGCGACGCGAGCTGGCGGCGCGCCATGATCGAGGCGTTCAAAGCCGAGTTGGGAAAGTTCGACGGGGCGGACGGCCTGCGGGATCTGTTCGAGTCCGGGCGTGGCCATATCGTGGGGACTTCGGGCGCCATCACCAGCCTCGCGGGCGTCCATCTGGACCTCAAGCGCTACGAACGTCGTCGGGTCGACGGGATCTGGATGACGCGCGAAGCCTGCGAACGCGCCGCCGACCGCCTGGCGGCGCTGTCGGTCGAGGCGCGAGCCGCACAACCCTGCATCGGGCCGGACCGTGCTGATCTTGTGCTCGCGGGTGCGGCCATTCTCCAGGCGGTGCAGGAGTTGTGGCCCTCCGCCCGCGTGCGGGTGGCGGATCGCGGGCTCCGGGAGGGACTCCTGCTCAGCCTTGTAGCTTCCCATAAGACGCGCCGGCGGCGGAGACGGTCCCGATGAGCGAGCCGCCCCGCAAGAGAATGGTTCGGCCGCCGACCGGGGGGGATCCGTCGGGACGGGCGACTCCGGCGCGCCTGAAGACCGCGAAGAGTCGGACTGCGTCGTCGCAGGCCTGGCTGGAGCGGCAGATCAACGATCCCTTCGCCGCGGAGGCGCGCGCCCTTGGCTATCGATCGCGGGCCGCATTCAAGCTTTCGGAGATTGATGATCGCTTCGGATTGATCCGCCGTGGCTCGCGGATCGTCGATCTCGGATGCGCTCCGGGTGGCTGGATCCAGGTGGCGCTCGAGCGGCGCGCCGCTTCCGTGGTGGGCGTCGACCTCCTCCCGGTGGATCCGCTTCCACCGGCGGTGATCCTCCAGGGCGACTTCACGGACCCGACGATGGGCCCGCGGCTTCTCGAGGCGTTGGGCGGCGCGCCCGATCTCGTGCTCTCGGACATGGCGCCCAACACGACCGGCCACAGGCAGACCGATCACCTGCGGATCGTCGCTCTGATAGAGGTCGCAGCCGATTTCGCCGCCGCCTCGCTGCGGCCCGGGGGAAGCTTTGTCGCCAAGGCGTTCCAGGGCGGAGAGACCGGCCAAGCCCTCGAGACGCTGAAGCGCAGGTTCTCCGTCGTGCGCAACGTCAAGCCGAAGGCGAGCCGTAGCGAGAGCTCCGAGGTCTATATCGTGGCGACCGGGTACAAGGGCGCCGGCGGATAGATTCGGCAGCGCATCGCGGCGCGGCCGCTTACGGGACCGCGGGCGCCAGGGATCCCCGTAGGCGGTAATAGCGCGACAGCATGATCGACATCGCCGCCAGGCCTGCGAGCGGGGCGAGCAAGACCCCGCTCATCGGGGCCCCGCCCCACAGCAGCGCCGCCGCCGCGAGGCACCCCGCGGCGCAACCCACGTCATATCCGCCCTCGGCGGCCATGTGGAACCTGAAGGGGCAGGGCGAGAGCTTGGCCTGGTTGTAGACGGCAGTCATGAGGGTCGGGATGTAGAGGGCGGCGCCGACGGCGCCTGCCGCGCTCCCGATCACGGCGAGCGCCGGGTGGCCGAACGCTGCCGCCCGGAACGTCATGACCGCGGCGGACAGGCCAAGCGCCACCCCAACCGCGCGCCGTCCGTGGCCGCGATCGATCCATCTGCCGAGCGCCATCCCGCTGATCGCGCCGACGAGAGCCGCCAGGGCCAGTGCGCCGCCGAAGGCGGTGTAGCTCTGATGAAGGGTGATGAAGAGCGCGATCTGCCACAGGGTGTAAGAGCCCGCGCCGATCCACCCGTCGACGGCGAAGAACCACGCCCCGCGAAGCAGCGTTCGCGCGGCCCCGGGCGCACGCTCCCGGGCCACCGCGGCGTCAGGCGTACGGAGCAAGGGCAGGGCCGACGCGGCCAGGACCACGCCCGTCGCTCCGAACGCGACCATGGGGCCGAAGACATTCAGGCACCAGCCGGTCGCCAGGGGCCCGACGACGCCGGTCAGGGCCGCGATCGCCTCACGAGCGCCGATCTGGTGACCACGATGCGCCTCGTCGCCGAGGGAGGCGAAGTAGGCGTGGTAACAGGTCCAGTAGATGGCGTCCGCGACCGCCGAGACGGCGACAAGCGCGTAGAGCCAGGGGCCCACGCTCGTGACCATCGCCAGCATCGGATACTGAGCGCCGACCAACACAGATCCTACGATCAGCAGGGGTCTCAGGCCGAACCGGATCGCCAGCGGCAGGACCGCGGGCCGCACCAGGAATCGCCCGGCCAGAATGGCTGCAAGAGCGGCGAGCGTCGTCGGGATCGGGAAGCCCTTCTGCAGCAGGAAGGCGCAGAAGAAGGCGTCCCCGCCTGACCTGGCGAGGGCGTTGATGGCGTAGTGCAGGTTCAGCCAGTTGACGCGGTCGTTGCCGAAGAACGCCATGAGACGCTGTAACCCTGGCTGGCGCTCGCCCCAAGCCCTTCGCGCAGAGACGTGGTTGGGGTCGTTTGACGCGTGTCGTTGCGTGCTTGGGATTGCCTCTCGGACAAGCCTGCGATGCGGCGCCCCCTTGCGATGGCGGGGGAGCGCGGCTATCTCCGCCGCGCAAAACGGAGAGTCTCATGGAGATTCGCGAAGGGCTCACCTTCGACGATGTTTTGCTCGAACCCGGACCGTCCGAGGTCTTACCTACCAAGGTGAGCACGGCGAGCCGGTTCACCCGGCAGATCAGCCTCAACATCCCGCTCGTATCGGCGGCGATGGACACCGTCACGGAGAGCCGGCTGGCCATAGCCATGGCCCAGGCCGGCGGTATGGGCGTGCTTCATCGCAACCTTACGGTGGATGAGCAGGCCGATCAGGTGCGCGAGGTGAAGCGCTTCGAGAGCGGGATGGTGATCAACCCCCTCACCATCCATCCCGACACGACCTTGCGTGAGATCCGCGAGATCAAGGCGCAACGCCGCATCTCCGGCTTCCCGGTCGTCGAGCGCGGCACGGGAAAACTTGTCGGCATCCTCACCAACCGCGACATGCGCTTCGAAGGCGGAGCCGATGTGCCGGCCTCCGCAGTGATGACGACGGAGAACCTTGTCACCGTCCGCGAGGGGGTGACCCAGGAAGTCGCCCGGGACCTGCTGAAGCGGCACAAGATCGAGCGCCTGATCGTTGTCGATGACGACTACCGGGCGGTGGGTCTCATCACCGTCAAGGACATGGAGAAGGCCGAGGCTCACCCGCATGCGGCCAAGGACTCACGCGGGCGCCTGCTCGTCGGCGCGGCCTCCACCGTCGGCGACGCGGGTTTCGAGCGGTCGATGGCCCTCATCGACGCCGGTGTCGACGTGGTCGTGATCGACACCGCTCACGGCCACTCCAAGTCGGTCGGCGACGCGGTCCGGCGCCTGGCGCGGGAAACCAATCGCGTGCAGATCGTGGCCGGGAACGTCGCGACCTATGACGGCGCCCGTGCGCTGGTCGACGCAGGCGCCGACGCAATCAAGGTCGGCATCGGGCCCGGCTCGATCTGCACCACCAGGATCGTCGCCGGCGTGGGCGTGCCTCAGTTCACGGCGATCTCCGAGGCGGTTCGCGCCGCTGCGGAGGCGAATGTCCCGATAATCGCCGACGGCGGGATCCGCTATTCGGGTGACTTGGCCAAGGCCATCGGCGCCGGAGCCTCGACCGCGATGATGGGCTCCATGTTCGCCGGAACGGACGAGTCGCCCGGCGAGGTCTTCCTCTACCAGGGGCGCAGCTACAAGTCGTACCGCGGCATGGGTTCGCTGGGCGCGATGGCTCGTGGCTCGGCGGACCGCTACTTCCAGAAGGAGGTGGAAGACGCGATGAAACTCGTGCCCGAGGGGATCGAGGGCCAGACGCCCTACAAGGGTCCAATCGCGCCGGTTATCCACCAGCTGGTCGGCGGCCTTCGGGCGGCGATGGGCTATCTGGGCGCGGCGGACATTGCCGAGTTCCAGACGCGCGCACGGTTCGTGCGGATCAGCGGCGCAGGCGTTCGCGAGAGTCATGTGCACGACGTCATGATCACCCGCGAGGCGCCGAACTACCCGACGCGGGTCTGAGGCGCCTTGCGCGACGGCGGTCGGATCTCGGCGGCGATCGAACTCATCGAGGAGATCCTCGGCCGCGGACGTCCCGCCCGCCTTGCGCTCAAGGCGTGGGGAGACGGTGCGAGATACGCCGGGGCGAAGGACCGAGCCTTCGTGTCGGGTCTCACCCTGGACGCCCTGCGTCGGCGGCGCTCGATCGCTTGGCGCATGGACGACGAGAGTTCTCGCGCCCTTGCGCTCGGCGTGCTTCGTCTCGCTTGGGGATGGGAGGCGGCGCGTCTCGTGCAGGCGCTCGAGGAACCCCATGGTCCCGGCCCGGCGACGGAGGCGGAACGGTCGCGGCTCGAGGCGCCGCGCGACCTGGCAGACGCCCCGACCCCGGTCCGCGGCGATTACGCAGACTGGATGGACCCCTATCTCGAGCGGGTGTTCGGTGAGACGAGGGCGGCTGAAGGCGCCGCCCTGGCGGAACGCGCGCCCATCGACCTTCGCGTGAACACGCTTCGCGCGGATGCGGCCAAGACGAACCGGGCGCTCGCCCCTCTGGGCGTGGCGCCTGCTCCATACCTCGATACGGCTCTGCGGGTCGCCGCGCCGGACGCCGCGGAGCGGGGCGCGCCGGTCGAGGCGGCTCCCGAATTCGAGAAGGGGTGGTTCGAGGTCCAGGATCTCGGCTCCCAGCTCGCCGCGGCGTGCGCCGGAGATCTGGCGGGCCGCCAGGTTCTCGATTTCTGCGCCGGCGGCGGGGGCAAGACGCTCGCCCTCGCGGCGGCGATGAACAACACCGGCCAGATCTTCGCCTATGACGCCGACGCGCGACGCCTGACCGACACGGTCCGCCGCGGCCGGAGGGCCGGCGTGCGCAATCTCCAGGTCCGCTCGCCCCTACACCCGGAGCCTCTCGCGGGCCTGGAGGATCGCATGGATCTCGTCTTCATCGACGCCCCCTGCACCGGCTCAGGGACCTGGCGCCGACATCCCGACACCAAGTGGCGTCTGCGGAAGGAGCAACTGGAGCGGCGCATGGCCGAGCAGGACGAGGTTCTCGCCTCGGCGGCCCGCTTCGTCAGGCCCGGCGGACGCCTGCTCTACGCGACCTGCTCGCTGTTCGCCGAGGAGAACGAGGACAGGCTGGACCTCTTCCTCTCGCGCTTCCCCGCTTTCAACGCCGTCTCCGTGGAGCTTCCCGCGTCGGCGCCACAGGCGAGCACGGGGCGTCTGCGCCTGACGCCTCTTTCCCACGGGACCGACGGTTTTTTCGTGGCGGTTCTTCAGCGGGGCGCCTGAGCCGTGGCCGCTGATCGGCTCTAACCGCCTTCCACGCGAGACGAAGTCAACGGTGCATTATCGGACTCTAACTGCGCGAAAAGATTGAATTTTCGTTAAACCCCTTGGAATGCGGTTGTTTAGGCAAGTTTGATGCAATAACCCGGGAAACGAGCGTAGCCCTTGCGTGTTTTTTTTGGGGCGCGCCGGAGCCAGTGTGGATGACGCCGGCTTTGCCTGAATGACTTTCCAAACGGCTAGGCCGACGGGCGTACGCGCTCGTCGCGCGGAGGGGTTGTTGAAGATGAACGTTCGTCACGCACTGGGCGCGGGCGTCGCCGCCGTCGCCTTGTTGGCCCTGTCCACCGGAGCGCACGCGACGCCGACCGCCGCGCAGCAGGGGCTCGTGGACCTGAGCGAATTCAATGTCATCGTGCTCGGCAACATGCATGCCGGCCAGGACGTCGAAGGCAATGCCTATGTCGGCGGCAACCTCTCCGGCGGCAGCGCGAACTTCGGCACCGGCTCCTCGACTGGACAGGGCTATACAGCCTCGACCAACCCTACGCTAACGGTCGGCGGCAACGTCACGCTTGGCAATGTGCAGATCAACAGCGGCTACTCGCCGGGTGGGGTGACGGTCGGCGGAAATATCAGCGGCCTCAACCTCAATACGGCGGGGACCGTGACGGTCGGAGGAACGCTCTCCAATTTCAACGGCCATTCGGGAAGCTCGGTCAGCTACGGCTCCAAGAGTGGTAACTTCAATCTCAATGGCGCCACGAAGTCCCAATTGACCTCTGGACAGTCCGCAGCCCTGGTCAGCCAGCTCACGACACAGACGTCGACGATGGCGACCGATCTCGAAGACCTCTCTAAGGCGCTTGCAGCGCTGAAGCCCACAGCGGGTGACAGCGTGTCCGTGCCCACGACAGGCGGGGATGCTCATGACCTGAAAGTCGTCGCCAATTCCGGCTCGGGCTACATCGTCATCGACACCACGACCGCGGTGCTCAACTCGGCGTCCAACCAGCTCGAGGAGACGCTGAAGTCGCTTGGCTCCAAGTATGTGCCGGTGATCATCAACGTGACCGGGACCACCGCCGACCTGAACTTCAACCAGGGGAACACCCAACAGTACGATCCCTACGTCCTCTGGAATTTCGAGAACGCCACGACGATCGACGTGCCTCGCGGTTTCAACGGCGCCATCCTTGGTGTCGACGCGACGCTGACCAGCTCGAACCAGATACAGGGGAGCGTGGCCGTGGCGAACTTCAATCAGGGCGGCGAGGACCATCTGGGAACGTTTCAGGGTGGGATCCCGCTCGGCGTTCCCGAGCCCGCAGGCTGGGCGCTGATGATGGTCGGCATGGGCCTGACCGGCGGAGCTCTCCGCCGCCGTCGCCCGGTCGCGGTCGCCTGACGACACGCTGACCCCCCGATCAAGGAGAACTTGATCGGGCTGAATGTGAAGCAGGCCGTTCCGCAAGCGTGGGACGGCCTTTGATCTCTTTCAGGTGGGGCTGATGGCTGATCGCATTGTCGCGGTCTCTCCAGCCAGCCTGGCCGACTTCCTACCTTGTGCGCTCCAGCGCCGTGACCCCGGCGCGAATCTCGCCTAACGGACAGCCATGAGCGAGCCCCGTCACCAGCGCGTCCTGATCGTCGACTTCGGCAGCCAGGTGACGCAGCTGATCGCGCGGCGCCTGCGCGAGAGCGGCGTCTATTGCGAGATCCACCCGTTCGATCGCGTCGAGGCGATCCTCGACGCGTTCGCCCCGGCGGCGGTGATCCTCTCGGGAGGGCCCGCCAGCGCCCACGAGTCGGCCAGCCCTACCGCGTCTGCGCGCATCTTCGAACTGGGCGTGCCCATTCTGGGCATCTGCTACGGGGAGATGACGCTCTGCGCTCAGCTTGGCGGGGCGGTGGAGGGCGGCCACGCACGCGAGTTCGGCCGCGCCGACATGACCATCGTGCGGGAATCGCCCCTGCTTGCAGGGCTGGGCTCCGTTGGAGCGCGCGAGCCGGTGTGGATGAGCCACGGCGATGTGGTCACCGCGATTCCGCCAGGCTTCGAGGTCATCGCCGCCTCCGACGGCTCGCCCTTCGCGGCTATCGCCGATGAAGGTCGGCGCATCTACGGCGTGCAGTTCCACCCCGAAGTCGCCCACACGCCCCGCGGCGCCCTGATCCTGCGCAACTTCACCCATCGCATCGCCGGCCTTTCCGGTGACTGGACGATGGCCGCCTTCCGCAGCGAGGCGCGGGAGCGGATTCGCGCCCAGGTCGGGCAGGGAAGGGTGATCTGCGGCCTCTCCGGCGGCGTGGACTCGTCAGTGACGGCGGTCCTGCTGCACGAGGCGATAGGCGACCAGCTCACCTGCGTCTTCGTCGACACCGGGCTCATGCGCCTGAACGAGGCGAGCGAGGTCGTGAGCCTCTTCCGCGACCACTACAACATCCCGCTCATCCACGTGGACGCCGCGGAGCGGTTCCTCGGCGCCCTTGAAGGGGTGGCGGATCCCGAAGCCAAGCGGAAGATCATCGGCCGCGAGTTCGTAGAGGTTTTCGACCGGGAGGCCGCGCGGATCGAGGGCGCAGCGTTCCTCGCCCAGGGCACCCTGTACCCCGACGTGATCGAGAGCGTCTCCCCGCTCGGCGGACCCTCGGCGACGATCAAAAGCCACCACAATGTCGGCGGCCTGCCCGAGCGGATGAAGCTCAAGCTGGTCGAGCCTCTGCGCGAGCTCTTCAAGGACGAGGTGCGCGCGCTCGGCGTCGAGCTCGGCCTGCCGCCGGCGTTCGTGGGGCGCCACCCGTTCCCGGGACCGGGCCTCGCCATCCGCATCCCCGGCGAGGTTACCGCCGAGAAGGTCGCGGTGCTGCAGAAGGCCGACGCCATCTACCTCGACGAGATCCGCCAGGCGGGACTCTACGACTCCATCTGGCAGGCTTTCGCCGTCCTGCTGCCGGTGAAGACCGTGGGTGTGATGGGTGACGCCCGCACCTACGAGAACGTCCTGGCGCTGCGCGCCGTCACCTCCAGCGACGGCATGACGGCCGACGTCTTCGAATTCCCCTGGCCGGTGCTCACCCGCGCGGCGACGCGCATCGTCAACCAGGTGAGGGGGGTGAACCGCGTGGTCTACGACGTGACGAGCAAGCCGCCGGGGACGATCGAGTGGGAGTAAAAGCGGGTACCGTGGAGTCGTATCGGATAGCAGAGGACACTCGGGCGAATCCTGGTCCGTCGATAGCAGTAGATGGCCGACGTTTGAAATTCTGCTTCTCGGGCCAAATCAAACGATCGTAGTCGATTACTGCTCCTTCTTGAACAAGTCCTGGAAGATGAGCTGGCCCCAAGTTCGGCCGCGTGCGTGTACCAGCGCGCCACCCTCGTTGAGCTTTCCCAGCTTGACGGGTGCGAACCCGAGTTGTTTGGCCAAGGCCGCCACGGAAGCGGTCGCGTCCTCGTCGTCGCTCGACAGAAAGACGACCCGGTGGCCGCCCTCGACGATCGGATCGGCAGCCAGGGTGGCCGCAGGCAGGTGATTGAAACCTTTCACGAACTTGGCGCCTGTGAATGCCTTCGCGACGACGGCGGAGGACGGGAGGCCGTCCAGCTCTTCAAGGAGAACTCCAAACGCGTTCGTCGCGTCGATGACTGTCTTGCCTTCCCAGCTCGGCAGGGCCTTCGCAACCTCGCCGTGCTCCCCAAAAGGGACCGCCAAGATGATTGTGTCGGCATTGACTGCTTCCCGCAGCGACTTGGCGACGACCGTGGGTCCAATCGCCTGTGCTTGCGGCGCCAACACCTCGGGCGGCCGGCGGCTCGCGACGGTCACCTCGATGTTTGTACGGGCGAAGGCGTGGGCGAGGGCCTGGCCTACCGCACCGAATCCTACAATCGCGTAGCTCACTATTTTCTCCGATCCGTGTTGGTCGTGATTCCCCGGCCTTCAACGGTGCTGGGTCACGCCCACGCCGTTGCTCAAAGGAGCGGCCAGCCGAGGCTGCGCTGTGTCGAAGCGGCGCCGCTTTAATGCATGCGAAAGATGGTCTCCCCGTAGGGCGGATGACTCGCAGTCAGAGCTTCACAAACCGATAGGTGAAGCGATCGGTCTCACCCTTGATCGAAGGATCGAATACTTCCGCCGTCTACCCGGGGCCTGCTGCCATCTCGGAGACCCGCGCCAGCGCTTGCGTGTCGATATACTCCCGGATGTTTGTGAGTTTGCCATTTCGAACGGTTATGGCGAAGACCCAATGGTCCTCAAACGTCCTCTTCGTAGATATGAGTCTCCCCTTGGCGAAGCCGACGACCAGAACCCGGTCTCCTTGCGCTACGAATTCGGGGGGCTCTGGGTAAGAAGTCTCCAACGTGTCGGAAGCCTTCTGAAGCAAATCCGCCAATCCCGCGTGCCCGCGGTGCGTGCCGGCCAGCGGCCAGTCCTCGCCCGGAATGACCCACTCAATGTCTTCGGCAGACAACGCCAGCAGGCCTTGTCTATCGCCACGGCTCATTGCGACAAAAAAATCTTTCACGATCTGGACATTCTCTTCGATGCTCATCGGAACCTCACTATTTCGCTGGGACATGGTAGGCGCCTTGTCCGCACAACTTCAGGGACCGGCGCCGCTACACGCTCTCGCCCGCCTGTTCAAATGGCCGACATGCCGCCGTCGGCAGACAACTCCACCCCATTCACGAAGCTCGAATCGTCTGAAGCAAGAAACAGCGCGACCGCCGCAATTTCCTCGGGGCGACCCATCTTTCCCCGCGGGATCAGGGATTCGAACATCCGCTTCGCCGCCTCGTCGAGAACTTGGTCCTGCATCGGCGTGGCGATCGGCCCCGGGCTCAGCACGTTCACCCGGATATTCCTGCCCTTCAGTTCGTTGAGCCAAGTGCGTGCGAATGAGCGCAACGCCGCCTTGCTCGCCGAATACACGCCGTAACCAGGAAAACCTTTCACCGAAGCA